>JBBQKF010000004.1:0-71190 GCA_038326615.1 Saccharofermentanales bacterium | reverse complement strand
CATACATATAGTATACCAGATATCGTCATATTAGTCAATATATAATGAATAAATAGCATATGCTTATAGTAACAACATACTTCTATATTATAAAGAAAAAGACACCTTTCATTTCTCCATTGAAATAGAGAGGATTCCCGGTGGAATTCCTAAAGATTATCTGAAAGATTCTCCCTATCCACCTGTAATGTAATTTGAAAGACAAAGTTATGACACAATTTCATATGGAAAAAGATAATATGAAAAAAGAGAACATGAAGAAAGAAAATATAAATTAGCGAAGTGAGGTATACCCGATGGATTCATCTGCAAATGGGATATTAGAATATGACAATACTGACCCACAAAAGGATTACACAATGGATCTTTTACTCTTATTGAGTACAGTAAAAAATTCGAAAACCTCCAGTACAATAACATTAGAAAAGCAAACGTACCATTTTTACCCTGATAATGCGTTCGAGAAATTTTATGCTCAGTCAAACAATGACCGCAGTTTAAAGAAAATTACATTTCCACTTATAGATTTTCATAATCTAACAATTGAAGGAAATGGAGCAACCCTTCTTTTCCATGGCAGGATTTCACCTTTCATAATAGATGAATCTTCCAATATTACAATTAGTGATTTGATAATTGACTATACAAGGCCATTTTATTCGCAGGGGTTAATAATAGATAGCGATGAAAAAGGGCTAGTTATCGATATAGATAAATTGCTTTTCCCACATAGGGTTGCAGGCGAGAATCTGGTTTTTTTCGACGATAATTGGAAAAATGACATGAGCGATATGCTTCCATTGATTCAGGAGTATGACCCACTGACTAAAGCTCCGGGTTACAACACTCCTACACTTTTAGGTAAATTTGGGAGGGGTGACCAGATAACTGATTCACAGCCAGCTCCAATTTTTGAGTTTGAAATTAAGCTTTTGGATGAAAATGAAAAATCCAGTCAAGTCAGGCTAGATTATGTTAAGACAGCAGTGCCTTACGTTTTCAAAAAAGGTAATGTTTTAACCATTCAACACGAAAAGAGGCATAACAGTGCATTTTTCATAAATAGCAGTGAAAATATTTTAATTAAAAATGTTCAATTAGTAACAGCCGGTTCGATGGGCGTAATTGCGCAGATGTCTGAAAACATTCATTTAGATGGACTTAATATTTCTTTGAGCGAAAAATCAAAAGGCCTAATTTCTGTGAATGCTGATGCAACACATTTTGTTAACTGCACCGGTACTATCACCATTGAAAACAGCATACTAGAAAACATGCTTGATGATGGCACGAACATACATGGCATTTATACAGTAGTTGAAAGAATTGTAAGTGACAAGGAAATCATTGCGAGAATTGCCCATTTTCAGCAATACGGACTAAACGTGTATAAGCCAGGCGACATAATATCGCTTATCAATAAGTCTACTATGAAAGTTGCGGTAGAACTAACTGTTGATTCCTCTTTGTTTGCAGACGAAAAAGAAAGTCTTATATCACTAAAATTTGAACAAAGTATAAGTGAATTGATTTTTGTGGGAGATCTTTTGGAAAATGCAAAAAGAATGCCTGCTGCAGTTTTAAGAAATAATAGAACCGGTGGAAATCGTCCAAGAGGATTTTTGATATCGACACCTGGTAAAGTGTTAATCGAGAAAAATCATTTCTGGAACTCGCTTTATGCAATTCACATTACAGGCGATGCCAGTTTTTGGTTTGAGTCCGGTTCGGTTAACGATGTTACAATTAAAGAAAACACATTTGAAGATTGTTGCTATATGGCTGGTGATTATGTTATCGCAGTAACCCCGGAATTTGAAATATCGGACGATGCAGGATTTTGTTTTCATAAAAACATTAAAATTGTTGACAATATGTTTAAAACATTCAAAGACGGATTATTGACAGCGTACTCGGTTGATAATCTTGTTTTTACAAACAACACTTACAAGAAGACACAAACCTACAAAAAAGATCATTCGACATCACAGGTTAATATCGAAAAATGCATGAACGTTCAAATTGAAGATGCAAAATAGAGTGTCATCTTTGAAAAAGCTTAACGCTAATCATTGCAATTTGGACATATGTTGAAATATCAAAATATCAAATTATGGCTCGAGTGTTAAAAGCTCGGTTTATTCTTTTTATAATTAACTGATTATTGGTCGGCGATGACTCTATAACTATCGTTATTACTTTTGGCACCTGAGTCAAATATCAAAATATTAGAAAATTAGAAAATTTCGAAAATCTATTGCTTATATAATAATTTCATGGTATGATTTTGACAATTGAATAATGTTTCAGGGCAGGGTTTGATTCCCTACCGGCGGTAAAGAGTTTTATTATGAGCAATAGTTAATTTTGCTCCAAGTAATGCCACAAGCCCGCGAGCTGCATGCAGCTGACAAGGTTAGATTCCTTGGCCGACAGTATAGTCTGGATGAAAGAAACATGGAAATTTAGTATTCCAATGGGAGTTTATTGCTCCTTTGAAAGCCCTTGATTATTCAAGGGCTTTATTTAATTTTTTATAAACATTGGAGGAAGAAAAATGAACAAATTAACAACAAGACAAAGAACAAACTGGATTGCCAAGACTGGCATCATGGCTGCTGCAGCAATTATACTTATGTTTCTGGAATTTCCTTTACCATTTATGCCGGTATTCCTTAAATTTGACGTAAGTGAAGTGCCCGTGCTTCTTGCGGCTTTTGCATTAGGCCCATGGAGCGCTGTGATCATAGAATTCATCAAAAACCTGGCACATTATCCGCTAACGCAGACTGCGGGGGTAGGGGAAATTGCAAATTTTGTTATGGGATGTGCATTTGTTGTTCCTGCCGGGATTATTTATAAGATGCACAGAAGCAAGAAAACAGCTGTTGTTGCGATGTTAGTAGGAACTTTTTCTCTTACTCTAGTTGGATGCTTATCAAATTATTATGTAATGATTCCATTTTATATTAAGGCTTTCGGTATGCCAATGGAAGCAATAATAGGTATGGCAAATCAGGTTGGGAACAATTTCGTTAAGGACTTCATGACACTAATAATATTTGTATTTGTACCTTTTAACTTATTCAAAGGTTTTGTCGTTTCTTTAATCGTTGCTCTAATATACAAAAGAATCAGCCCGCTCCTTCATAAAGAATTTAACCATGGGGACAGGAACCATGGCAAATTATCATAAATAAATTTACATGGCTCCTGTCCGCTTTTCAAATTCTATGTAAACATAAATAACCGTTGGCTCTAAGGGCATAACTTGGTAATAATTCGATAACTAGTTTGTACTTCCCAAGCAACCCTCACCTCTATGATTGTGACAGTTGGTCACTAAAGAAGGAATTCAACAAATGAAATACATACGACCAGAAAACGAAATAAAAAAAGACAGCAAAGCAATTAGAATAATAATTGGCATTGGAATTCCGTTTCTTGCTATTTCGTTTGTCTTATTTATGTTAGTCTATAATCCAACCAAAATCATATCAGGATATGGAATCGGAAGCATTATAATATTTTGTCCCTTTAATAAGCTAACCGGGCTTTACTGCCCTGGCTGTGGAATGACACGTGCTGCTTATGAATTAATCCATTTTAATTTATTAGCAGCTATCAGAGACAATGCAATGATTGTGTTAGTTCTTGGGCCGATAGCAGCATATTATCTTTTTAGGGAATATGTTCATTACGTTTTTAACCGTAAAATCCTTCCATTCCCAAAAATTCCAAACTGGGCTATTATTTGCATCATAACAATGTTGGTTCTATTTACTGTTCTAAGAAATATTCCAGTTTCCCCATTTTACTATTTGGCACCTATTCCGCCTGCAAGTGCATAGATTTATTAATTGGAAGATTCACTAAAGCCTAATCTAATCCAATCTAATCTAATCTACTCCAATCTAATCTAATCTAATCTATTCTATGCTATTCTATTTTATTTTAATCTAATCTAATCTATACCTTATACCATAAGTTTTTGAAATCATCAAATATTGACCGTTACCAGCAATCTACAGCTTCAAATCTTCTGAAGCCATAATGGAACAACATCTAGTCAATTTTATTAAAACTTGCTTTTTGAAACTTATGCTCATAAAAAACATGATTTTTGCAAATTTTACGATTGACGTTTTGTGCGAATAGAACTAAACTATAGTAGTAAGAAAAAAATATTTACTAGGAGGCTAACTATGATTTGTTCAACATGTGGGAAAGAAAATCCAGATCAGGCAAAATTCTGCAATTCTTGTGGTACAATAATTTTAAATTCGGATAATTCAGGATTTACAACTCAGAATACTAGTGATGCCAGCGAAACTGATGTTGCTGATATTGTTGATGTTAATAAAGCAGCATACGAGCAAAGTTCCGAATATAAAACGCCTGATGCTAGTGCAAACGCTCAAAATCAGTGGGTACATCAATCAGATGTCAAATCAAACCCAACTCCTGTGGCGACTTCAGCAACACCTATAGCGACGCCTCCAGTTATAGCTGCAGTAATGGCCCCGGCATTGGCTACTAAAATAGCTCCTACAGTGCAAGCATATTCACAGAACCCAACAGAGAAACCGAATGCTACGTCCATGATAGTATTTTCGATCATTAATATTGTGTGCTGTGGAAACTTTATTTTTGGGGTTATTGCGTTAGTCTTTTCTTTAATGGCTTCAAATGATAATGATTATAATGAAGCAAGAAATAAGCTTAGAACCGCGAAAATTCTAAACATAATCGGATTAGTTATTTCAGCGATTTTATTCATAATCGTTGCAATAATTATAGTTTTCGTAATCATAAAGGCTGATGCACAACCGTTTGGTAATCAATCATTTACATTTGGAACTGATACATTTAGATTTGGGGGCTGATTACGGATTTAAGCAGGATGTTATAGAATTAAAATCGATGACAATTTTTTATTAAAACATTATTAGAAAACAATTAGTATTTCAATCACAGGAGCGAAAATTAAGGAGGATGTTATGCAAGTCGGAAAATCAAAAGTTGGAGATATGGACGGAAATGCAGCTTCGGCATTATGTTATATAATAAGCATTTTTGTGCCTTTTATCCCAGGAATTATTTATCTAGTTTTAGACAACGAAAATCCATACATCAAATTTAACGCTATTCAATCAATTGTTCTAATGGGCCTCGCTTATTTATTAGTGTGTACTGTTGTGGCACCTATAGCATGTCTAGTTTTCATGATAATGGCAGCAATAGCATCTAACAAAGGTGAACTTTACAAAGCTCCAGTTATCGGAAAACTCTGTGCTGAGTGGAGTAAATTACCGGAGAACGAGATTTAGGGCTTGGCAAAAGCTTTTATTAAGGCGAAATTGATTTTATAAAGATGAAAATTCTACCGAATACAGAATGATAGTCATATATCATTGGCTCAACTTCAGGAAAGTATAAAATCATACGGATTGCATATATGACACACATACACACTCCTGTTATTATAAAAAGGGGTGTGTATTTTTTAATATTTATTTTTTTAAAAATCATAAGCAAAAAGAACACTATCATGACTGGCCATACTAAAAATACAGCAGGATTGAAATGAATTGCGGCTGGAATATTAAACTTAAAAAGCGCAAAAGTTGCTCTTGTAAGTCCGCATCCAGGACACGGTAAGCCTGTTATTGTTCGCATTACACACGTAGAACCAGTGAGTAATATACTAAAAATCACAAAAGCTGACATAGCTAAAACAGGCGTACGATATTCTAATATCATACGCCTGATTTTAATTTTTAATGTATTAATTCTTTTATCATTGAGTTTCATAAGAGATTAAGCTTTTTCCCATGTTTCATTAAGCTGGCTTTGAACCTGATACATGAAAACGATAAATCCGATTCCGATAAGAGACAATACAAGCCATAAAACAAAGTTCTTAGTTGCGGGTAGTCCGACTCTTGTTCTCATGTCAAAAATTCCCTCATCGAGTTTATACATACCAACGTAAATTAATGGGAAACATAGTAGTCCGAGAAGGAAATAAAGTGGAGCTGAAATTCTTTGCTCTCCTAAACCATTATTTATTTCTCCTGATACCTGAAATAGCCAATAAATTTGATAGATACCGCATGTGATAATAGAAAAAAGAATTACTGCGATTGGTGAACGTACTTTTCCCTTGTACATAAAAATCCTCCTAAAATTATATTTATTTCAATATATTTACTACGTACATTCTAAATTATATTAGTAATAAATACAAGGAAATTCCATTAAAATTGTAGTGATAATTTAACCAAAATATTTTTCGCATTTTATACAAAACGCTTAACAAATGTACCTCTCAGATATCCACGATCAGTGCTGGTAGAAACTAAGTTAAAATCACGCTTTTTATAGAAATTAACAAGTGCAAAATTATTGATTGCTGTGTGAAGCATTGCATGCACATATGAGTTTCTAATAAGATATTCATTAGCAGAATTAAATAGAGCGCTGCCGACACCAAGACTTTGCATTTCAGGGAGCACAGCAAAACGGCTTATATATGCCAGTTTCAAATTTGATAATTCTAGATCGACAACTTCATCGCTTTTTAAAATATTCATGTTAACGCATTCACTACAACATTCGTTTTTGCTGTCATTGTCGATTACTGTTATATCTATCCAATCCTTTTTATTAACGCATGCACATTCTGATTCACACGGACCAATCAATGCATCTTTGATATCATCAGTTAATTCCGAAATTTCTAAATCCGAAATCCTAAGCGTTCCGACAAGTGTTTCTTTGTGAAAAGCAAGGAGAAACATATCGTTTTCTATATGACTTTTTAAATCGTCAAAGCTTTCCAGCAAAGATTCCAAAGGAGTTTTTATTCCTGACAAATCTGCATATTGGGTCATTGCAATTTTTATTACTTTTTGCATCTCGGGTATATCTTTAATTGTTGCACGCCTAAGCAGGTATTTATTCACAAAAACTCCCTATCTGAGCAATTTGAATCCGAATATCACGAATTATTGCCATCGATATAAAAATAGCAAGCAATTTAATAGAAAAACATACTCTTTTTGACAATATGGAACTAACCTAATAATTTAACAAGAATTGCTTTTTGCGCATGAAGGCGGTTCTCGGCTTCGTCAAAAACAACAGATGCAGGACCGTCAATCACTTCTGCGGAAACCTCATAGCCTCTGTAAGCAGGCAAACAATGCAAAAAAATGGCATCAGGAGAAGCGATTTTCATTAAATCAGAGTTTGCCTGATAAGGCATGAATATTGGAATTTTAACAGCTTTTTCGGATTCCTGTCCCATGCTTATCCATGTGTCAGTATAAATAACATCGGCATCTTTAACTGCCTCTCTTGGGTCAGTTGTAAGAAGGACGCTTCCGTCGGTTTGATTAGCACATTCCTGTGCCTCTTCAATACATTTTGCATCGCATTCATATCCTTTTGGTGCACCAATTGCAATATGCATGCCCGCTTTTGTACAAGCGTGAAGCAAAGAGTTGGCAACATTGTTTCCGTCTCCGAGGTAAGCCATTTTAAGGCCTTTTAAACGGCCTTTATGCTCTTTGATTGTCATAAGGTCCGCAAGCGCCTGGCAAGGGTGCATAAGATCAGTAAGGCCATTGATTACAGGGATGGTTCCAAATTTTGCAAGATCCAAAACATCCTTATGTTCAAAAGTTCTTATCATGATTCCATCGATAAAGCGGGACAATACTTTTGCTGTGTCTTCAATAGACTCTCCACGACCAAGTTGAATATCCTGACTACTCAAAAATAGTGCCTGACCGCCAAGTTGATACATTCCTACCTCAAAAGAAACCCTTGTGCGTGTTGATGATTTTGTGAAAATCATGCCGAGCGTTTTGCCTTTTAAAATTGGATGAGCAATTTTTGTTTTTGTCTGAACCTTAAGATTTTCTGCAAGAACTAAAAGCTCGTCAAGCTCCTGCGGCGTAATGTCGTTAAAGCTAATAAAGTGTTTCATGATCTAATCCTCCATATAATATTTTTTGAGTAACTCATTTATACTGATTATTTTGTAAAACAATTGAATTTTAAATTTAGGGGCATTCTGATTTTAATCTGTTAAACTGACTGAATAAAAGTTGCTATTATTATTGCTTCGGGTGTCAAAAGTATCAAAGCAGTGATAGGTGATAAATATTGATGAAATCGCCAAATATTGGACATTACAAGCAATCTGGCATTTGAAATCTTCTTAAGTCATCGTCGAGCAAAATCTGACTAATTACAATAAATGAAAATCATGCTTTTGACACCCGAACCATTATTGGAACTTCAAAAATCTCTTGACGTTGGATATCATTTAGATTTAAATGATAAATTCAGTTGTGACTGTTGCAATATTAGCATTAAGTATTTCTAGTTAGTATTTAAAATTTCAGCCGTTTTTGTCTTATTACCGACTAATTTACCGTGGTTCTGGTCCCCAAGGTAAATCTTTGCAAAATGCGTCGATGTCGTGTTTTTGGATTATAAGTGGGGGCAAGAGCCTGATCACGTTTGTGCCTATCGAATTTACCAGATATCCTTTTGCAAGACATCGTTCCTTAACCTTTTGAGCTATTGGCTCTTTAAGTTCAATGCCAATCATGAGACCTTTGCCTCGTATTTCTTTTATGAAATCGGGCCCTTCGTTGATTTTTGCTAAAGCACTCTTGAAATACTCACCAAGTTCGCCTGCTTTTTTGACGAGTTCAAAATCTTCATATTCGTTTAGAACTGCCAATGCAGCGGAACAAGCAAGAGGGTTGCCGCCAAAAGTAGAACCATGGTCACCTGGGTCAAAGCCCTTGGCAACATCAAAAGAAGCAAGAAGTGCGCCGATAGGTACTCCACCGCCCAAACCCTTAGCAAGAGTGACAATGTCAGGGGTAATGCCATATTGTTCATAAGCATAAAAAGTGCCGGTTCGGCCCATTCCAGTTTGTACTTCGTCGATAATAAGCAAAGCACCAGATTTCTTACAACATCTAACTACAGCGTCAATGTATTCTTTTGTAGCAGGAATTATGCCGCTTTCGCCCTGAATAAGTTCTAGAATAACAGCACAGGTATCATTATCAACTGCATTTTCGATCGAATCAATATCGTTATATGGAACGTATTCAAACCCAGGTGGAAGTGGGCGGAAGGGGGTATTGTATTTTTCCTGTCCAGTTGCAGTAACGGTTGCAAGTGTTCTGCCGTGAAATGAGTTTTTGGCAGAAATGAATTTAGTTCGTGGTGTACCCTGTTTTGAAAAATATATTCTTGCCAATTTTAAAGCACCTTCATTTGCCTCTGCGCCACTATTGGTAAAAAATGTCTTTGCCATGCCAGGCGAAAGTGAGACTAATTTTTTTGCAAGGTCTGCCTGGCTTTTTATATAATAAAGATTGGAACAGTGAATAAGGGAAGCTGCTTGTGAAGAGATAGCGTCAACAAGCCTTTTGTTATTGTGTCCTAAAACATTGACAGCAAGACCGCCAATCAAATCCATGTATTTTTTTTTGTCAGTTCCAAACAAAAACATGCCTTGACCGTGTGTAAAACAAATAGGAGTTCTCTTCCCAAACGTGTTCATATAATACAGGCTATCTTGTTCCATAATATTTTTTAAAATCAAATCTTCCATATAAAATACCAATTACCTTTCGAAGGTTTTCTCTGTCTCAAATCTTCTCGCCCTGATAATATGGTCGTCGTTCTTTCATAATCATGGTGCCAATACCTCTATTTGTGAAAATTTCAAGAAGCAAACAGTGCGGTATACGTCCATCAATTATATGGGCACGTCCGACTCCGCCGTTAATTGTTTCAAGGCACCCAAGTACTTTGGGAATCATACCACCTTTTATAACGTTGTTTTGAATTAAATCAAGCACTTCCGCTTCAATGAGGGATGGAATTACAATTTCCACGCCGTCATCGCGGGTCATTTTAACACCTTCAACATCAGTCAGGGTAATGAGCTTTTCGGCTTTTAATGCGATTGCAATTTCTCCTGCAACAGTATCGGCATTAATATTATAGCTTTGCCCATCGCTTCCTATTCCGATTGGCGCAACAACCGGAATGTATTCATCACCGGCAAGCATTTCGAGGACTTTCGTATTAATTTTGACAATTTCTCCAACAAACCCAATGTCTAAAGGGTTGCCTTCTGAATCCTTTTCGAGTTTTTTGCACTCAATAAGATTTCCATCGATACCACAGATTCCAATAGCCTTTGCGCCCTTCTGATTAAGAAGTGAGACGATTTCTTTGTTTGTTTTACCGACAAGAACCATCTGTGCAACATCAACTGTTTGAGCGTCAGTTACCCGTAGGCCATGTCTGAATTCTGACAGAATATCAAGCTTTTTGAGCATTGCACTAATATCAGGACCGCCTCCGTGAACAATAACAGGATTTATTCCTATAAATTTAAGCAAAGTAATATCTTCCATTACATTGTTTTTGAGTTCGTCATTAATCATGGCATTTCCGCCATATTTGATAACAACAGTTTTACCAGAAAGCCTTTGTATATAGGGAAGTGCTTCTATAAGGATTTCGGCTTTAGAAATAAATTCCTTCATATCAAAATTTTGTTGTCCATCAGTTATGTTTATCATTTTAAATCCTCCGTTTTAATAAAGTTAGCAATTATGTTAATTATAAAAATAATGTTAATATTGAAATCATATCAGTTATCTCAAATTAATATTGCCTTAAATTGGACTAATTGGTAGTTCAAATTGACGTGATTTACGAAATTCCTGCAACTTGCCTAAGTCCGCTATTTTCTGGAATACCTGCCATACAGTTAAGCGTCTGAATCGCCTGCAATGAAGCTCCTTTACCAAGGTTGTCAATTGCCGAAAGGGCTATTGCCCTACCAGTGTGTTCATCTACAAAAACTGAAATATCAATAAAATTAGTGCCGCATACATTTTTAGTTTCAGGATATTCTCCTAAAGGCAATACTCTAACGAAAAACTCATCTTTATAAAAATTTTCATATTCCTGATGAAGTTCAAAAGCACTCATCTGCGTTTTTAGTTTTGAATAAATCGTTGCAAGCATTCCTCTTTTCATTGGTGCAAGGTGTGGAGTAAAGGAAACTGCTAATTGTTCACCAGCAAGAAAAGAAAGCTCTTGTTCAATCTCGGAAGTGTGCCTATGACCAACAACTCCATATGCCTTGAAATTTGATTCAGCTTCACAAAACTGAAAAGCAAGATCCGTTGTTCTTCCAGCTCCAGAAACCCCTGACGTTGCATCTATTATAATAGAATCCTTGTGAATAAAATTACCTGAAAGTAAAGGGGCTATTCCAAGAATTGAACAAGTTGGATAGCATCCTGGATTTGCAACCAATGGTGCATTATATATGCTATTTCTATATATTTCTGGCAAACCGTAAATAGCATCAGCACAAAGATCAGGGCTTGGATGGGAAAGCTTATAGGCTTTTTCATAAACTGATACATCACGATATCTGAAATCGGCACTATGATCAAGAACTCTAATCCCTTTTAAAAGAAGTGCCGGAATGAGCGCGGCAGAAACTCCATGAGGGAGAGCGGTTATAACAAATTCACAATTTTTGGCAATGTCATCTATATTGCGCTCACTGCATTCCATATCAACAATTCCACGAAAAGAGGGGTAAACACTTGAAAATTTCTTACCAATATAACTTTGAGAAACAAGTCGGGTAATATTGAAAACAGGATGATTGCATAATATACGAACAAGTTCCATCCCAACATAGCCGGTTGCACCAACAATACCAACATTAATTTTATTCATTATTCAATCAAACCTCCTTTAACAAATGCATAAAAAGTGTATAAATTTAATGAATATACACTATAATGTATAAAATGAGATAAATCAAGCATTTTATTACTATTTTACGTCAAATGTCCATATTTCACAAGCAATCAGATAATCTAGATGATTTTTGTATGTGATTTGCAAAGAAGATGAAATTGGTATATAATAATGTACAATACAATGCATAAGGTAGTCTCGAATAATGAGTGAAATTGTTGAAAATTAAATGTCAGAAGCTCCCCGAAAACCAATAAAAACGGTGATAAGTGCATAAAAACAATAACTTTTAATTAATTTCAAATAAAATGTAACAAAAACACAAAACCATGCTACTGTATCTACAAATAATACACAAAACATTTGGTAATTTTTGCATATAGAAATAAATGCGAATGTTTGGTATATTTGATACACAGATAAAAACAAATCTGCAACTATTTTTGCGTAGTAAAATTTGGAGGAGAAAAAATGTCAAACGTTATTTTAAAAAATGTAGTAAAGAGATATGAAGGAGGAGTTATTGCAGTTAGTGATTTCAACTTGAATATTGCCGATAAGGAATTCATAATTCTGGTTGGTCCTTCTGGCTGTGGTAAGTCAACAACTTTGAGAATGATTGCAGGTCTTGAAGAAATATCAGACGGAGAAATCTATATCGGAGATAAACTTGTCAATGATGTTCAACCTAAAGATAGAGATATCGCCATGGTTTTCCAGAACTATGCATTGTACCCACATATGACTGTTTTCGACAATATGGCTTTCGGACTTAAGCTCCGTAAAGTTCCTAAGGACGAAATCAAGAGAAGAGTTACTGAAGCTGCCCGTATTCTTGAGATCGAGCACTTGCTCGACAGAAAGCCAAAAGCTCTTTCTGGAGGACAAAGACAGCGTGTTGCTTTAGGTCGTGCTATCGTTCGTGATCCTAAAGTGTTCCTAATGGATGAGCCTTTATCAAACCTTGATGCAAAGCTTCGTGTTCAGATGCGTATTGAAATCACGAAACTTCATCAGAGACTTCAGACAACAATCATTTATGTTACTCATGACCAGACAGAAGCTATGACAATGGGTACAAGAATCGTTGTTATGAAAGATGGATTCATTCAGCAAGTTGATGCCCCTACAGCGCTTTACCAGAACCCTCTTAACACATTCGTTGCTGGATTCATTGGAATGCCTCCTATGAACTTTTTTAATGCAACACTCAACAAGAAGGGCGAAGAGCTCTACCTTGAACAAGAAGGATTCAGCATTAAACTTCCTTCAGATAAAGTTGGCGATGCAGCTAAAGCATATATTGGCAAAGAAATCGTTATGGGCGTCCGTCCTGAAGCAATCTATGCAGAAGCAGAACTTGTTGAACAATCTCCTCAAACATCATTTATGGCTCTTGTTGAAGTTGTTGAAATGCTTGGATCAGAAACTCTCCTTTACCTAAATATCAAAGGTCTCAGTGCTGTTGCCCGTGTTAATCCATTGTGCCCAGCAAAAGCAGGCGAAACATTCAAGCTTTGTGTTGACGGAAATCGTATCCACTTATTTGACAAAGAAACAGAGAAAATTATAGCTCGCGTATAATTCAAACTTAAATAATAAAGAAAAGGCGCTCTTTTTAGGGGCGTCTTTTTAATTAATAGGGAAAAATGCACAGAAAAGTGAAAAATTTATGTATAAAACAAAAAAAATGAGAGAAATCGCGTTTACCTTATTGCAACATTACAACTAAAAATATACTATATAGTAGAGGGCTGATCTCAGCCTTGTTTATTGTTTATAGAAATACTTAACTAATACAAAATATTACATAGGAAGGTGTCATTATGGAAGAAATTAAAAAGTGTATCAGAGAAGCTGCAAAAATTTTAAACAATGTAGCAGGAGTTCTGGATTATGACGGTGTTGTGATTGCCTGTACGGATGAATCTCGCGAAGGAAGTGAAGACTCTTCTACCAGGGCAGTATTTCTGTCTGATGAGAGAATGTCAATAACTTCAGGAAGAACCTATATGAAACTTACAATCGGAGATAAAACAAACCATGTATGTTTCATCGACGGCACTGACCCAGTATCAAGAACATATCTCGAGTTACTTGCTAACTGGATTTATGCAGCACTAAAAGAAAGAAATACTGATGCCGAAAGAGAGTCTTTCCTTAAGAAAGTTTTACTCGAAAATGAACTCCCAAGTGATATCCCTCTTAAATCACGTGAATTCAAAATTCCTTATGCTTCAACACGCGTTGCATTTATTGTACGTGTTGAACAAAACGAAGGTGTTGAATGCCTCGAAATATTACAGAACATGTTTCCTGATCGTAAGAGGGATCATGTTTTCGCTATGGATGAAGAAACAATTGTACTGCTTGCAGAAATAGGTAGAGACGAAACAGAAAAAATCAGCCTTGTAGCTAAGACTGTTCTTGATAATCTCAATGCAGAATCAATGACTAAGGTTCATATCGGTATAGGTATGTATGCGGATACTTTGAAAGATGCCGCTAAATCATATCGCGAAGCATCTCTTGCTCTTACCGTTGGAAGTATTTTTGAATCAGATAGTTATGTAATGAGATATGATCGCTTAGGACTAGGAAGACTTATATACCAACTTCCTACTACACTTTGCAACATGTTCCTTGATGAAGTTTTCTCGAAGGGTGCATATGAGGCTCTTGATAATGAAACATTACTTACAATACAGAAGTTTTTCGAGAACAATCTAAACGGAAGTGAAACGTCACGCCAGTTGTTTGTTCACCGTAATACTCTTGTATACCGCCTTGATAAAGTACAGAAAATCACAGGTCTTGATTTAAGAAACTTTGATGACGCTGTACTGTTTAAACTAGCTTCAATGGTTCGCCGCTATCTAGAAAAACAAGAAAAAGGAACATATAAGCCAGCTTCAAACAAATGGTGGAATAATAAATAGGAAAATACTCCGGAGGATCTGTTTTGATTGAATTTCGCAATGTCAGCATGACATATAAAACAGGTATTAATGCACTAAACAACGTTAGTTTTTGCGTCCAGGACGGAGAATTTCTATTCATTATCGGACGAAGTGGTTCCGGTAAATCAACCCTTATTAAATTATTAACATGTGAAGAAAACCCGTCCTCCGGGAACGTCTTTATTGACGACTATGAGATTTCTTTTTTGCGAAGGAATCTCATTCCTTATTTACGACGCAATATTGGTATGGTTTTTCAGGATTTTCGTTTGATTTACTCTAAAACAGTATATGAGAACATTGCTTTTGCTATGGAAATAATCGGCGCATCAACCCGCCTGATAAAGCGAAGAGTGCCAATTGTACTTAGTATAGTTGGGTTACGAGACAAAGCTAATGTAATGTCAAATCAGCTTTCTGGAGGTGAACAGCAGCGCGTTGCAATTGCAAGAGCAATGGTAAACAACCCTATGCTGATTTTAGCTGATGAACCGACTGGAAACCTTGATCCAATTAACAGTGAAGCAATAATGGCCTTGCTAGAGGAGATAAATGCAAGCGGTTCAACCGTAATTGTGTGCACTCACGAGAGTAATATAGTTAATAAAATGAGACGACGTGTTATTGAAATTTCTGACGGTGCAGTGGAAAGAGATGAAATGATGGGTGGATACGCTCTTGCAAATAGCGTAATTAAGCCTCGTAAAATGGTTAGGCAGATGGGTGAGCGCAATCCTAAAAACGAGCAACTACTAAATAATCAGGCCAAATCGGTTCCTTTTGTGCGAAACATAAATGTCAAATTTAGTGAAGAAGAGAAGATTGTGATTTTAAACAAAACCGCAGATCCTAATTTGGAGGGTATTGATTTTACAGATCAAAATGAAACAACATTAGAATCAAATATTGTTACAGTCATTATGCATAAAACAATAATGGAATCGAATTTTTCATCCGAATCAGAAATTGAATCAGAAATTAAATCAGAAATTGAATCAGAAATTGAATCAGAAATTGAATCAGAAATCGAACCTGTATCAGTGCTTTATTCAGATAACAACCCAGATTCTGAAGATGGAATTGAACCCTTAATAAAATCACCTGATCTTAAGGTCGATCTTAAGCAATATTATATTGATGAAATAAACAGGTTAAAAAGTGCCAGAATCAGAAACGAAGTAGAACAGGATGCAAAAAATGAATCCAATATTTGTGATGTATCTGATGAAAATCCGGATTCTCATTTAATCCCTGACACCGACAAAATTGAAATACTTGATTTTAAAGCAATAATTAAACCAAGAAGAATAGGGAGTAATGAATCCGTGGAGGAACCTAAATGAAGTTGTCCACAGTAAAACAATCTTTTAGAGAAGGTCTGGCAAATATTTTTAGACACCCGCTAGTAACTCTTGCATCAGTTTCAACAGTTGCACTTATGCT
Organism: Saccharofermentanales bacterium; assembly: GCA_038326615.1. Taxonomy (GTDB): domain Bacteria; phylum Bacillota; class Clostridia; order Saccharofermentanales; family UBA5734; genus JBBQKF01. The sequence goes on along the minus strand of JBBQKF010000004.1, from coordinate 54,952 downwards.
TGTACTATTAGGGGCTTTTATACTTTTTTCAGCAAACGCAAATCAGGTTGCAACTAAAGCAAGCCAGCAACCACCAATTCTTTTGTGGGTTGAATATAATGCGTCAATTTATACAGTTGATGCTATTAATGAAATTTTACAGTCCGACGCACTGATTAAGTCTTATTCAAAGCAGACGCCTCAAGAAAATTTTAATCAGTTCAAAGAAGAACTCGGGAATGACGCAATGGTTTTAGAGGGTTTTGATTCATCGCTGCTTCCATATACTTTTACCATCCAACTCAAGGATTCAATAAAAATTACAGAATTCAAGAACAGGATGGAAGGTGTTTTAGGCGTTCGGAAAGTCGAGTATAGCCAGGCGGTAACTGAATTTCTTAACAAGACAAGAGCAGCAGTAAATTTGACAACGGTCATTGCATTTCTCGTGTTGTGTGGAATTGCATTATTCATAATATCAAACATGGTGCGCATCGTTGTTTTTTCAAGAGCTGAAGAAATCGGCATTATGAAATATGTGGGAGCTACCAATTGGTATATCAGGGTACCGTTTATTATTGAAGGAAGTATTGTTGGTCTTATTGGCTCAGTTATTGCAAACGCCTTAGTTCTTGTTGCATACTCAGTTGTTTTTAAAGATATACTTGCAAGTCAAACAGATTCTTCATTATTCACAATGGTTTCGCTGTCTAGTGTGGCTGGAATTGTTATATTAGTAAATACTACTCTGGGAGTTTTAGTTGGAGCAGCTGGCAGTGCAATATCTGTTAGAAGACATGTTAAGGTTTAATTAACTGTCAAAAAGTGATATATTAGTATAAGAATAGTATATGATTTAAAAAAGGATTAGCTTATGATTATTACATAGTATTATGTAACTAATGTATAAATGTTATATGTATTCAATAGTTAGCTTATAAATATTATTTGATTGATATATGGTTATGATCTTGGGCTTTTTAAATAATAATGACTTGTAAAATAATTTAAACAGAATAACAGAAGGAGGGACATTCCAAATGAATAAATTTTTAAGAGTCATAAAATGGGGAAAAGGGATAAAAAGCACAAAAGACAAAAGAAATTTCATCCTTTCTGTTGTTATGATAATAACACTTTGTACCGCATTGATTTTCCCTTCTGACAAATATATTTATAAAAAGGTAAGTGCTGCAAGTATTTCATCGCTTACAGAACAACAAGACAAGATTGAGAAAAAACTAGCTGAACTAAAAAGAGAAAAGGAAGCTTTAAAGAACCAGTCAAAAGCGTTAGTTGGAGAACTTTCGTGGCTGAATAGCAGAACTGCAACTGAAAGAAAAAAGTATGAAAATTTGGTTGAAGAATTAAATTCTGCATATCAGGAGATGGAAGATGCCTTTGCGCAGGCTAAAACTGCGCAGGAAGATGTTATTAAAAAGCAAGAGCAGTACAAGAAGCGGTTACAGATTATGTTTGAAAATCGCAACAATGGAACACTTGAAATGCTGTTTGACACAAAAGACATTAAAGGTTTTCTTGCTAACATTCAGTTTATTTCAATTATTGCGGAGAGCGATAAAAATGTTATTAACGATTTGGTTTCTGCAAAAGATGATGCATACCTTAAAAAGCAGGAAGCCGAAAAATACAGTGCGGAGATTCAACTTTTTGTCGATAAAAAGAACAAAGAAATAGATGCCCTAAAAAAGAATACATCCAAGGCACAGCAGCAACTAGAACTTACTCAAAAGGAACTTGATAAAATTCAAAAAGACGAAAAAGCGCTGTTAGCCGAATCAAATGCAATTGCCGCAGCAATAAAGAAACTACAATCCACCGGAGGATATTACGGCGGTAAAATGGTCTGGCCAACACCTGGTTATACAGGAATAAATCCCACAAATGTTTATGGGATGAGGTTGCACCCAATTTACCACTACTGGCGAATGCATAACGGAGTAGACATAAATGCGCCATTTAACTCGAAAATTGTTGCAGCAGCAGATGGACGAGTTATAATCGCAAAAACAATTCCTGGATATAACTCGGTTTCAGGGAATAATTATGGAGGCACAAATTATGGCAATTACATTATAATTGACCATGGTGGCGGAATTTCAACAACGTATGCTCACTGCAAATTACTTAAAGTAAAGGTCGGAGATAATGTGAAAGCCGGACAGTGGATATCTATTACAGGCAGTACAGGACTTTCAACAGGCGCTCATCTTCACTTTGAAGTTCGTGAAAACGGAAATCCTGTTAATCCATTACAAACAAAATTTCTCGGTACGAAAAAATAACCGAAAGGGACATTTCAAATGGAAGATAACCAATTTATACACCAGGATACACAAAAAATCACAACGGTAATTAATGCTGAAGTAACCCCAAAAGAAAAAGAACTCAAACATCTATTGATGAAAAGAACAGTAGGGACTAGTCTGATAACTGCTTTCATAACACTTTTGCTTACAGCATCAATTCTATTTTATGTTTTTTATTCTTTTCTCATTCCTGCTTTCAATTCTAAGCAGACTAATTCTCTTTCATTTAGCTCAGATGCGAAAACCATGACTGCAATAACCAAACTAAAACAAGTGATATCAGAAATAAGGAAAAATTATCTTGAGGAACTCACAGACTCGCAAATTATTGATGCAATGACTGTTGGTCTGCCATCAGGACTCGATAATCCATATACTTATTATATGAGTGCAAAAGAATACAATGCAAACACAGAAGCGATGTCAGGGAAATATGCAGGCATCGGATGTACGGTTACATTTGTAGAAAAGACTGGAGTTGAAGTTGTTGAAGTTGTTACTGATGGACCAGCTCAAAAATCCGGAATACTGCCTAAGGACCTTCTCATTTCTGTCGACGGAGTAGATGTACATGCTGTTAAAGACGCTAATGAGATTGCCGTAAAAGTTAAAGGCGTCGAAGGCACAACAGTAAAGCTTGAAATTTACAGGCCATCAACAAAAGCAAAAATGACTTTTAGCATAGTTCGCAAAACAATAATTAGCAAGAACATTTTATACAGAATGCTTGACAAGACAACCGGATATGTTCATGTTAAAGCTTTTGCAGAGGGCGTTGATACGGATTTCATAAAGGCAATGGATGATCTGCAAAAGCAAGGTGCAGTGAATGTGGTTTTTGATTTTAGATATAATTCGGGCGGAAATGCACAGGTTATGATTGATATGCTTGACTATTTATTGCCAAAAGGAACTTTGCTTGCATCAATTAAGGGACGAGAAAATAATAAACCTTTCAATATTGATTGGATTACACAAAAAGGAATGAAGGTTCCAGAAAAGATGAAATATGCAATTCTCACAAATGAATACACAGCTAGTGCATCAGAATTTTTCTCAGGTTGTCTCAGAGATTACAAAAAAGCAACATTGATTGGCAAAAATACATTTGGCAAAGGCTCTGGAACAAAACTTTATGAATTAGCAGACGGAAGTGCTGTCAATATTACAATGTTTAAATACTATCTTCCTAATGGTGAATCTATTGAAGGCAAGGGTTTGAAGCCTGATATAGAATTAGATCTTGCTTTGGAGTTTCGCTCACTTAACATTGAATCGCTTACACCTTTGCAAGATATTCAGCTTGCAAAGGCAATCGAGATCCTAAAATAGAAAAATTAGTAATTCATAAAGACTAAAACTAGAATAAACTTAAATTAGATGTTAAAGTTTGAAATTCGAACAAACTTAAATTGAAGGTTCAATGAATTTAGTTTAAGATAAAAATGTGCGTGGTACAATGAAAATTACTATATTAACAAAATGTCAAAATATCTAAAAATCTTTCATGCCTTCAGACTGCGCAAATTTGCATGTTTGAAAATAATCTGCAAAATAGTGGTTACGCAATTTTTATAAAGGAAGAGAAACAAAAATGAGCTCTTATGCCTTATTATCAAAAATATATGACCAATGGCAGGAAGAAAATGATTCTGTCGTTTGGGCTGACTATACCGAAAAAATAATTAGGAAACATCTTAACAAAACGAGTGGTGACGGAGAAAACAATTCGCTTTTGCTTCTTGATCTTGGGTGTGGAACTGGTGGCTTTTCGATAGAAATGGCCGAACGCGGTTATGATGTTCTTGCAATGGATCAGTCTGCGGACATGCTATTGGCTGCAAAAGAAAAAGAAAACTCTGGAAAAGTCCAATTTATTTTGCAAGACATTACAAAAATGAAATTATACGGAACAGTCGACGTGATGGTTTGTTACCTTGATACAATTAATCATATTCTTGATATAAGTAAACTTGACCGTTTATTTCGCTTATGTAAAAATTATCTTAATCCGGAAGGTCTTCTCATTTTTGATATGGCGACCCCTTATTATTTTGATTGCGTCCTTGGCGAACAGATATTTTATGATATTAAAGAACAGTACACATTGCTATGGCAAAACTCGGTTGACCACAAGAGGCAAACAAGTATATCTGAACTAATCTTTTTTCTGCTTGCCGATGACGGAACTTATCTTAAAAGTGAAGAAACAATAAAAGAAAAAATGCACACTATTGAAACAATAGAAGAGCTGCTTTTAAAGAACAAACTGACACTTATCAAAAAGTATGACAGCTTAAAGTTTACCAAGCCAAAAGCTGATTCGAAAAGAATATTTTTTGTTGCATCAAACAAAAACGATGAATGGAAGATGAGTCTGATGAAAAAGGATTCTCTAATTAACTTAAATAAATCTGCAAGTGTTATTGCTAAGAATTTGTAAATCGGATTTTATTTACAACCATTCTTGTATAGATTGGGCAAAAAACTGAAAGGGGTATTTTCAATATGGAAGAGAATATTATAAGCACGACATCAATGTGGGATTTTAAGGATTATATAGTTCGGGCTACAAGTTTTGATAATCAAGTACGCGCAACTGCTATAAGGTCTACTAATGCCTGCAAAAAAATGACTACCCTTCACAATCTTTCACCTATTGCAAGTGCAGCACTTGGTCGTCTTTGCAGCGGATTATTGATGATGTCACAGGAGATAAAAAATGAGAATGGTTCCATAAGTGCAACAATACATTGTGACGGACCACTTAAAGGAATGACCGCTGTTTGCACACCACAAGCGAAGGTTCGTGGATATGTTGTTGAACCAGTTGTTGAGACTAAATATTTAAGCACAGGTAAACTTGACGTTGGATCTGCAGTCGGAAAAGGTGATCTTACAATTATAAGAGATTCCGGACTAGGGGAACCTTATATAGGTCAAGTCGAGCTACTTTCAGGAGAAATTGCAGAAGACTTAGCAGCATATTACCTTATTTCTGAGCAAATACCCTCTGTTGTAAGCCTAGGAGTAAAAATGAGTCAAGAAGGTGTGACTCATGCAGGTGGAATTATGGTTCAAATGCTTCCTGGTGCCAGTGAAGAACTAACAGCCTATATTGAGCAAAGAGCACTTGGCTTTCCTGAAATTACATGGTTACTCAAGGAAGGGTTTACGCCGGAACAGATACTGGATTTGTTTTTTGGTGATCCTGATATTAAATATTTTGAGCGAGTTGAATGCTCGTATGATTGCAACTGCTGTGAAGAGAGAATGATAAGAAATCTATTAACAATTGGCGCTAAAGATTTAGAAGAATTATCCGAAGATTTGCAAGGCATTACTCTAGAATGTCATTTTTGTAATAAAAAATATCATTTTGAACAAGAGCAGGTAAAAACTTTTGTTCAAAAGGCAAGTGGCAAGCAAAATTAAGTTTTTAACTACTATAACGCTAATCGAAAAACACTATCTGCAATATTAGCAAAATTGCCAGTAAAGGGAATAGAAGTAAAGTATATGAAAAGAATGAATAACAAATATCGCGTACAGTCAAATCTAAAGAAAATGGCAAGAAGAAAAAATACTGAAAAAAAGAATTTTGCAACTGCATCTATTCTTATTGTTGCAATTATAATTATATTTGGTATAATTTTTATTTTAAAAAACAATCAGGAACAAAACCCTAACAGTTTCACTAATCAGAGCACAGAATTATCAAGCAGTCTATCATCCATAACAAGTGGAGGTTCTGGCAATAATTCTGGCAATAATTCTGGTAAAATTGAGACCTCTGAATTATTATCTGATATTAATTCAAATAGTGCATCTGACATTTCGTCTGAGGTTTCATCAAAATCTTCATTTAGCAATTCGGCATCGTTATCAAATTCTGCACAACTACTTTCAAATAAACTTGAAGGCTGGTCATATACTCCAGCAGGTAAAACTGGATTTCCGGCAACAACCTCACCTCATAGAATTTCTTTGTGCGATTCTTACGATGGGATATGGCAGGATGCTTCGATGAGGAAAAAAGTTTACATTACTATGGATGTCGGATATGAATACAATAATAATACATCTAAAATATTAGATATCGCAAAGCAAAAAAATTTCAAAATTAATTTTTTCATAACTGGAGCTCTTTTTAAAACAGATGATCTAAAAAAGTTGGTTCTTCGAATGTCTTCCGAAGGGCATTTAATAGGGAATCATACATGGAATCATCCAAGTATGCCGTCATTATATAAAACTGAAGGAGAAGCTGCAATAAAAAATGAGCTGGCAAAAATCGAAAATGCCTATAGGGAGCTGACAGGAAAGTCGATTGCACATTATATGCGTCCACCAAGAGGTGAATTTAGTGAGATAACAATGAAATTGACAAATGACATGGGATATAAGACAGTTTTTTGGAGTTTTGCTTATAGAGACTGGTTACTTGATGCACAGCCAACAATTTCAACAGCACGTAAAGCTGTCATTGACAATCTTCATGATGGGACAGTATATCTTCTTCACACAGTCTCGAATACAAATGTTGCAATATTACCGTATCTGGTTGATGAAATCCGTAAAGCTGGTTATGAAATTTCACTTATTAGCGACATTAAATAAATTTGGTTTATATATATAAGTTTTGCTATTTTAAACATAACAAAAAACACAAATACTATTATAAATTTATAAATATTATAGGCATTATGTAAAATTTTAATATTCTATCCATTTTCGAAAAAAAAATCTTGCATTTGTATTGAACATGAAATATAATACTACGTGCGCGACTTTTCGTTGCGTATAATTTAGTAAGCGAAGATGTTGGAGATTGCCGTTAACTACCGCTGCGGTACTATAACGGGTAACTTTGACAGAGCAGTTCTGCTCAAGAAGCAGGACGGTAAGCAAGACAAAACGCAGCGTGTGCTCTTTACGAGTATATGCCCAGAACAAAAGTGTATAAACTAGTTGCTGGGTTTTATAATGGGAAAGAATGACACGCCCGGTACGGTTGAAGCTTACAACGTAGCAAACAGGAGGTTTTAAATGGCAGTAAACCAGAAAATCAGAATCAGACTCAAAGCTTTTGACCACGAAATTCTTGACAGCAGTGCAGAACGTATAGTGGAAACAGCCAAGAGAACAGGAGCAAATGTATCAGGTCCAATTCCTCTTCCTACAGAGAAAGAGATCGTTACAATCTTAAGAGCTCCACACAAGTACAAGGATGCACGTGAGCAGTTCGAAATAAGAACTCACAAAAGACTCATTGATATTCTTGCACCAAACCCTAAGACAGTTGAGGCATTAATGAAACTTGATATGCCCGCTGGAGTAAACATCGAGATTAAGCTATAAGAATTAGCTTTTTCGGATAGGATGCATTGCTTGCCAAGGTAGTGCAGACAGGTCAAGTTCATCCGGGACACGAATGAACCAATAACCAAGGAGGTAAGGCGAAAATGGAGAAGTTCATGCTTGGCAAAAAAGCTGGAATGACTCAACTATTTGATGAGAATGGCATTGCTATCCCCGTCACCGTAATAGCATGCGGACCAATTGTTGTCGTCCAGAAAAAGACAGTAGCTTTAGATGGCTATGATTCAGTGAAAGTTGGTTTTGGAGAAATTGCTGATCGTAAACTCAGCAAGCCTGCAAAAGGCCAGTTCACAAAGTTTGGTATCACACCAAAAAAATACCTTAAAGAATTCCGGACATCAGAAGAATTCACCGTAGGACAGGAGATCAAAGCATCTGATATGTTCGCACCTGGTGATAAAGTTGATGTAAGCGGTATATCAAAAGGTAAAGGATTTGCAGGGGTCATTAAAAGATACAATCAGAAAACCGGACCATTAACACACGGTTCTATGTATCACAGACGTGTTGGTTCCATGGGAGCAAACACAGATCCTGCTCGAGTATTTCCAGGCAAAAAATTGCCAGGACACATGGGTTCCGTTAATGTTACAGTTCAAAACCTTGAAGTCGTTATGGCAGACGGAGATCGTAATATCCTCGTACTCAAGGGTGCTGTTCCCGGGCCTAAGAACGGCGGAATACTTGAAATCAAGACAACCGTCAAGTCCGGTAAATAACCAGGAGTAAAGGAGGATCAAGAAAATGGCAAAAGTTGACATGTACAACATGGAAGGCGCCGTAGTTGGTAGCATAGAGCTTTCCGACGCCATCTTCGGAATAGAGCCAAATGCGAATGTCATGCACATAATTGTGCTTAACCAACTCGCAAACAGAAGACAAGGCACACATTCCACCAAGACGCGTAGTGAAGTCAGAGGCGGCGGCAGAAAACCATACAGACAAAAGGGAACAGGCCGTGCCCGTCAGGGATCAATTAGATCTGCTCAGTGGATAAAGGGCGGAATTATTTTTGGGCCTAAACCACGTGATTACAGCTACACCGTTCCGAAGAAGGTAAGAAGACTTGCAATGAAATCCGCACTATCTTCAAAATTGATTGATAACAACCTTATTGTTGTAGATACAATGAATATGGAAGAAGTAAAGACTAAAGCAATGACGAAGATTTTATCAAATCTTAAAGTATCAAAAACAGCATTAATCGTTATGGAAGAAAAGAATGGCACCATAGAAATGTCTGTAAGGAATATCGTTGGTGTAAAGACTGCTCTTGTTAATACAATAAATGTTTTCGATTTGCTCAAATTCGAGAAATTAATTGTAACAAAAGCTGCAGTTGAGAAAATTCAGGAGGTGTATGTGTAATGAAAACAGCACAGGACATCATCATAAGACCAATAATCACAGAGAGAAGTACATCTGATTCAGCTCTTGGCAAATATACTTTCGAAGTAGCAACAAGTGCAACAAAGACAGAAGTTCGCCAAGCAGTTGAGAAGTTATTTGGAGTTAAAGTACTGAAGGTCAATTCGACAAACTATGACGGAAAAACCAAGAGACAGGGCGTCCATATAGGGAAAACCTCATCTTGGAAGAAAGCAGTCGTTACAATCGACACCGATCCTAAAGCACCCGTATTTTTAACAAAGGGCGGCAAAACAGCGTCCGGAGCAAAGAAATACAAGCGTTCCATTGAGGAATTTGGATTCGGTGGCTGATGCCAACCGACTTAGAGAAGGAGTGAAGATATTATGCCAGTAAAAAGCTATAATCCTACTTCTCCTGCCAGAAGGCAAATGTCGGTTGCCGATTTTTCGGAAATAACTGACAAGAAGCCCGAGAAGGTGCTTTTGGCAAAGAGAAGCAAATCCGGCGGCCGTAACAGCTATGGCCGTATTACCGTTCGTCACATTGGCGGCGGCAACAAACGTAAGATCCGTATTATTGACTGGAAAAGATCAAAAGACGGAATCAAAGCAAAAGTAGTAGCAATTGAATATGACCCAAATAGAAGTGCTAACCTTGCTCTTATTTGTTACCTTGATGGAGAGAAGCAATACATACTTGCTCCTGAAGGTGTCAAAGTTGGGTCATTCGTAGAGAGTGGCGCAACAGCGGATATTATCGCAGGAAATGCTCTTCCAATAGAGAACATCCCTGTTGGTACAATTATTCACAACATCGAGATGAAACCTAACAAAGGCTCTCAGATGGTCCGTACAGCAGGAGCAAGTGCTCAGCTAATGGCTAAAGACGGCAAATTTGCACAAGTCCGTTTACCATCAGGTGAAGTTAGAATGGTTCCTGTAATATGTAGAGCAACTATCGGCGCTGTTGGAAATCACGAACATGAGAACGTCACTATCGGTAAAGCAGGAAGAAACCGTCACAAGGGCATTCGTCCTACCGTCCGTGGTGTTGTTATGAATCCAAACGATCATCCACACGGTGGTGGTGAAGGTAAATCTCCTATTGGTAAACCAGGTCCCGTCACTCCTTGGGGTGTTCCTACACTTGGTAAGAAGACCAGAGATCGTAAGAATCCTTCAAACAAGTATATTGTTAAGAGAAGGAAGTAAGGGAGGCTGGCACTATGAGTAGATCAACAAAAAAAGGTTATTATGTTGCAGATCATCTTATGAAAAAGATTGAAGCAATGAACGAGAAGAATGAGAAAAAGGTTATCAAGACCTGGTCAAGATCTTCTACAATATTCCCTGATATGGCTGGACATACCATTGCCGTATACGATGGGCGCAAACATGTACCAGTATTTATATCAGATGAAATGGTCGGGCACAAATTAGGTGAATTCGCTCCTACAAGAACCTATAAGGGCCATTCTGGTAGCGAAAAGAGCACGTCCGTCAAATAATAGTCAAACCCGATTATAGAAGGGAGGAACACGAAGTGGAAAAGAAGGTCATGAGCAAAGAATATATGCTTGAAAACCGTGAAGAGATTCGCGCAAAATATTCCAAGACCGCAAAGAAATTTCAAAAGCCAGTGCTTCTTACAAAAAAGGAGAAAAAGGTTTTAGGAATAGGTAAAGATGAAGGAAAAGCAATTGCGAAATACGTTCGTATTTCCCAAAGAAAAGTTAACATTGTTGTTGATACAATTAAAGGAAAAGGCATTAATGAGGCTTACGCTATACTTCAATACACACCAAAATCGGCGTCGCCGGTTCTTGCAAAATTATTGAAATCAGCTGAGTCAAATGCAGTAAATAACAATGAATTATCACGTGATGCTCTTTATGTTGCCGACTGTTATGCAAGCCAAGGCCCTTCACTAAAGAGAATTATGCCAAGGGCTCGCGGAAGCGCCAGCAGGATTTTAAAGAGAACAAGCCATATTACAATTGTTCTCAAGGAAAGAAAGTAAGGAGGCAAAGTAGATGGGCCAGAAGATTAATCCTCATGGGTTGAGAATAGGCATAATCAAAGATTGGGACACCAAATGGTATGCCGACAAAAAGAATTACAGCAAGTATCTTATCGAAGACAAGAAAATCCGTGATTTTCTTAAAAAAGAATGCTTTGCTGCAGGAGTCTCTCGTATATTAATTGAGAGAAAAGGCGATGAGAAAACTTCAATAACAATACGTACAGCTAAGCCTGGTATTATTATTGGAAGACAAGGCGCTGGAATCGAAGACATCAAGAAGAAACTTGCTGCTAAGTTTAAAAGACAAGTATTCATTGATATCCAGGAAATTAAAACTCCTGATATGGATGCTCAGTTAGTTGCTGAAAACATTGCAGCACAGTTAGAGAAGAGAATTTCTTTCCGTCGTGCAATGAAACAGTCAATGAGCAGAACAATGAAAGCTGGAGCAAAAGGTATAAAAACTCAGGTTAGTGGACGTCTTGGCGGAGCTGAAATTGCACGTAGGGAACATTATCATGAAGGAACCATACCACTTCAGACACTCAGAGCTGATATCGATTATGGATTTGCAGAAGCAGATACAACATATGGACGTATCGGCGTAAAGGTTTGGATTTACAAAGGTGAGGTTTATCCTGCTCCTAAGAAAGTTCAAAATGTGGAAGGAGGTCAGGACTGATGTTACTTCCAAAAAGAGTAAAGTACAGAAAACAACACCGTGGTAGAATGACAGGTAAAGCTACAAGAGGTAATTTTGTTGCTTACGGAGATTTCGGCCTTCAGGCAACTGAATGTTGCTGGTTAACAGGTAATCAAATAGAAGCTGCCCGTATCGCTATCAATAGATTTATCAAAAGAGGCGGACAGGTTTGGATTAAAGTTTTCCCTGATAAACCAGTTTCATCTAAACCTGCAGAAACTAGAATGGGTTCCGGTAAAGGATCTCCTGAGTATTGGGTAGCAGTTGTTAAGCCCGGAAGAGTTCTTTTCGAAATTTCCGGCGTATCAGAAGAAGATGCAAGAGAAGCGATGCGACTTGCAAGTCATAAGCTTCCATGCAAAACTAAGGTTATTGTTCGTGAAAAGGCAGGTGACGTAAATGAAGCCGAGTGAAATGCGTGAGAAATCAATCATAGAATTAAATAGTGAATTGGTTGCTCTAAAAGAGGAACTCTTTAAGCTCAGATTCCAACACGCCACAAATCAGCTCGATAACCCATTGAAGCTAAAAAGCGTTAAAAGGGACATCGCACGAGTAAGAACCATACTCCGCGAGCGTGAGCTTAAGGGAATTAAAGATTGATGGAGGATGCGGCAATGACTGACAGGAACCTCAGAAAAACAAGATTAGGTCTGGTAAAAAGTGATAAAATGGATAAAACAATAGTAGTAGCTGTTGTGGAACATGTAAGAGATCCATTATATAAGAAAATTGTTAAGAGGACATATACACTCAAAGCTCACGATGAGAACAATGAGTGCAAACCCGGTGACAAAGTTAAGGTTATGGAAACAAGACCTCTGAGCAAGGACAAACGCTGGAGATTAGTAGAAATCGTTGAAAAAGCGAAATAACCAAAGAGTGTTTAATCGGGAAGGAGGAAGTTCAATATGATACAAGTACAAACACGCCTCAAGTCCGCAGATAACACCGGTGCAAAAGAATTGTTTTGCATTAAGGTACTCGGCGGTTCATGGCGCAAATATGGAAACATTGGTGATGTAATAGTATGTTCAGTTAAAGAAGCAACACCCGGTGGCCTTGTAAAAAAGGGAGAAGTTGTAAAAGCTGTTATTGTTCGTTCAAAAAGAGGAGTACGTCGTAATGATGGTTCCTACATTAAATTTGACGAAAATGCAGCAGTAATTATTAAAGATGATAAGAATCCGCGTGGAACCCGTATTTTTGGGCCTATCGCAAGAGAGCTCAGAGATAAAGACTACATGAAGATTTTATCTTTGGCACCTGAAGTGTTGTAAGGAGGAGAAGAGCAATGGCGAATAAAATACATGTTAAAAAAGATGATAATGTATTCGTTCTGACAGGAAAAGATTCTGGCAAGAGCGGCAAAGTGCTCAAGGTAAACTCCGATAAGAGCACCGTGATCGTTGAAGGCGTAAACATGAGTGTAAAACATCAGAAACCAAAGGGCAGAAGTCAACAAGGTGGAATCGTCCATCAGGAATCACCTATCAGCAGTTCAAACGTTATGCTGGTGTGCGAGAAATGCAAGCGTCCTACTAAAATTGGTCGCAAAATACTTGCAAGTGGAGAAAAAGTTCGTGTATGCAAAGCATGTGACGAGATAATCGATACAGTTAGCAAGGCAAAGTGACGATAGTAAGGAGGTAAGAAAAAATGTCAAGACTAAAAGACAAGTACAAGAATGAAATTGCTCCGGCAATGGCAGAAACCTTCAAATACAAATCAAACATGCAGACTCCTAGACTAGAGAAAATTGTTCTCAACATGGGCGTTGGCGAGGTTAAAGATAATCCTAAAGCTGTAGATAATGCAGCTAACGATATGAGTATTATTGCAGGACAACATGCCGTTATAACGAAAGCAAAGAAGTCAGTATCCGCTTTTAAACTCAGAGAAGGAATGAACATTGGCTGCAAAGTTACTCTCCGTGGAGAAAAAATGTATGAGTTTTTCGATAAACTTATAAGTGTTTCTCTTCCTCGTGTAAGAGACTTTCGTGGAATTAATCCTAATTCATTTGACGGACGTGGCAATTATGCAATGGGTGTCAAAGAACAGCTAATATTCCCTGAAATAGACTATGAAAAAGTAGACAAAATTCGTGGAATGGATATCATCATTGTAACAACGGCACAGAACGACGAAGAGGCTCGTGAGCTTCTAAGACTGTTCGGTATGCCGTTCAGCAAGTAATCGGGAGGAATGGGAAATGGCTAAAAAGTCGATGATTCTCAAACAGCAAAAGGACCCTAAGTTCAGCACTCAAGCATACAATCGTTGTAAGCTTTGTGGAAGACCTCATGCTTATATGCGTAAGTACGGAGTTTGCCGTGTGTGTTTTAGAGAGCTCGCTTACAAGGGTCAAATCCCCGGTGTTCGCAAAGCCAGTTGGTAAGGGGAACACCAGGAAGGAGGATGTCAAATGCAAATTACAGATGCTATAGCAGATATGCTAACAAGAATCCGCAATGCAGCTTCAACAAATCACGCGACTGTTGATGTACCTGCTTCAAATGTGAAGAAAGCAATCGCTCAGATTCTTTTGGATGAAGGGTACATTTCAAAGTTTGATACTACACAAGACAATAAACAAGGGGTAATAAAAATTACCTTGAAGTATGCAGCTAAAAAATCAGTTATTACAGGAATAAAAAGAATTTCAAAACCAGGTTTGAGAGTGTATGCAAACTCTGACAAATTGCCTAAAGTGCTTGGTGGAATCGGCATTGCCGTTATTTCTACTTCACAAGGCATAATGACAGACAAGAATGCTCGTCAGATTGGTGTTGGCGGCGAAGTTTTAGCTTACGTCTGGTAATAAATATCTCTGAAAAGAGGGTTTCTTCAATTAAGAAACCTCTCACAATATTAAGAGCAGGAGGAAAAACATGTCAAGAATAGGGAAAAAACCAATCGACATACCAGCTGACGTCGAAGTAAAAAAAGACGGCAGTACTATCACTGTCAAAGGACCTAAAGCCACACTGACAATGATCGTGCATAGCGAGATGGTTGTTAATGTTGGCGAAAAACAGATTACAGTTGAAAGACCGTCAGACGAAAAGAAACACAAAGCTTTGCATGGTCTTACAAGATCCCTTGTAAGCAACATGGTTGAAGGTGTATCTACAGGATTTAAGAAATCACTTGATATTCAAGGAATTGGATTCAAGGCTATTAAACAAGGCAAAGTTGTTACACTTAGCTTAGGTTATTCACACACAATTGAAGTAGTTGAACCTGATGGGATTACAATTGAAGTACCAGCACCAAACAAAATAATTGTTGTTGGAGCAGACAAGCAACTCGTAGGTGAAATAGCAGCAAAAATCAGATCTTACAGAACACCTGATGCATATAAAGGCAAGGGTATAAAATACGACTTCGAAGTCTTGAAGCTCAAAGAGGGCAAGACTGGTGCGAAGGGTAAATAAGAAAGAAAGGGTGAATTAACATGATAAGCAAAACTTGCAGAAATGAAGTTCGCAAGAGAAAGCATATAAGAGTTCGTGCGAAGATTAGCGGAACAGCACTTCGTCCTAGACTTTGTGTTTTCAGGAGCCTTTCTAACATTTATGCCCAGATAATCGATGATGAATCAGCTATGACATTAGCATCAGCGTCAACACTCGATAGCGCTATCAAAGATAAAGGCAACTTCGGTGGAAACATCGATGCAGCAAAAGAAGTTGGAAAGCTAGTTGCAGAACGTGCACTGGAAAAAGGAATAGAAAACGTAGTATTTGACAGAGGCGGATATATTTACCATGGTCGCGTACTGTCTTTGGCAGAAGCGGCAAGAGAAGCCGGACTTAAGTTTTAATCGGAGGAGGAAACGTAATGCGTATAGATGCAAATACACTCGATCTCAAAGAGAAAGTGATCCACATCGGACGTGTCTCAAAGACAGTCAAAGGCGGACGTAACTTCCGTTTTGCTGCTATTGTCATCGTTGGTGATGAGAATGGACATGTAGGTAAAGGATTAGGGAAAGCTGCTGAAATTCCAGATGCAATCCGCAAAGGAATTGAGGATGCAAAGAAAAATCTTATAGAAATTCCGCTTAATGTAACAACAATCCCACACGAGATTGTCGGAAAATTTGGAGCAGGACAAGTTTTATTGAAACCAGCTAAAGAAGGTACCGGGGTTATAGCTGGTGGACCAGTTCGTGCGGTTCTTGAACTTGCAGGAATTAAAGACATTCGTACTAAGTCATTAGGATCTAACAATCCTAATAACATGGTTAACGCAACTATGGAAGGCCTTGGAAAACTTCGTTCACCAGAACAAGTTGCGAGACTTCGTGGTAAAACAGTAGAAGAAATCTTATAGAGGAGGTGCTCATTTATGTCAACTTTAAAAATTACTTTGATCAAGAGCACCAGTGGCTCTTTGAAAAAGCATAAGGCAACCATCAAAGCTCTCGGGTTGCTTAAAATCGGACATACAGTGGAACAACAGGATAATGCCCAAACACTTGGCATGATTAAAGTTGTTACTCACTTAGTCAAAGTAGAACAAGCATAAGGAGGAGTACGGATATGAAGCTTAATGAATTAACTGCTTCTGCTGGAGCCCGCAAAGTAGCCTTTCGTAAAGGCCGTGGAGTAGGTTCAGGAAACGGTAAAACAGGCGGACGTGGACATAAAGGTCAGAATGCACGTGCAGGCGGTGGAGTTCGTCTTGGTTTCGAAGGTGGTCAAATGCCTTTGTTCAGACGTATTCCTAAAAGAGGATTCAATAACAAAAATTTTGCATGTAAATTTGTTGAAGTTAATGTTTGCGATCTCGAAAGATTCGATGATGGTACGGTTGTTGATGCCAAACTATTAAAGGATACTGGTGTTATTTCTTTCTCAAGTGCAATGGATGGAATTCGAGTTCTTGCAAACGGAGAATTAACCAAAAAACTTACAGTTAGAGCAGCTGGATTTTCAGCTGGTGCAAAAGAAAAAATTGAGAAGACTGGCGGCTTGGCCGAGGAGGTATAAGTATGGCAGGAATGTTAGATACCGTAAAGAATGCCTTTAAAATTCAGGATCTTCGTAAGAAAATCCTGTTTACCATTGGTCTTCTTATAGTTTATCGTATAGGATGTGCAATACCTGTTCCAGGAGTTGACATCTTGAAATTTAATAGTATGTTTGTTAGTCAGTTAGGTAATTTTGGTCAGCTATTTGACGCAATTTCAGGTGGTGCCCTTTCTACTGTTTCAATATTTGCAATGAGCATTACTCCATACATCAATGCATCGATTATTATGCAGCTGATGACTGTGGTAATTCCATCTCTCGAAAGAATGCAAAAAGAAGGAGAAGAAGGAAGAAAGAAGATTATGCAGATTGTACGTTATGTTACAATCGCTCTTGGATTACTTCAAGCTACAGCCCTTTGGTATGGAACACGAGCTGCAATGTCTGCCTCCTTTAAAGGAATGGAAGTTTTGTATGCATTTTTGGTAATTGCAAGCTTCACTGCCGGTACTGCTTTTATCATGTGGATTGGTGAACAAATCAATGAACATGGTATCGGAAACGGTATATCATTAATTATCTTTGTTGGTATAGTATCCCGTGCACCTAAAGCTGCGGATGCACTTTATCAGTATGCAAAGTCACTGTCAGATAACAATCTCATTATTCCGATTCTTTTCGTGGTTGGGGTTGTGGTTGTTTTCCTTGCAGTACTTGTGGGAGTTATTTGGGTTCAGCAAGCTGAACGCAGAATTCCAATACAATATGCAAAGAAAGTTGTCGGAAGAAAACTATATGGCGGCCAAAGTACATATTTGCCAATTAAAGTCAATCAGTCAGGTGTTATCCCAATCATCTTTGCGATGTCGCTGGTATCACTCCCTTCAACATTGATTTCGTTTTTCTGGGCAAATAGCACAAATCCGATAATAGTGTTTTTTAAAGACTTTACTGGCAATCCATTTTACTATGTAATATATGCGTTTTTGATTTTTGGATTTACATTCTTCTATTCGATGATTCAGTTCAATCCTATGGAAGTTTCCAACAACCTTCAGAAAAACGGCGGATTTATTCCCGGTATTCGTCCAGGCCGCCCAACATCAGATTTTATAGCAAAAGTGTCAAATAAGATTTCATGGTTTGACGGAGTCTTCTTAGCCCTCATCACCTTACTCCCAATTATCCTTGGCGGAATAACTAAGATGCCGGGATTGTGGTTTGGTGGTACAGCTGTTCTTATCCTGGTCGGGGTTGCAATTGATCTGGTAAATCAGCTTGAATCACAAATGATGATGAGACACTATAAAGGCTTCTTGGATTAATGGAATAATTAATAATGAACAAGGGTGTCCTTAAATGGATGCCCTTATTCGCATTTAATAGAATAAATTCATGAAAGGGTGGGATTCATAATGAAATTAGTATTACTCGGTGCACCAGGCTCTGGTAAAGGAACAATTGCCCAACCACTTTCATATAAACTTGGTATACCATCAATTTCAACTGGAGACATCTTCCGTCAAAATATTCGTGATAATACCGAACTTGGAAAAACTGCAAAGCAATACATTGACAAGGGAGAATTGGTTCCTGATGGTTTAACAAATAGGATTGTTGAGGACAGAATTCAACAACCGGATTGTAAAGATGGATTTATTCTTGACGGATATCCAAGAACAACAGAACAGGCCATCAAATTTGATGAATCTCTTGCAGTAAGGAATGAGAAACTTGCTGCTGTAATTAATCTTAATCTTGATGACGAAATAATTATTCGTAGACTTTTATTAAGAAGAGTCTGTTCAAAATGTGGTCAAACATATAATGTAGAATATAAAATGCCAAGGGCTGAAGGAATCTGTGATGTTTGTGGTGGCTCTGTGGTCCAAAGAGATGACGACAATGAAGAAACGGTTATTAAGAGGTTAGAAACATATCACACTAAGACACAGCCGCTTGTTGAATATTATGCAAATGAAGGATTAATTCTGCATGTTGATAATCAGCAAGGAATGGAAAAAAGTGTAGCATTCATAATGGATGCGATTTCCGGCAAAATAAAGAGGGAAAATGATTCGTTATAAATCGAAATCAGAAGTTGAACTTATTAGACAGTCAGGAAAGATAGTTGCTGAAGTTTTGGCGCATACAAAAGAAATGATGCTACCAGGTGTTTCTACATGGGATATAAATCAAATGGCATTGCATGTGATCAAAAGTTATAATGCAATACCTTCTTTCCTTCATTATGGTAACCCGCCATTTCCTGGTGCCATATGCTGCTCGCTAAATGACGAGGTTGTTCATGGCATTCCTGACCGTAAACGTCTCTTAAAAGACGGCGATTTGGTCAGCATTGATGTTGGTGCAAAACTTGAAGGCTTTCATTCTGATGCAGCAAGAACTTTTACTGTCGGAGCGGTTTCTCTTGATATTGCTAACTTAATAAGAATTACTGAAGAGTGTTTCTGGAAGGGCCTCGAAAAGATGAAGATTGGTAACAGATTAGGTGATGTGTCAGCGGCGATTCAAAGGCATGCTGAGAGATATGGGTATAGTGTGGTCAGAGAACTTACAGGACATGGAATTGGAAGGAATCTTCATGAAGATCCTGATTTGCCTAATTATGGAATTGAAGGCAGGGGCCTTAGAATTGAAGAAGGTCTTGTAATTGCCATTGAACCGATGATTAACATGGGTACTCGCAACATTAATATATTATCAGATGAATGGACAATCGTGACAGTGGATGGTAAACCATCTTCACACTATGAAAACACTGTAGTAGCGACGAAAGATGGCCCTTTGATTCTAACAATGTCTATGTTGTAATTAAATCGGTTTATTGCTTAAGCTGAATTTGTAGAAGACTTTGAAAGGTATAATATTTGGATAATACAGTACTCGAAATCATAAGGAATAATGGAATTACGCCAGGATGCATTGCCATTTCAACTGCAGGACATGATGTTGGCAGAGTTTATATTGTTTTGAAGGTTAACAACAAGGTTTCAACTGTTGCTGACGGCACAAAGAGATCGTTTATTAATCCAAAAATCAAAAGAGTTAGTCATATCAAGGTTTTAGGGCTAATTGAAAGTCCATCTGATTGTATAAAACAGATTTACGAATTAAAAAAAGAAGAAGAACAGAATCAGAAGATAAGAAAACTTATCGAGGAGTTTTTAAATTTAACTGATTATTGATCTAAATAAAGGTATAATTAAGAAGAGGAGGAATCATTCATGTCAAAAGAAGATGTAATTGAAGTAGAAGGTATTGTAGATGATGCTTTGCCAAATGCCGTTTTTAAAGTAAAACTTGAGAATGGACATGAGGTTTTAGCGCACATATCAGGTAAACTTCGTCAGAACTATATTAAAATCCTTCCAGGTGACAGGGTAACTATTGAATTATCCCCTTACGATTTGTCACGCGGAAGAATTACCTGGAGAGCAAAATAAAAGTAACGAAATCAGGCTAAAGGATGAAAAATCAGCACAAAAAAGCGAAAACGGGCTAGATTTAGAAAATAATTGCAAAATAACGATAAATTTTCAAAAAAACTATTGCATTTATTTCAGAATTTGGTAAAATACTTTAGCATGCGCTTATTAAGTGCAGTTTTAATTCATTTCGGTGATTTAATATGGTGCAAGGAGGTCTTTAATATGAAGGTGAAACCATCAGTGAAGCCAATGTGCGAAAAATGTAAAATTATTCGACGCAAAGGACGTGTTATGGTAATATGTTCAGATCCTAAACACAAACAAAAACAAGGTTAAGAAGAGCAAAGAACGAAGACAAACGAGAAACCCAAAGCGAAGATTACATGCAAAGGGGCGGCTGCCTTTTTTTAACGTAAGTTTAACAGCTAATGTTGAGAGATGCACCCAACGCGTGTTTGATAATATAGGGTAACCTGTCGAATTATGGAGGTGGAAGCAAATGGCGCGTATTGCCGGAGTGGACTTACCGAATGACAAGAGAGTAGAAATTGCACTCACATACATTTATGGTATTGGTAGGACACTTTCAACTAAAATCATTACGTCTTGCGGTATTAATCCAGACACTAGGGTCAAAGACCTTGTGGAAAATGAAATATCCAAGATCAGAGAAACACTAGATAACGATTATAAAGTCGAAGGAGATTTACGCAGAGAAATCGCGTTAAACATCAAAAGACTTACAGAAATCGGCTGCTATCGTGGAAGAAGACACAGAATGGGTCTTCCTGTCCGTGGGCAGAGAACAAAGACAAATGCAAGGACAAGAAAAGGTCCAAAGCGTACAATGGCAGGAAAGAAAAAGTAAGGAGGCCGTGAAATGGCAAAAGCAACAGTTAAAAAAACAGCTGCTAGACCAAAAAAAAGAGAACGCAAGAATATTGATCACGGTGCTGCTCATATCCATTCTACGTTCAATAATACAATTGTAACAATTACAGATCCAAACGGAAACGCAATTTCATGGGCAAGTGCCGGTGGGATGGGCATGAAGGGTTCACGTAAGGGAACTCCGTTTGCCGCTCAGATGGCCGCAGAAGCTGCTGCAAAGACAGCAATGGACCATGGCATGAGAACAATTGAAGTTTTCGTTAAGGGACCCGGTGGCGGACGAGAATCTGCTATAAGAGCATTACAAACAACAGGTCTTGATGTAACACTTATTAAAGATGTTACGCCAATCCCACATAATGGCTGCAGACCGCCAAAGAGAAGAAGAGTCTGATTCCGGAGGTGTAAAAAATGGCTAGATATACGGACGCATCGTGCAGACTATGCCGCAGGGAAGGCGAAAAGCTTTTCCTCAAAGGTCAAAGATGCTATACAGGGAAATGTGCCATTGCCAGAAGGAGTTTTGCTCCCGGTCAGCATGGCCAAGGTAGAAAAAAAATATCAGAATACGGAGTTCAGCTTCGTGAAAAACAAAAAACAAGACGATTTTATGGAATACTTGAGAAACAGTTCCGTAAAATTTATGCGACTGCAGACACAATGAAGGGTAAGACCGGTGAAAATCTTCTTAAACTTCTTGAACTGCGTATGGATAACATAATTTATCGCATGGGTTTTGCAGCTTCAAGAGCAGAAGCAAGACAAATGGTAAATCATGGGCACTTTACTGTTAATGGGAAAAAAGTAGATATTCCTTCAATCTTTCTCAAAGCAGGCGATCAAATTGCACTAAGAGAAAAGTCGAGATCATCTATTAAATTTCAGCATTTGGCAGGGAGACCTATTCCAAAGTGGCTTACTTTAAACGAAGAGACATTGACAGGATCTTTAGTACAATTACCGTCAAGAGAAGATGTAGATCTCGAAGTCAAGGAACACCTTATAGTAGAGCTCTACTCCAAGTAACACATAGCTTTGTAGC
Source organism: Saccharofermentanales bacterium (assembly GCA_038326615.1). Taxonomy (GTDB): domain Bacteria; phylum Bacillota; class Clostridia; order Saccharofermentanales; family UBA5734; genus JBBQKF01. Next base: position 32,798 of record JBBQKF010000004.1, on the reverse strand, counting down.
ATAATGTTATAAGGTTACGGATACGAAGGAGGAATAAAATGATTGAAATAGAAAAGCCCGCAATTGAATGTCTTGAAAAAAATGAAGATGGTTCATACGGAAAATTTGTCATCGAACCACTCGAAAGAGGATATGGAATGACATTAGGGAATTCCTTAAGACGTGTTCTTTTATCTTCTTTGCCGGGAGCTGCTGTTTCCGCAATCAGAGTTGAAGATGTTTTTCATGAATTTTCTACCGTTAAAGGCGTAATCGAGGATATGACTGAGATTATCCTTAATGTTAAAGGCATTCGTGCAAAACTTCATGTTGACGGACCTAAGACTGTTTATATCAGTACTGAGGAGGGTCGATCCGGAGTGGTTACGGCTGGGGACATAGTTCGCGATGAAGAAGTCGAGATTATGAATCCGGATCATGTAATTGCCACATTGAATGGCGAAGGAAGACTGTTTATTGAATTAACCTTAAACAAAGGAAGAGGATATAATACAGCTGAACGTAATAAATGGGCAAACCAACCAATCGGTGTTATTCCAATAGACTCAATATTTACTCCTGTAAAGAAAGTGAATTACTCAATTGAGAATACCCGTGTCGGACAATTTACCGATTACGACAAATTGACAATCGAAGTATGGACTGATTCAACAATCGAAGTTAGTGAAGCCTTAAGTCTGGGCGCTGGCATTCTGTGTGATCACCTTGGATTATTCCAGGCATTGACAGAAACAGTTGGTGGACAAAGCTTCAAAGATGTTGATGATGGCAAAGTCAAAAACCATGTTTTTGACACTGTTATTGAAGATTTGGATTTTTCAGTAAGAACTTACAACTGCCTCAAGAGAGCAGGAATTAATACCGTAGGCGACCTTGTTGCCCGCACAGAGGACGACATGATGAAAGTCCGTAACCTCGGTAAAAAATCTCTTGAAGAAGTAATATTAAAGTTAGAAGAACTTGGATTATCTCTTGCGTTTATCGAAGAATAATTTGAGTAAAGCTTCAACGAATTAGGAGGTTTCATACAATGCCTGCAAACAGAAAACTTGGCCGTCCATCTGACGTTCGTTTATCAATGCTGAAGGGGATGGCTACAACCCTTATCTTAAATGGTAAAATCGAAACAACAGAGGCTCGCGCAAAAGAAGTTAAGCGTATAGCTGAGCAACTTATTACATTGGCGATTAAAGAAAAAGATAATTTTTCTACAAAGCAAATTAAAGTTTCAGCTGCTAAATTAGATTCAAAAGGGCACAAAGTATTGGTTTCTAAAACATCCAAGAACGGCAATAAATATGACGTTGTTGAAAGAGAAATCAAAGAAGAACTTGTACAGGTTGATAGCCCGTCAAGACTTGCAGCAAGGAAGAAAATGATGAACTGGCTGCGCAAGAGTCATGATGGTGAAGGCAAGGTTTTAAACCCTGTTGACAAACTATTTGACGTGGTTGCACCAAAATATGTCGGAAGACCTGGAGGATATTGCCGTATAATTAAATTAGGAACACGCAGAGGTGATGCTTCCGAAATGGCAATTCTGGAATTGGTTTAAGCATAGAAAAACACTCATATAGGGACGGGGAGACTCGTCCCTTTTTTGCTTTAATTTGGTAATAAAATTTGTTCAATCGGCATTAACTTTAAATTGAACATTACAGAACTGAATATAAAATGGGTAGTAAAACAGTAAATACAAATCAATTTATCATATGAAAAAATGTAACATGAAAACAAAAAATGTAACATGATAACAAAAAATGTAACATGAAAACAAAAAATGTAACATGAAAACAAAAAATGTAACATGACAACAAAAAGTGTAACACGAAAATAAAAAATGTAACATGATACAAAAAATGTAACACGAAAATGAAAATAACTGACTGCCAAATCTCAATAAATAATGTTTATTATATATGCATGTTATGTTATTATCGGAAATTCGGGGTAGTCCCTTTTTCCAAAGAGGATAGAATGGAAAAATTTATTGAATTAAACGAAGTTTGTTTTGATTACAAAATAAACGGTCTTGAATCACTAACTGCAGTTGACCATGTTTCTATGATTGTTCCTAAAGCATCTCACATTGCGATTTTAGGAAGAAACGGGTCAGGCAAATCAACGCTTGCAAGACTTATTAACGGGCTTGAAGTTCCTACAAAGGGAACTGTGATTGTTGATGGAATTCCATTAATTAATGAAAACAGCGCATGGGAAATACGAAGAAAATGCGGAATTGTTTTTCAAAATCCTGATAATCAGATTATCGGTACGACGGTTGAAGAGGATGTAGCTTTTGGCCCTGAAAATCTTGGCATGCCAAGAGAAAAAATGATAGTCGAAATTGACAAAGCACTTAATATAGTCGGGTTACAGCTTAAGAAGAAAACTGCACCACATCTTTTATCAGGTGGGCAAAAACAAAAACTTGCAATTGCGGGAATTCTTGCAATGAATCCTGAATGTTGCATTCTTGATGAAGCAACATCAATGCTTGACCCTTTGAGTCGCAAGGACCTCATGAATCTAGTGTCCTCATTGGTCAAAAACAATGACATGACTGTCATTAATATTACTCATCATATGGAGGAAGCAATTCTCGCTGATTACGTTTATATAATGTCACAGGGAAAAATTGTTAAACAGGGACCTCCAAGGGAAGTATTTGATGATCTCCTTCTTTTGAGAAGCGAAGGACTTGATGTACCTGTTCATATTGAAATAACACAAATTATTTCAGACTATTTAAATGTACCCTTAATCCCAGGAATGGCATTCAAGCAGGAAGAAGCAGTTGCTGAAATCACAAGAATATGTGAATCAGCGATTTTAAATAATCAATTTATAAATGAAAAAACAAAACATATACTTTCAGATGCAAAAAGCAACTCATTAAGCGACTATGCCAGTAAAAAAGAAAACAATGAACTTGTGCCTGTTCTAAGAGTTCAGGATTTAAGTTATACATATAATAAAGAAACAATATTTGCAAGCGAAGCTATCATAGACCTTAATTTTGAAATTAACAAGGGAGAGCTTTTTGGGATTGTTGGGCAGGCAGGCTCTGGAAAATCCACGCTAGTTCAGCACTTTAATGGTTTGATTCGCCCTCAGACAGGAAAAGTAATTGTTTTCAATTATGAAACATCTTCAAAATCAAACATCAGGGAAATCAGGAAAAAAACGGGACTATTGTTTCAGTACCCAGAACATCAACTTTTTGAAGAAACTGTCTTTTTGGATATAGCATTTGGGCCGAAATGCCTTGGATTTACTAATGATGAGATAACGAACGCAGTAAACGATGCTATTGAAATTGTTGGACTTGATACTTCAATCCTTGAAAAATCTCCATTTGAACTTTCCGGCGGACAGAAAAGACGTGTTGCAATTGCAGGAATTTTAGCAATGAAACCAGAAATTTTAATTCTTGATGAACCAGCGGCAGGGCTTGATCCTGCTGGTCGTGATGAGATACTTGCGTTTATGAAGCAATTGTGTGATAACGGCACTACTGTAATTTTGGTATCGCACAACATGGATGATATCGCAAAACTTGCAAACAGAGTTCTCGTCCTGAAAGATGGAATGAAGATGGCTTGTGATACTCCGCAATTAATTTTCGAGTCAAATGAACAGGTTAGCAAATATGGATTGTCTTTACCAATAATTACACAATTTATGATTCTTATGAGGGAAAGTATCTCTTGTATTAATCAAGAACACTATGACTCATTTTCTTGCGCAAAAGAAATTATCAGAGCTTTTTATGTCAACAAAAATAGTGGCATGGGAGGTATTGCATGAAAGAGATTACCTTAGGACGCTATTATCCAGGGGATTCATCACTGCACAAGATGGATGCAAGAGCGAAGTTTCTGATTTCACTTGTATTTATGATTGTACTTTTCTTTTTGAGCAAGCCCATACCATTTACTGTTTTTGGAATTGTTATGATTATTATAATCTTTGCAACAACAATACCTTTTAAACAAATCTTTTTATCATTAAAACCCATTTTGTTTATTATAATATTTGCTTTTGTGCTTAACTTATTTTCTTTTCAGGGTAACGCATTATGGTCTTTAGGCCCTCTGAAACTTACATCAGAAGGACTTGCAGCAGGACTTAAAATGGCAGTGAGACTTTCATTACTGATTATTACTAGTTCAGTGTTTCTGACATTAACAACAACTCCTTTAGGTGTTGCAGATGCAATGGAAAGCATCATGAGCCCATTACAAAAAATTGGATTCCCAGCACATGAGATTTCTATGATGATGTCGATAGCTCTCAGGTTTGTTCCAAATCTTATGGAAGAAACTGATAAGATTATGAAGGCACAGTCATCCAGAGGGGCTCAGTACGATACAGGCGGTGTTATAGCAAGAGCAAAAGGACTAGTCTCAGTACTTGTGCCACTTTTTGTCAGTTGCTTCAGGCGGGCGGAGGAACTTGCAACTGCTATGGAAGCCAGATGTTATCGTGGAGCCGAAGGTAGAACTAAACTTCATGTAATGAAGATGGTAAAAAGCGATTATATAGGAATAGCATTAAGTATGGTTTTGATGTTGGTTGTTGTAGGGCTTGAGATATTTACTTGACAATGCATTTTGGCATAAATATATTTGAGAGAGTAACGCGCTGAGAACCATTATGAGCCAAATAGAGGGTATTGAGTCGGAAGGAGCAATCATGAATTATTCAATTCGAATTGATCTTGAGCATACAACAATGAAGGATAGCTTTGTTAACAAGATGTTTGCGATTATAGGAGCATCTATAAATAAAAAAATTAGAACTGGGCAACAAAACTATGGATAACAAAGAGATAGACAAGAAAGACCTAGACAATAAAAACCTAAGCAATAAAGATTATGAGAATAATGTAATTGACAATAAAGAAATCGATATCAAAGCCATCGATATCAAAGCCATCGATTCCACAAATATAGCTTTGCTAATAGAATATGACGGCGCTAATTATTGTGGATGGCAAAGTCAGATAAACGCGCCAACCATACAAGAAGAGATGCGTAAAGCTATTTTCAATCTGACGGGCAAAAATGTTTTGCTTACCGGTTGTAGTCGAACTGATTCAGGGGTCCATGCCAAAGGGCATGTATCAAATTTTCATATAAAAACAACAATTCCAATGGAGAGGTTCTCACTTGCATTAAACAGTTTTCTTCCACCTGAAATATCTGTGAAAAAAGCTGCAATTGTAAAGGCCGATTTTAATTCACGGTTTGACACAATAGGCAAACAATATTGCTACACGATATGGAATGAAGAAACAAGGCCTGCTCTCCTTAGAAATTTTTCCTGCCACATTCCTAAGCATTTAAATATTGATTTAATGAAACTTGCTGCAGAAATGTTGGTTGGCAAATACGACTTTGCTACCTTTATGGCAAGTGGATCGGTAGTCAAAACTACTATAAGGACAATTTATAGCATTAGAATCGAAACAAAGGGGAATGTTATATTCATGAGATTTCATGGAAGCGGCTTTCTTTATAACATGGTAAGAATCCTTGCAGGAACATTGGTTTATGTTGGTGCAGGCAAAATTGATCCAAGCCAAATTCCATATATAATAGAAAGTAAAAACCGAAGACTAGCAGGGAAAACATTGCCAGCGAATGGGCTGATGCTCGAAGAAGTATTTTATCAAGAGGAAATATTTGGCTATAATAATAAATAAAATGATCCGTCGAGTCATCCCAAAAGGCGTAGATATTTCGAATTACTCCACTAAAAAGATAAGACTAATCCAACACTTAATCAAAAATTATCCAAAAAAATACTCGGCGGATTATCTGCAAATATGATGGAAGAGATAAATTGATCTGCTTAACATATATTTTTGAAAAAATTAGTCATTTAGTATTGCAAATTAGTTGTGTAAAATTTGTTTTCTCAAAACAGTAGCTAAATCTAAGTGATTTATGTTAAAATCTTATACCGTGGATAATTGATGAAAAACAATAGAAATAAAGATTTTGAAATACAGAATTGGAGGGCCTATGGAGTTTTTGAACTTTTTATTAGTTGGTGTTAAAGCAATACAGTGGCAGCAGGTGGTTATGTGGATTATTGGAGCAGTTTTAATTTATCTTGCCATTGCTAAGGATTTTGAACCTGCTTTACTATTGCCAATCGGGTTTGGTGCTATTTTAGTAAACATACCCCTTTCAAGCATGGTAACCCAGAACATACCCGGATTTGGTAAAGTTGAAGGGATTATCGATTTCCTTTTTGACAAAGGAATCGCAACTGAAGTTTTTCCATTGCTTCTATTTGTTGGAATCGGTGCAATGATTGACTTTGGACCGCTCTTGTCAAATCCCAAAATGCTTTTCTTCGGTGCAGCAGCACAGTTTGGTATCTTTGGAACTCTTCTTCTGGCAGTTGTTTTAGGCGAAGCAGGATTAGGGCAATTCTCAATAAGAGACGCAGCATCTATCGGAGTTATTGGTGCGGCAGACGGACCAACATCGATTTTCGTTGCAAACTTTTTTGATAGCAAATATTTAGGACCTATTACAGTCGCTGCCTATTCTTATATGGCGCTTGTGCCAATCATACAGCCATTTGCAATTAAGCTTGTTACAACAAGAAAAGAACGACTAATTCGTATGGAATATCACCCCAAGCAAGTTTCAAAAATAACAAGAATCCTATTTCCTATAGGTGTTTGCATAATCGCAGGTCTCATAGCACCATCATCACTCTCTTTGATAGGCATGTTGATGTTTGGAAATCTGATTCGTGAATGTGGCGTTTTAAGTTCTATTTCTAAAACAGCCGAAAACGAACTTGCTAATCTTATAACGCTGTTTCTTGGAATTACGATTGCATCAAAAATGCAGGCAGCGGATTTTGTAACTAAAGAAACCTTCTTAATTTTGGGACTTGGTCTTCTAGCTTTTATTTTTGACACCGTATTCGGAGTTTTCTTCGTTAAATTTTTGAATCTGTTTACAAAGAAAAAGATGAACCCCATGGTTGGAGCTGCCGGGATTTCGGCTTTCCCAATGTCAGCTCGAGTTATTCACAAGATGGCACTTAAAGAAGACAATCAAAATTTCATACTTATGCATACAGTAGGTGCAAATGTTGCAGGTCAGATTGCTTCTGTTATTGCAGGCGGACTTATAATTTACCTTGTTGGGAGTTTGCCGAAGTAAAAGTTGCAGATTGATAAGTTAATTTCGATAAAATAATGTACAATCATATAAGCTTTTTAGGATTAGAATTGAAATTTGAGGTAATCACAAAAAACTGCTGTTAAAGATAACCATGATATTATAGAAATATCATATTAAAAAATTAGTTACAAATTATTTCGTGAATTTGTTAAGATTAAATGGGTATAAAGTCAAAGGAGGAATCATGGATAATATTATAGTTGCTCTTAAGGTTATGGGAAAAGGAATGCTTGGGATTTTTATTGCATTGGGAATCATATATTTATTTACGTTAGCATTGACGAAATTATTTCCTGAAAAGAAAATACCAGTGCAGAAATCTGAAGAGACCGAAGATTAGAAAGTCGTAAAGGCTAATTGGTAAACAAACTATCTACAATTTAAAAATCTTAGCTTACAATTAATTCATAAAATTATACGGTATTTCATTATTAATAAATTTTTAAGCAATTAGAAGTAGATATAATAGTATTTCTCTTTAAAATAAAGCTTTAAGCCTCGATCTTAGAGATTTAAAAAACATTAATTTTTAATACTATGAATAGGGTTAATAACCAAATACTGCAAACAGTTTTATGTTAAAATGAAGTAAGTAAATGAAGTAATTATAATAAATAATAAAATAAATTCAAAATATGAAAAATTTTACAATAAGTTATTAAATTAGTAAAACAATAGAAAGAGGTAAAAAAATGGTTATTATTGAAATGGAAAAAGGTGGAATAATTAAACTTGAACTTTATCCTGAGCATGCGCCGGTAACTGTTGAAAATTTCATCAAGCTGGTTAAAGAAGGTTTCTTTGACGGATTGAATTTTCACAGAGTAATTAAAGGATTTATGATTCAGGGAGGATGCCCTCAAGGAACTGGAACCGGAAACCCAGGATACCAGATACTTGGAGAATTCAAATCAAATGGAGTAGATAATCCTATTAAACATTCACGTGGAGTCATTTCTATGGCAAGAAGTGCCTCGCCAAATTCAGCAGGATCACAATTCTTTATCATGCACCAGGATTCACCTCATCTTGATGGCCAATATGCAGCTTTCGGTAAAGTTGTTGAAGGCCTGGATGTTCTTGATGAAATTGCCTCCGCTAAAGTAGGAATGAGAGATTGTCCTGTTGAAACTCAGAAAATTAAAAAGATAACAATTGAAGAATAGAATAGAATAGAATAGAGTAGAGTAGAGTAGAGTAGAGTAGAGTAGAATAGAATAGAATAGAATAGAATAGAATAGAATAGAATAGAATAGAATAGAATAGAATAGAATAGAATAGAATAGAGTAGAGTAGAATAGAATAGAATAGAATAGCTTGATTGCTTAATTTAAATAACATCCAACTTACTAAATTTGTTAATATGTTAATTCTTAATAAGAATCGTGACTTTAATAAGTATTAAAAGTTTATATCTTGAAAAGCGAAAGGAAATTTTCAGACAATGTCAGAGAGAGTCAAGCAAGCAATTGATTATTGTAAAAAAAATAATCAGGGACATCTAATCGATTATTTGAAGCCGATTTTTTCACCAAAGGCTGATTCGCTCGCTAAGCAGATTATCAAGAGTGATTTTCCAGGTATAAACGCTTTATATGAGGACTTATATAAAAATTTGGGCAATGTTATTGAACGTGACATTTTAACCCCTATGAAAAGCACCGATATCTCATTGTTAAACTCGGATAAAACTAATTACCTTATAGAAGAAGGCCTTAAGTCTATACGAAATGGTGAAGTTGCAGTTATAACTATGGCCGGAGGGCAAGGTACGAGGCTTGGACATAATGGACCTAAGGGCACATTTATGCTTGAAACAAATCCGCCTAAATCTTTATTTGAGATACAATGCGGACAGCTGTTGGCTCTTAAAGAAAAAACTGGATTTGCAATTCCGTGGTTGATAATGACTAGTGAGGAAAATAATTCAGCGACTATTGAATTTTTTCAAAAAAATAAATTTTTTGGATATGACAGTGAGAAAATTCATTTTTTCCAACAGGATATGTTACCTATAATAGATTTTGGTGGTAAAATTCTGGTTAATGAAGATGGAATTGCGAATGGGCCAAATGGCAATGGTGGAATTTTCTCATCTCTTAAGAAGTCTGGAAATTATGAATGGCTTAAAACTCAAGGTGTAAAAAGAGTTTTTGTCTGTGGAATCGATAATGCTTTGGTTAAAGTAGCCGATCCTATTTTTATAGGATTTTCCATAGAATCTAGCAAATTAATTTCTAGTAAATCAGCACTAAAACGAAGCTTTGATGAGAAGGCAGGAGTTTTCTGTTACAAAGATGGCAAGCCGTCTTACGTTGAATACACTGAAATTTCGCATAAAGACGCAAAAGATAGAGGCGTAAATGGGGAGTATTTATACGGCGATATCGGGATTGTAATGTATGTTTTCAATATGGATATTCTAGATGAAATTGCAGAAACACCTTTACCTTACCACATTGCAAAAAAGAAAACACCTTATTTACTCCATACAGGTGAGAAAATAGATCCTGAACAGCCAAACAGTATTAAATTCGAAGCATTTATTTTCGATTCATTTGACAGAGTTCCCGATATTGCATTACTTCGCGTTAAAAGAGAAGAAGAATTTGCTCCAATAAAGAATAAAGAAGGCGAAGACAGCCCAATGACTGCTCTTGAAATGTTCTTAAAGGAAAGAAATTGAAACAATAAAACATAAAAGTAAAACTAGAAACAGTAAAAAATTAGAATGGTAGATACATACAACGATAAAATGAATATAGGACTAAAAGAGTAAATCAATAAAGAAATAAAACAACAAAGCAATATAAAATCAGAAAAAGAGGAATGGGTTAACTTAGTTACAAAAATTTAAAGAAATTAGAAAAATAAAAAAGTCTCAACAATTTTCATTGCTGAGACTTTCATTTTAGCTAAACTAGTTTCTACCAGTTGCTGTTACGGTTGTATCCGCCGCCGCCGCCGCCGCCGTTGTTATTACGCTGTTGTTTTCTTGCTCTACGGCAATCAGGACATCTCTGTGGTTCATTCTCGAATCCCTTTTCTTTGTAGAAAGCTTGTTCGCTTTCGTTGAAAATGAATTCAGCTCCGCAATCTTTACATGAAATTGTTTTATCTGGCATATTATTATGCCTCCTTAAAATTATTAGGACAAAATTCTCTGAATTGGGATCTTGTTAGCCTTACATACTGTCAACCTAATTAATGAAAGGAGGTAGTAGATAGTTTCAAGAGTTCGATTCATGACAATGACCTTGCCATAAATATAACACAAAATTGTCATATTGACAAGAACTATTTTCAAATATTCATGAAAATATATATAATTCATATAAAAATGACACAAATCTATCCATAATTACACGAAATAATTGCTTTCGCATGACTTTTTATTATAAAAGTAGTAATCAGACATGAAAAAAACTAGTAAAAAACCCATTAAAATCAAGGCAAAAGTAAATAAAATTATAAAAAATTATAAAAAATTAAATAAAAATCAAATAAAATCAAATAAAATCATTTATATTTTAAATATATAGTTGTAAATAGGACCAAAAAAATATAAAATCATAAGAGTATTATTTATTAGATAGATAATTATATGGTAGTGGATCGAAAGGAGAACAAAAATGAGTTCAAGTGAACAAGTAAACGATTTTGTAAATTCGTTTAAGGCTAATGGTATAAATAGCAAATTTCCGAAAAAGACAGTTTTTTGGATTGCCGTGGTTATTGTAGTCGCAATAGTACTGGTATCAAATATTTATTTCCTCAAATCTAACGAGGAGGCTGTTATAACATTGTTTGGAAAGCATGTAAGAACAGAAAAGGATGCAGGTATTAAATTTAAACTTCCATTTCTAGAACAAAAAATTATTGTTGACGTTGAAGGAATTCGCCGCATGGAATTTGGTTACAGAAGTGCAGGAGAAGAGAAGGCAACAGATGTTTTAATTGAAGCTAGAATGCTTACTGCAGATGAAAATCTCGTAATTGCAGACTGGGCAGTTATGTACAAAATATTTGATAGCTATAAATATCTTTTCAATGTTGATGAGCAGGAGAGTTCCTTAAGAACGATTACGGAAGCCGCATATCGTCGCGTTGTTGCATCGCATACCCTTGATGATATCCTGACTGACAAGAAAGAAACAATACAGCTTGAAATCCGTGAATCTTTGCAAAAAATATGCGACAAGTATGATTTTGGACTGACAATCACCGCTATCCAACTCCAAGACGCTATGCCGCCGGATCCAGTTAAAGCAGCTTTTCTTGAAGTTGCATCAGCAAAAGAAGATAAGAACGCAAAAATCAACGAAGCAAAAAAATATGAAAATGAGAAATTACCTATTGCCAGAGGTGAAGCTCAACAAATGTTGAATCTGGCAGAAGGATATAAACAACAAAGAATTAATGAAGCTCAAGGTGCTGCTGCAAGATTCTTATCGATTCAGAAAGAATACGCAATGAATCCAGCAGTAACAAAAACAAGGCTTTATCTTGAGGCCATTAAGATAATTCTTCCTCAAGTCAAAGAAGTTTATATAATGAACGACAACGGCGATGTGCTGAAATTTCTTCCGATTTCTGGCGCTACAACATCAGCTGCGAAATAAATGAAAGGAGCAAAGTAATGAAAAAGAGAAACATAATTATACTAACAGTTATTGCGGTTCTACTGATTGGATTTGCCTTATGCACCTTTCAGGTTAACGAAAAAGAATCAGCGGCAATTATGCGTTTCGGTAAAATAATATCAGTTTACGTTAAATCAGAAGCAAACGCACAAACTGTAATTAAGGGACTAGCTGCAGGAGATGCAAAGTTAAATGACGCAAAAGTTTATTACGGGACTGGTCTTAAATTTAGATTACCAATTATTGATACTGTAAAAAAGTACAGCAATATGCTTCTTACTTATGATACAGCGCCAAGACAGGTAATAACATCAGACAAAAAGAAATTGATATTTGATAACAATGCTCAGTGGAGAATTGAAAACCCAGCTTTGTTTGAAATTACAATGGGAAGGGTTGAAGAAGCTCAAAAGCGTCTTGATGACATTCTTTACTCAATGATGAATGAAAAAGTTGGTAAAATGGATTCAAACACTTTGATAACTAGCAAAGAAGAAGTAGAAAAAATGCAAAATGAGCTTGCTACACAAGTTTCAGACAATATGAGAGCATACGGAATATTGGTTTTCGACATACGCGTAAAAAGAACTGACCTTCCTGAAGAAAATTATGACAGCGTGTATAAACGTATGATTACCGAAAGAGAACGTATTGCCGCACAGTTCCGCTCTGAAGGTGACGAGGATGCCCTTAAGGCAAGATCAGATACGGATAAACAAATCATGATATTATTATCAGAAGCTAATAAAAAATCCGAAACACTTAAAGGTGAAGGAGACGCATCTGCAGCAAAAATATTTAATGACGCATACGGGAAAGACAAGGATTTTTATGAATTCTATAATACTCTCGAAGCATACAAATTGACAATAAAGGATAACACAAAACTTGTAATACCTTCTAATAGTCCTTTTGCAAGATTCCTTTACGGTTACAAATAATATTCATGGTAGCTAATACTTGGGTATTGAGGAAACTAGAAATTAATTATAATTCATAAAATCATTATAATTTTGTGGAATCTATGTTAATTACTATTTTAAAATTTATATTAACGATAGTATTTACGTTAATTATGACAGATAAGTAAAGTTATGTTAATAACGAAACGAGGCAAAGAGAACGATTCTGGTACAAAATATCATTTTCGTTCTCTTTTTATTGTTTTAATAAATATGAAAATTTTATAACACGCTAGCTCTAAGAGATAATAATATCATCAAAACTTTGTCAAGAAACCTTGACATTGCCTTGTTTTAAGTTTATCGAGAATCTAAGTTCCAATTAATTCAAAAATTTGAAAAACCGAATCAAATTAATTCTATATAAAGACAATTTGAAATTGTATTATGCCTTTTTCCTAGCGAAAAATGACATGAAGAACAAAATACCAGAAATTAATATAATTGTAGCGCCTGTTGCAGTGTTTAAATAATATGATACAATAAGGCCTGTAACGCCAGAAAATAGAGCCAGAACAATAGAGATGATTGAATACTGTCTGACGTTTCGTGCAAGGTTTCTTGCTGTCGCAGCTGGCAATACTAGCAGCGAATTTATTATAAGAAGGCCTACCCATTGTATTGAAATTGTTACAATAACTGCTATTATTGACGTAAACAAAAGTTCCAACGGTAATGTCTTGATGCCACGGCTACTTGCAAGAGATGAATTAATGCTTGAAAGAAGGAGTCGGTTATATATAAGACTCCAGATTATAATAATTATTACAAAAACAATAAATAATATTACGATTTCCTGCTTTGTAATACTTAGTAAATCACCAATCAAATATGAAGAATATTTTGCGAATCCTTCACGGAATGACAAAAGAACAATTCCTAGTGCTATCGCGATAGATGAAAAAACGCCGATTACTGTATCTGCTGATGACTGGCTTTTGTTTTTTATTATTGTTATGATAATCGCAAATAAGATTGAGAAAATAACTGCTGAATATGTTGGATTGGCAAGGCCAATAATTGTCCCAGCAGCAATTCCGGTAAAAACACTATGACCGATAGAATCCGAGAAAAAAGCCATGTTTTGATTGACGACCATTGTTCCTAGTAAACCAAAAAGAGGAGTTGCAAGGATTATTGCAATTAATGCATTTTTCATAAAATCGGATTCTGACCACGTAAAAGGGAAAATAATATCAATTATTCTATATATAAAATCAAGCATCACTGTCTCCTTTGCCCGCGCGGTCTCTTGCCCAGGCCATCCCGAAGGTTTTGGCAGTTAATTCATTAGCAAATACATCAGCAGGTATACCACTCATAAGTATTGTTTTGTTAAGTAAAACTACACGATCTGCATATTGTCTTACATAGTCGAGATCATGAGAAACAAGAATTATTGATAGATCATATTTTGATTTTATTTCTGATAGAATTTTATAAAACATATCAAGACCATTCTGGTCAATACCCGAAACCGGCTCATCGAGTAAAAGTAAATCCGGAATAGGATCAAGTGCAAGGGCAAGAAGAACGCGCTGCAATTCGCCAGCTGATAATACCCCGAGTTTTCTGTTAATTACATGTTCGGCTTTAACTATAGAAAGACTTTCAAGAACTCTTTTCTTAATTGTTTTATTTTTCTTAAAACAAATCGGAGCCTTTATGTTTGAAGCCATGAATAAATCAAGAACACTAACAGGTGTGTTCCTGTCAAAAATCAAGTGTTGAGGTACGTACCCAATAAGTGGTGAACCCGTTCGAATTTCTTTTTCGTCAAAATATGAAAACTCGCCAGTATGAGAAATTTCTCCAAGCATTGCTTTTAACAAAGTGCTCTTACCGGCTCCATTCTGGCCGATGATTGCAGTTAGTTCTCCACAATGTATATGCAAATTTATATTTTCTAATATTGTTGTACCAAAAAAACGCACATTCAGCTTTTCGATTTTTGTGCAGCAAAGACTGGAACACTTAATTATAGAGTCATCAACGATGCAATCAGGCGATGACGATTTAAAATTAGCTTTGTTATTTGACGATCTCTTTGCATTACTCATTTTTACCTCTCTACAAAACAACATAATAAATCAGTATAAACAATCAAATTGATTATAATGTGAAGTTTCTAAGTATTTCAATCATCTCAAAAATTGAAATAATTTTATTAACAACAGCTTCTAACTAATCTATTTTATATAATACAATAACAAAACCTGGAAGTCTATAATTTTACTTTATTAAGTGCAACATTACTTTGCTGAAAATTCGTTTTATTGTATGCTAGCCAAGCGCTTCCTTGAGAGTCTGAACGTTCTTTCGCATTACAATTATGTAATTGTCGATAGCATCAAGAGTGGCATCCCCCGTAACAACAGGGTCAAGTATATAAACTTTTGCACCAGTTGCCTGAGCAATAGTAAGGGCAGCTTTTGAAGTATATTGTGGTTCTGCAAATAATGCTTTGGCTTTCGATGCTTTTACTATTGAGATTGTTTCTTCAAGTTCTTTTGCGGTGGGCGCAGAGCCGGGTTCTCTTTCTATTACAGCTAAAATATTGAGATTAAACTCTTTAGCGAAATAAGGAAAAGCTTCATGAAATGTAATTATATCTCTTGTTTTTAATTTCGATAATTCACTCTGAGCACTAGTCCGAAGGGTATTTAGCTTTGAAAGATAAAGAGAGGAATTTTTCTTATATTCTATTGCGTTTGCAGGATCAAGCAGTGAAAGTTCATCAGCTATTGTTTTTACCTGAATCATAGCATTGGATATACTTACCCAGACATGAGGATTTATTGAGCCATCGCTATCTTTCAGTGTGCTGACTCCTTTGCTTGTATCAATCACTTTAAGCCCTGGTCGCTGTGAAAGTATATCACTAATGAAACTTTCCATTCCAGCTCCGTTTATTACAAAAGCATCTGCTTTCTCAAGACTTTTGACGTCCTGTGGTTTCAGTTGGTAGTCGTGGAGGCAGCCTGTCTGGGCGCTTGTCATATTTATTACTTTAACATTAGAAATGCCATTAGTCACGTTTATTACATTTACATAGACTGGATAAAATGAGGTTACTATCGTTAAATTATTTGATGAATTAGCCTGCGAATTTTCAGAAGAAGAAACATTTGTCTTTGGTGGTCTGCATGAAGACAAAGCAAACGTTAATAGAATAATTGCAAGCAACAGGGAAATCAGCTTTCTTGAATTTATTTTCGTTTTCAAATTTATATTAATATTCCAATCCATGTCTTTATGCGTGTTCATATCACTATTCGTATTCATATCAATATTCGTATTCGCATAGGTATACATATTTGTTTTGATTTTCTTTCTCATATTCGCTTTCCCTCTCTTTTTAAATCCATATTTCTATTAGATTTTGTTTTCTATCAAATTGCCATGAACAATTATTCCAGCCTTCCGCTTCATAACAAAAAATAAAGGACTTTCATAATTTTTGTTGCAAATAAGTAAAAATCTTAATCTAACCAAATTTTCTAATGAATTAAAACTATTGATTATAAAACATTCTAGAATCTTATAACAATCATTTAACCACTACATCGAACATTAGTGTATAACATTTCACCGTTTGTTGCAAGATTTGAAGTTTATTGTTTTTTGGGATTGATTTATTTTTAATATTGTGCGATATTAGTATAAGCAATATAGAATATTAAATAACAAGTGCAACTTTGTTTGATACATCATCAAATAAAAACTTAAATATTTGCTGAAAATCTAAAATTTGCGATAATAAATAAAGTTTATTGCAATTATTTTAATAATATGAAGAAGATATTGCCTCGAATATTGCAAAAAGATAACCTTAAAGTAACAAAACACCAAATATTGTCACAAAACTGTAATCGTAAAACAATTTTTTTTAATAGTTAATCAAGTATAATAATCATAAAATCATTTTGCGATTGTCGGTAAATAGGTGTAAGGAGGCAATTATGGATATCAGAGAAATAGAAGATCTTATAAAAAATTTAAAGTCAGTCATAAATTGCAGGATTCTCTTTGGGGACAATGAAAATATTAAAGAAGTTCATATTGTTGCAAATGAATCCCGTAGTGCCAAACAAATTTCTAGAGATATCCAGTCAATACTTGCAGCTGTATACGGAATGGAAATAGATTATAAGAAAATTAGCATTGCACAGGTTAAAGATACCTCACAGACAAATCTTGAGAGGCGCCTTAAAATAAAGAGTATTGAACGCACAAGTAAGCAGTCAAAATATTTTGTAAAAGTTACACTCGAGAAAGATCAAGAAGAGTTTTTTGGAGAGAGAACTGGAATGAATAATGCTACACTTTGCTTAAGGCTCACAGGAGAAGCTGCTATTCTTGCAGTAGAGCAATTCCTCCAAGAAGAAAATATTATGTCTTTAGATGATATAAAGATGATAGATATAGCAAACATTAAAACTGTTGTTGTAGCACTTACAGTATACAGTGAGGATCAAAGCGTTGAATTCTGTGGATCAGCAATACTTACACATGACCCATTTGACTGTGTTGTAAGAGCTGTAATGGACGCAATTAATCCTTTGATTGAGAGATATAGCGAAGATTAGTCCGGTTATGCCGTAAAAATAAAAAAATAATTTTAACCCTAGCGAAGCGAATATAGCATGCTTTAACTTAGCGAAGAAGCATAGAAACCTAGAAGGAGGGCTATATTCGATGAAAAAAGTTATTTATGTTATTGCAACTCTAGCTGCTATTATTTTAACAGCTGGCGCAAGTTTTTCTTGGTACTAATCTAAAGAATGTTGCATTAACCGGACTAATAAATAACTTAGGACACTACCACTGCCCCTACCATTGCTTTTGCCTTTTTGGTAAAGCTAAGTCACTAATCTGACAGAGCATCGAGGTCAGTAATGAAACTGCCGTTAAAAGTAAAATTTTATATCTCATTTATCATTTTGATGTCAATTGTTGTGATGTTTTTTGTTGTTGCCCAAAATGAAGCAAGGCCAATAAACATAGGACTATTCCTTTTCTGGGCAGCACTTGCAGTTATCACCGAATCTCTTGTTCTCAGATTGCCAAGTGGAATGGGGCTTTCTGTAAGTCTTGCTATTGTTCTTGCGGCTCTTATTGCAGAGGGACCTTTAGTTGGAACTCTTGTAACAGGCGCAGGGTTTCTCTTCCGTATTATTAAAATACCTGAGCAAAATAAAATTGCTCATCTTTTTAACACTCCAATATACAAAACAGCATTTAATGCTGCACAAAGTGTTCTTGCGATAGGTGTGTCGGGCATTATATACTCTTTGCTTGGTGGTGTTCCGGGTAAGTTCAACATAGGACTTACTTTGATTGTTGTTACTTTGTATACGGTTTTGAATAGTGCTATTATGTCTTTCTTCTTTGCATTACTTAGAAAACAACCATATCTATATGTCTGGATTTCGAACATGAGAGGTATTCTTATTAACGTCCTGCTGGTTGGAACAATGGGTATCATTCTCTTTCTCGCTTATGGTAGTTATGGGATATGGGCAGTTTTGTTGTTTTTAGGCCCACTATTATTGGCCCGTTTCTCTTTTAAACAGTACACAGACCTCCGTGAAACATATCTTGAAACAATCAAAGCCTTTAATAAATTGACCGAAGCAAAAGACACATATACAGGTGAGCACGCATCAAGAGTAGAAAACTATGCGGTTGAACTTGCCCGTTTTGTAAAACTTCCAGAGAATAAAGTTGAAAACATAAGAATGGCAGCACTTTTACATGATATAGGAAAAATCGGAATAAGTGACCTTGTATTAAAAAAAACAACATCTCTTACTAATGAGGAGTATGAACAAATTAAGCAACATCCTATAATCGGTGCTGATATAATTCATAATGTCCATTTTCTTAGGGATGTTTCAACAATCATCCGTCATCATCATGAAAGATACGACGGTCGCGGATATCCTGACCATCTTGCTGGCGAGAACATTAGCACCGAATCAGCCATTCTTTCATTGGCGGATGTATATGACGCAATTACATCAAATCGCTCTTACAGAACTCCTATGAATTTTCAAGATGCTGTAGCGGAAATTGAAAGAAATTCAGGAACCCAATTTAATCCAAAACTAACTAAGGCTTTTGTTGAACTAACGAAAAAGAAGCAAGAGGTATTTAATCTGGATGCTAATTGAAACTGTCATTCTGGCAATAATTGCAGGATATTTGTTCAAAGGAAATATAAAAAACATGACACTTACTCCTCTTAAGGGGGTTGTTTTTATATTTGGAGGACTACTGCTTCGTAATTTCCCTGTGTTATTTAGATTGCCTTTTGAGAAAAATGTTCAGGACAGCATGACTGCGGTAGCTCCAGTGTTTTTTTTAATGTCATTTCTCATGATTGCGGTTGGTGTTTGGCTTAACAGAAAAAGTTGGCCTATGTACATTGTGCTATCAGGAATTATTTTGAATTTTATTGTTGTTTTCGCAAATTCTGGGCTAATGCCTGTATCTAAAGATGGACTTGCATTTTCTGGGTATGATATGTCAAAAATAAAATCTAATAGATTAGATTTAAATCATATGCTTGTTGATATGAATACGAAATTTACTTTTCTTAGCGATATAATACCTGTCCCAAAGCCTTATCCATTGCCAGCCATGCTAAGTGTCGGAGACATTATAATGAGTATAGGGATTTTCTTATTTATAGTTGTTCAAATGAAAGAGCTTGAAGATAAATATAGGTTTCGGCATGTTGAAATTGTTGTGGACAGCTAATAGACTAGCAATTTGTTAATTTCACACAAATATGAAAATGAATAGTGCGTTGTAAAATCGAACTAGAATTCTAACTTAAGTGAATATTGAGTAAATGCAGTAGACTTATTCGAAAATTATTAAAATTGTAAAAACAAAACAGTGATATGAATAGATGAAAATAAAAATAATTACAACAAAAAAATGCGAAAATATTTGTTAAATTACAATAAAAGGTATTGCAAAAATTCTTGGATAGCATTATAATTAGCAAGGTGCCGACTACATAATATCTTTAGTCAGGTATATTGCTATAATTTAGATTTAAGAATTAAGAAAGAGGGCATAACATGAAAAAGAAAATTCTTGCAACAATTTTACTCGTAGCATTTACAATTACATTCACAGGTTGTAATTTCGATGAATTGAGCTTTCTTGGAACACTAAAGACAATGTCCAAGCTCACTGAGTTCAAATTTGAAGGCAGCTTCGAAGCGAAAATGAACAAGTATGAATTCAACGAAAATTATATTTCTCCTATTGAACCAACACCCGCATTGCCTATATCAAAGAGGATGGGTTTAAAGAAAGTTATATCAGAAATTCAAGATGTGACAACAATTCCTGAAGACATTATGAATGGTGATTTACCAGAGGGTCTCGATTCACTTATGGTCATGGCTCCTTCACTATTAGAAGGTAAAATTGAATATAGCGGATCAATAAGCAAATTAGCAAATAAAATTGTATTTTTTGCTGATTCAGTTGATGCTGAAGGATTAAAGACACCCATAATTAAAATTATTTTTAATGATAAGACACTATTAATTGATAAGACATTTCTTGATTCCTTCTTAATGGAATATACAGATGAAGAAACTGTTGATGGAGTAGAATATGGCAAATTTAATGTCGATGACCTAATCAAATCTTATTTTGATTCAATGAGAGAATCTTTTGCAGATGAACCACAAGGAATGCCGAGTTATGAAATTGATTCATTGGCTTCTGATGACTACTTTACCGGTTACGAAAAAGGGTTCGACATAGGCATGCAAGACGGATATTTTGGGGAGGTGACACCAAATGAAGACGGCGGAACACCTGATTATGAAGCAGGTTATGATGTAGGCTATGCTGAAGGAATAATTGAAGGCCAAATTGAGAAACAAGATTACATTGACAACGCTGATGAACGCGCTACAACTCTCGAAATGTTTGATACAACACAAGCACAGTTGATTGGCATACTTGACTCTGCATATGTAATTGATACATTAACAAATTCACAGACAATTGAAATGGATGAAATGATTAATACATTTTTCAAAGAATTTTCATTATCTGCAGTTAAAAAAGAAAATAACAGCAAGTATGTTCTCGATATGAATGCAGGGGACATGATAGATGCAGTGTCACAAACTTTTGTTTACATGATGGATAATGGCGAACTTCTAAAATCATCTTTAATTACAATCGTTAATGGAATGTCTGATGAGCAGCTCAGCTTGTTGTTCTCGGGAGCTGAGACAAAACAGTCAGTAATTGATTTAATCAATGAAATGGATACAACTGATACTGAACAAATCGAAATGGATAAAGCCGATTTTATTGACATTATGAATATGACTAAAACTGATATGAATAAAACAATCGATGTTAATTTCAACTATTCGCTCGAAAAAACAGGAAGTACTTCTTATGAAACAGCTGTAAAAATGACGATGAAAACAAAAGAAGATGAAGAAAACCTTATAGCTTTCGATTCTTTCCCATTCCTGATGGACGTAGAAATAGATTTTAATTTGTCGATTAATAAAGAAGGAACCGGCGATGTTAAAGTTGTAGATACTCTTTCACTCAAATCTGGTTCCACAGCTTCAATCAAACTCGATATTACTGACGAAAATTTTGTTGAAACTGGAATTGCTTTCGCAACGAATAGTGATTTCACAAATTCAGTAAACGTTAAAGCAATCAAACAGTCTGATGGTAGCTATACAGTTGACCTTACAAGCCTTGAACCAGGATTGACATATTTTTATAAATCATATACTAAAGATGAATCAGGGAATATAGTCTTTTCATCTGAAGTAAAGACATTCAATAATGGAATTTCACCTGCGACCGGTGACAAAGCATCTCCATGGCCAGTAGTAATTTTTATATTTGCTGCAGTTGCTATCGCAGCAGCTTTATTCTTCCTTAAGAAGAAAGAATAAAATTGTCGAATAATTTTGATGCTAAAGATTAATTCTTATAAATGTTAAGATGGAATTTTAGAAATTAAGGAATTCATTAAAACATAAAGAAAATTAGCAGTAGAATATCAAACGCAATTGTATAGTTGCAAATTAGTAATTGAAATAAAAATATAATTGCTTAGCAAGTAAAGAAATCAAAAACAATAATTAATAAAAATGGCACGAAGCAGATTGTTGATTTGCTTTGTGCCTTTTTCTATTGTATTGATTTCAAGAAGATTAGAAGATGACATTGGACAATGAATGGTTTGCCAAATACTTTTCTCGAATTATTTCAAAATTACCATAATAAGATTATTAGAAAATTTGAAAGTAAATATTTACATTAACTAAATAAAAATATATGAAAAAGTAAAATTGACAAATGTTGCGGACTCAAAATTATATATAATTATTCTAGATTTGTTTGGTATAATAATTGTTGGACTAATAATTAACTGTGAATTATAAGTCAATGCGATTTTTATGCCAAAATGATTTTTAACAATTTAAATGTATTGATTATAACAATGGTATGAGAGTTTTAAGACACAATACTAAAAGTAGAAACAAGTGAAGTTATTTCAAAGAAATAACAAAAAGCTAACTAATTATCGAAAGGAGAAACAAAAATGGACACGAAGAGAATTTTAAATGCAGTTGACCATACTTTGTTATTACAGACTGCAACGCAAAGCGAAATATTTGCATTATGCGACGAGGCTATGGAGTACGAAACCGCAAGTGTCTGCATTCCGCCTTTTTATGTTAAGGTTGCAAAGGAATACTGCAAAGAGAAAATGGCAATATGTACAGTGATCGGATTTCCGAATGGATATCAAACGACACAAACAAAAGTATTTGAGACTAAGGATGCAATCGCAAATGGTGCTGATGAAATTGATATGGTTATTCCCGTTTGTGCGTTGAAGGATAGTAAAGATGATTTTATACTTGAAGAAATAAGACAAATAAAGAAAGCATGTGGCAGCAAAATACTTAAAGTTATAATTGAAACCTGTCTCCTTACCGAAGATGAGAAAATTCGTATGTGTAAAATCGTAACAGATTCAGGAGCGGATTTTATCAAAACCTCCACAGGTTTTTCTACTGGTGGAGCGACTAGAGAAGATTTGATATTATTTAAAAAATATGTGGGGCCAAATGTAAAGATTAAGGCGGCAGGCGGGATTAAGAGCTTGGAAGTTGCTTTGGAATTTTTGGATATTGGAGCTTCAAGGCTTGGCACAAGTTCAATAATTAAAATGATCAAAAAAGCCCAAGGCGATAACGGAGTTAAAGAAACTGGGGGATATTAATTTATGAGCAAAAGAGTGTTTCTCATTGTTCTCGATAGCTTTGGTATAGGAGAACTGCCAGATGCTTTCCTGTATGGTGATGCAGGGAGTAATACTCTACGAGGGATTTCTACAAGCAAGGAGTTTATTGTTCCAAACCTCACTGATTTAGGCCTTTTTAACATTGATGGTGTAAATAACATTTTTGGAGATGAATTTTTAAATTTAAATCCAAAGGCAGCCTATGCCAGAATGACAGAGAAATCAAAGGGTAAAGACACAACAATCGGTCACTGGGAAATAGCAGGTGTTGTTAGCGCAAATCCACTTCCTACCTATCCGGAGGGATTTCCTACGGAAGTAATTTCTGAGTTTGAAAAACAGACAGGAAGAAAGACTCTTTGCAACAAGCCTTATTCTGGCACTGATGTTATAAGAGACTTTGGAGATGAGCATGTTAAAACAGGAAGTCTTATAGTTTATACATCGGCTGACAGCGTGTTCCAGATTGCCGCACATGAAGGGATTGTACCACTTGAAGATCTGTATGAATTCTGTAGAATAGCAAGGAAAATTTTGGTTGGAAAGCATGGAGTAGGTAGAGTAATAGCAAGGCCATTTGCCGGGGAATTAGGGAATTTTAAAAGAACACCTAACCGTCACGATTTCTCGCTTTTACCGCCGAAGAAAACAATGCTTGATTATCTTAAAGAAAACTTGTTTGATGTAATTGCAATTGGCAAAATTACCGATATTTTTGCGGGGAGTGGCGTCACCCAGACAGTCGTTTCAAAAAGTAACAGCGAGGGTATTGAGCGAATTCTTGAACAAACAAAGATTCCTTTTAATGGTTTGTGTTTTCTTAACCTTGTTGATTTCGATATGCTTTACGGGCACAGAAATGATATTGATGGGTATGCCAGAGCTATAAGTGTCTTTGATAAGGCTATCAAACAAATCTGCGAATGGCTTTTGCCAGAAGACATCCTTCTTATAACAGCTGACCATGGATGTGACCCCTCGTTCCCAAGTACTGATCACACAAGGGAATACACACCAATGCTTCTATATGGCAAAAAAATAAGTCCCATAAACTTAGGTACTCGTAAATGTTTTTCTGATATTGCTGCAACTATACTTGATTATTTTGGTGTTGATGGGCAAACGGATGGAGAAAGTTATTTGGGATTGCTTTTAAAGTGATAATTCTGCGAGTGCGGTTGTTGTTATTTGGATAAATGAAAATTGGATTTTCACAATTGGGTTCTTGTGAGATTGAAATACTTAAAACTTTAAGTGATATAAAGTGCTAGGGAGTGTTATTAATTTGAAATTATGCCATGCAATTTCTTTCATAAGTTCATGTAATGAAAAATATTGTAAAAAATTACTAAAAATGATGCAAATATAGTTTTATACTCAAACAAAAATTAAATTTATTTTATTAAAAAATTATTTCTGCTGATTTAAAACAAATATAAAAAAAATAGAAAATTGTGACAAAATATTGCATATTCACAAAAATAAGTCTTGTAATTTATAAATATAATAGTAAAATTATATACATGCTGCATCGAAAGTTCGAAAGTAGCAAAGCTAATTATTTTAAGGAGGTCATTTATGAAAAAGATCATTTCTCTAATTCTTACATCTCTGTTCCTTGTTTCTTCATTAGTAGCATGTACTCCTGCGACAACCAGTATGGGTTCAAGCACTCCCGTTTCATCAACTGCCGTATCGTCTCAGGCATCAAACACCTATGAACTTGCACTTGTAACTGACGTTGGAACAATTGACGACAAGTCATTCAACCAAGGCGCATGGGAAGGTCTCGAAAAGTATGCCAAAGAAAAGAGCATTACTTACAAGTATTATCAACCAACAGAGAAAACAACAGACGCTTATGTAGCAACAATTACACTTGCTGTTAACGGTGGTGCTAAAGTTGTTGTAACACCTGGTTTCCTTTTTGAACCAGCAATTTTCAAAGCTCAGGATTTATATCCTAAAGTTAAATTCATCCTTCTTGATGGATTCCCACAGGATGGAACATACACAACTTTCAGAATCGAAAAGAATGTTATGTCTATCTTCTATGCAGAACAACAATCAGGATTCCTTGCTGGATATGCTGCTGTTAAAGACGGCATGAGAAAACTTGGATTTATGGGCGGTATGGCTGTTCCTGCTGTTATACGTTTCGGATATGGATTTGTACAGGGCGCAGAATATGCAGCAAAAGAATTAGGGCTAGCAAAAAATTCTGTTGAAATTAAATACAATTATCTTGGTGGATTTGCTCCATCTCCTGATTATCAAACTAAAGCTGCATCATGGTATAATCTTGGAACAGAAGTCATCTTCGCAGCAGCAGGCGGCGCAGGCAACTCTGTAATGGCAGCTGCTTCAGCAGCTTCAAAGAAAGTTATCGGAGTTGATGTTGATCAGTCTGCTGAATCAGCAACAGTAATAACTTCAGCTATGAAAATGCTTGGCGATTCAGTTTACGAAGCAGTCAAAGAATATTACGCTGGCACATTCCAAGGCGGAAAGAGCATTATTCTTGATGCAAAAGCAGGCGGAATTAGCTTACCTAAAGACTTCTCTAAATTCAAGACATTTAATCAAGCTGCATATGATGCAATATTTGCTAAACTCGTAAATGATACAGACAAAACCGCAAGCAATATCAAAACAGATAAAGCAGGCGATAAAGCTGTAGCACTTAAAGATTTAGGCGTAATGCTTGTTAAAGTTACAGAAATAAAATAAGATTTATTTTGAAAATTGACAATTTACAGAAAGGTGCCTTCGAGCACCTTTCTGTTATTGCATATATTAATTATTGATAAGATAAATACAAAACATATTTAGTTCGCTTTAAAATTATTGAAACTCAGACTAAATAACACTCAGACTAAATAACACTCAGACTAAATAAAACTCAGACTAAATAAAACTCAGACTAAATAACGATTACTCAGTATAACCTGATATTCTTGATTATATAAAGCAAAAATGTACTGTAGCTAAACAAAGTTATAATGTAAAAATAGTGATTTCTTAATTAATTCAATAGAATAATGGATTTATAATACATAATGAGTAAACGTGATAATCATATGAATTATTAAATAATATATTTATATTTTGAAGTTAAAAACAAGCAATAAGGAGTGAAATACATGGACTATGTAATTGAAATGCGCAACATTACAAAAGTATTTCCTGGTATAAAAGCAAACGATGATGTCACTCTTCAGGTAAAAAAAGGCGAAATACACGCGCTACTAGGAGAGAATGGTGCTGGCAAATCAACCCTAATGAGTATTTTGTTTGGCCTTTATAAACCAGAAACAGGAACAATATTTAAAGATGGCAAAGAAGTTAAAATTAATAATCCAAACGATGCAAATGATTTGGGAATAGGAATGGTTCATCAGCATTTTAAACTGGTGCACAATTTTACTGTACTCGAAAATATTATTTTAGGAAATGAAACCGTAAAAAACGGTTTTTTGAATATGGATACTGCAAGAAAAAAAGTTGTTGAAATATCAAACAGGTACGGGCTGAAAGTAAATCCGGATGAATACATTTCGGATATTACAGTTGGTATGCAACAAAGAGTTGAGATTCTTAAGATGCTGTATCGTGAGAATGAAATTCTTATTTTTGATGAACCAACTGCTGTTTTAACCCCTCAGGAGATTGAGGAGTTAATGAAAATCATGAAGCTTCTTGTATCAAAAGGCAAATCAATAATATTTATTACACATAAACTTAACGAAATTAAAGCAGTTGCAGATCGATGCACCGTTCTTCGCAAGGGTAAATATGTATGCACTGTTAATGTTGCCGAAACGACGAAGGAGCAGCTTTCAGAAGTAATGGTTGGCCGTAAGGTCGAATTTTTAATTGAGAAGGAACCTTGTGAAATAGGAACTCCAGTTCTGCAAGTATCCGAGCTTGTTGTAAAATCGAAGACATCAAAGAAGGCTCTGGTCAACCATACATCTTTTATTGTCAGAAAAGGAGAGATAGTGTGTATCGCAGGAATCGACGGGAATGGTCAAAGTGAACTTGTATATGCTCTTTGCGGCCTTCTTCCTTCTGACAATGGCAAAATTTTACTCAATGGCAAAGATATAACACACGAAAGCATTCGCAAAAGAAGTATTCACGGAATTTCGCACATACCTGAGGACCGCCATAGATATGGGCTTGTGCTCGATTATAACCTTTCTGAAAACTTAGTATTACAAACATATTTCACAAAGAGATTTCAAACAAAAGGATTTTTAAAATTCAAAGAAATTGAAGATTATTCAAATTATTTGATTCAAAAATATGATATTCGTAGCGGACAAGGTGCTTCGACAAGCATGAGAAGCATGTCTGGTGGAAATCAGCAGAAAGCCATAATAGCAAGAGAAATAGATAAAAATCCAGAGCTTCTGATTGCTGTACAACCAACAAGAGGTCTTGATGTAGGCGCAATTGAAACTATTTCACAGCAACTTATCGCTCAAAGAGATTCTGGCAAAGCTGTGCTTCTGATTTCGCTTGAACTTGACGAAGTTATGAATGTCAGTGACCGCATTCTGGTCATTTATGAAGGTGAAATAGTTGCTAATGTTCTCCCGCAGGAAACCACGATAATGGAACTTGGACTTTATATGTCGGGGTCAAAACGCATGGACAAAAGCCAGATAATAAAGCACGAAGGATTGGTGATGTGATATGGAACAAAAACGTCCGTTGATAAAGAGAGATTCATTAATTAAATTATCCTCATCAATCGTTGCAATCATTTTCGGTCTATTAGTTGGGTTTATTATTTTATTGATAAGTAATCCAAATGAAGCAGTCAGAGGTTTTGCAAAGATCATGGCTGGTGGATTCACTGAAGGAATGAGAGGATTAGGGCAGGTATTATACTTTGCCACTCCAATTATTATGACAGGTTTATCCGTTGGGTTTGCATTCAAAACTGGCCTTTTCAATATCGGTACAGCAGGACAATTCATCGTCGGTGCTTATTGTGCGGTTTATGTAAGCGTCGAATTTACATTTTTACCAACCCCGATTCATTGGGTTGTTGCTGTTATTGCAGCAGCTGTTGGTGGAGCTTTATGGGGATTACTTCCTGGTATTCTTAAGGCTTACTATAATGTTAATGAAGTTATAGCAACAATAATGATGAACTATATAGGGATGTATCTTGTTAATTTTCTTGTAGTTGAAACCGTTTATAATAGCTTTAAGAATCAATCAAAAGATCCAATTGCTGTAATCCCCAAATGGGGCCTTGACAAGATTTTTCCAGGTTCAAGTGTTCACGCGGGAATTATTCTTGCAATTTTCATAGCAATATTAGTTTATATTTTACTTAATAAAACTACTTTTGGATATGAGCTTAAAGCATGTGGTTACAATATGGATGCGAGCAAATATGCCGGAATAAATTCCAAAAGGGGAATTGTGCTTTCCATGGTTATAGCTGGAGCTCTTGCTGGGATTGGCGGAGGATTCTTATATCTTGCAAGCACCGGCAAAAGTATAGAAATTGTTGATGTTCTCTCCCCTGAAGGATTCATGGGTATTCCCGTTGCTTTGCTAGGTCTATCTAATCCTATCGGAATCGTTTTTTCTGCTCTTTTCATATCGCATATTACTGAAGGTGGATTCTATGCTCAGGCATTTAATTTTAAACCCGAAATTATTGGAATAATTACATCAGTAATAATCTACTTCAGTGCCTTTGCTCTTATTGTTAAGACGTATTTTAATAAGATAGAAGAATTGTGGAATAAGCTAAAAAAATCTAGAAGCAAAGTAGTCGTAAAAAGCGAAGATGCCGTAAAAGTTGAAGTTGTCGTAAAAAGTGAAGAGGGGGATAAATAGTATGAATGATTTTTATTTTCTTTTTGCACAAACAATGATTTTCTCAATTCCTCTTTTAGTTGTTGCGCTTGGCGGAATGTTTTCGGAGCGGAGTGGTATTGTTAATATAGGCCTTGAAGGAATTATGATAATGGGCGCTTTTTCAAGTATTCTTTTCATAAATATGATGGAAGGGTCGATGAGTGGACAGCTTCTTCTTATCCTTGCCATTCTTGTTTCGATTGTAACTGGAGTTATTTACTCATTGTTCCATGCATATGCATCAATCAACATGAATGCTGATCAGGTTATTAGTGGTACTGCTCTTAATATGTTTGCTCCAACATTTACTGTATTTGTTGCCAGAATGATACAAAAACAAGGTGTACAACAGATCCCATTCAACAACACATTCCGTATCGAAAAAGTTCCTGTTCTAGGTGACATTCCAGTTTTGGGGGATTTACTTTTCAAAAACACATATATAACAACCTTTCTAGGTGTTCTAATTTTAGTTGTATCGTCAATTGTTCTTTATAAGACAAGATTTGGATTAAGGTTACGGGCATGTGGGGAGCACCCTCAAGCTGCCGATTCAGTCGGTATCAATGTCCAGGGGATAAGGTATGCCGGTGTTATGATTTCAGGCGGCCTTGCAGGCCTTGGTGGACTAATCTTTGTTATACCAACATCAACTAATTTCAATGCTTCCGTTGCAGGTTACGGATTTCTAGCTCTTGCAGTTTTAATCTTCGGTCAATGGAAGCCTCAAAGAATTTTCCTGGTAGCACTTTTCTTTGGTTTCCTTAAAACAATTGCAGCGGCATACTCTGGAATATCCTTTCTTGAATCTTTCCCTATCCCGAGTGTTGTTTATAAAATCATCCCTTTTGCGGCCACATTGGTTGTACTTGCATTCTCTTCGAAGAAATCACAAGCTCCGAAAGCTTCGGGTGTTCCATACGATAAGGGGCTAAGGTGAGTTGTTTAATACATTAGATACAACAAAACATTACTTTAAGTATTTGGCATAGTCATTATAGAAAAGCGGACTTTAAAACCGATGTAGAAGTCCGCTTTTGCATTTTGCGTTTTCTTATTAGTAAACATAATAATCGTTTGCTTTTGAAGAAACACTAGGGATAAACACTAAAAATGCAGGTTTGACAAACTCGACACTGGAAATTCATGCAAAAAACCAATGCTAACTTATGTGCAAATTGTAATAATGGTTCGGGTGTCAAAAGCATGATTTTTGTTTATTGTAATTAGTCAGATTTTGCTCGACGGTGACTTAAGAAGATTTCAAATGCCAGATTGCTTGTAATGGCCAATATTTGGCGATTTCATCAACATTTATCACCTATCACTGCTTTGATACTTTTGACACCCGAACCAATAATATATTGTTGATTTGTAGCTGATTAATATACATGGATAATTGCATATAAACAATAAAAGCAATAATTAGTTTAACGATAACTTATTACTTTGCTCGGCTCAGTAAGAGAAGGGTATTTTGTAAAATAATATAGTAGGTCGAGTAGGAAATAATTACACTCAAGGAGTATCGAAAAATTCAGCAATAGTAAACTCAGCAACGCAAACCTTATATACTGGACAAACAGGAAATGATCAAAAAACAGTAGAAAATGTCGATGCAAAAGGGAGAACTAAAACAACAGAGTTATTTTACTCATCATCGCAATTCTATACTGATTCATATACATTTAAGGATTATAAAGCCTTAGCAATATAAGCGGAGAAACTACGGAAACACTTGATCTTTATAATGATGGTGCAGGAAATCAAAAAAAGAACGATTTTGGAAACAATCCCCAGAATTTAAATGTAAGCTAATAAAAAGATTATGATGGTGATGGGAATCAAATATATTCAACAGATCCTAACGGAAACACAATTAGAAATTACTATGATATCTTAGGAAGAATTGTAAAAACAGATACCCCGTTTGACATATATAATAGTCAAACAGTCTATTCGACAAAGAAAATATATTATGATGCAGCCGGAAGAGTAATTGAAGAAAGGCAACAGAATAATCAAATTGGACAGTCAGAATCATGTGTGGTAAAAAGATACACTTATGATAACATGAATAACCTAATAAAATTAGAGCAGGTTGTTGATGCAACTCACAGCCAATATACTCAATATAGTTATGACGCATTAAGCAGATTGAGGCGAGTATATTCAGGGTTAACATCACCTTTAACAATATATTCTATTGATCTGGTAGCGCCCAATGGGGATTATAGCTACAGTGCTACAAAATACAGTTATGACTTATATGGCAGGATGACGCAATACACAGATATCTTAAACAACAGTGAAACCTATTCGTACTTTGACATAACTGATCAGGTATATATAAAGACATTAAGAAATGGGAATACTTTCACGTTCACCTACGATAACGCTGGGAATACTACTAGAATAGTAGGAGCTAAGACAGGCAAAACATCGACAACCCTAAATTACACATATGACTATACGGGAAACATACTGACTGCTGGTGACGATACAAAATTGATTACAAAAGTTTATGATAGTATGGGGCGATGTATAAAACAAACAGATGATTACGGTAGCTCAAAGTATCAGAAAGAATATGAATATAATGGTGGTCAAGGTGATTATACTGTTAAAATGGCAAAAATTATAAACTCAACACGAGCATATGAATATTTTCAAAAATACGAATATTGGGATGGGCTGCTACAATCTGCTAAAATGATAAATAGTGATTTATACAATAGTACTAACCATCCATATAATTATAATATAACATATTCTTACGACAAAAATGAGAACTTAAAAAATAGAGATGTTTTTTAGTATTTAAAACCCTTTTGAATACACTTGAACGTTCTGTAAATGAGTGGACAGAAGGCAGAAATTATGATGGGTTTCCTACGCTGCCAACTCCATTTCATGTGGTTTTTCAATGTTCAAACGAGAAAGAAAATGAAGTAAGATTAAGATTTGAAATGGCAGAAATAAAGAACATTAATCTCCTGAGCATATCTGGATGATAATAAAAACAAAGTGGCGGTTGTCTTCGGCTAGCCGTCATCTTGCGAATTTTTCAGAAATAGCTTTTAACAATTCTTCTTTTTCTGTATAATAGTATAAGAGGATAAAGTTGGAGGTTTGCAAATGAAGAAACTGAAAATATATCTTGATACCACCGTAATAAGCTTTTTAAAGGCTGAGGATGCACTGGATAAAATGAATGTGACACAGCAGTTTTAGGAGTTGGTAAAACAAAATAAATTTCAAATAGTCTTATCTCAATTGACGCTTGATGAAGTTTTAAGGTGTCCAGAGCGAAAACGGTCGATATTGCTTGATTATCTTAAACAAATTGATTTTGAGGATTTGGACATAACAAAAGAAGTTGAAGAACTTGGTGACAAATATCTTCAAGAAAAAATCATTCCACAAAAGTACGCTGATGATGCATACCACATTGCAGTAGCTTCTGTTTATGGATGCGATGTTATTGCGTCTTGGAATTTCCAGCATATTGTGAAGTATAAGACTATTATTGGCGTAAATGGTGTTAATAAAATGTTGGGTTACAAGGAAATTGAAATATTGACTCCAGAAAGCATGGTTGGAGAGGAGGAATCATAATGTATAAAGAGCCTTCGGCAGTAAGGGAAATACATGAAATACGTGAAAAACATTATGAAGAGACAAAGGATCTAAGTTCGGAAGAACGAATTAGAAGGATAAATGAGAGTGGCAAGGAAGCAATGAAGATAATTGAAGAATTGAG
>JBBQKF010000003.1:0-76363 GCA_038326615.1 Saccharofermentanales bacterium | reverse complement strand
CCAGATATCGTCATATTAGTCAATATATAATGAATAAATAGCATATGCTTATAGTAACAACATACTTCTATATTATAAAGAAAAAGACACCTTTCATCTCTCCATTGAAATAGAGAGGATTCCCGGTGGAATTCCTAAATTAAAAGCAACAAACTGTGCTCTAAGGATGGAAGCTATTCCAATTCCTATTTTCATTTAACTACCGCCATATATAAATTATTTAAACCCCGCAAACCTTCCGTAATCTTCCCGCCATTTTTCCGGACTTCCAAATTTAACTGGGCTTAATTTGGCCAATTTTAAAAGTTTCGGAATCGCTCTTTCTGTTTTAGGCATCTGGTCTGAAATATGATTACTAAATTTTTTAAGGTTATAACAAGGGATAGAAGCATACATATGGTGTTCAGTATGGTATTCCATATGCCAATAGAGAATTGAGCTAATCGGGTCTAATTTTACAGTATTACACACAATTCTAAAGTCGGGACTGTTTTCTTCACAGCATGCATGCTGAAGCACTCCGCATACATATGTATGGACAACAGGTCCGTAAAAAGGAGCAAGAGTGATTAATATTATTAAAAACCAATATCCGGTTAAAATACAAACTGCTGCAAACGTCAGGTGGAAAACAAGCGAAATCACAGCAAACCGGCGTACAGCTCTTCTTTCTTTTTCGGTAGCTTTCTCAATAACAAACTCTTCCCATTTATCTAATTTAAATCCCCTTAATCTCCATACTTTACTTATTGGCTTTAACGTAAATAAACGGCCCAAACATTGCAAAAGGCTTTTAATTTGCAACACTCTAAAGAAAAGAAATAATATCGACTTTTTACTCAAATCAACATAATTAGTTACAGCCTCTCCGTCACTGTTTTGATGAAGAGTATATTGATGGTGAAAATGAAAATGACTAAGCCTGTAAAGATAGGGATTA
Organism: Saccharofermentanales bacterium; assembly: GCA_038326615.1. GTDB lineage: Bacteria > Bacillota > Clostridia > Saccharofermentanales > UBA5734 > JBBQKF01. The sequence goes on along the minus strand of JBBQKF010000003.1, from coordinate 75,423 downwards.
AATGGCCAGTATAAGATTCCAAAAATATCGGTGGTAACTTTGTTTAAAATTTTACTTTTAAAAACCGTGTTATGAGTAAGTTCATGTATTCCCGATGTAAATTGGCTATAAATCATGCCGTGAAAGTAAAGACCTATAACCATTAACAACCATCTTTCTTGTGAAAAAAAGTAATATGTAAAAGTGCCCGTTATTGCAATTAAAAGCAAGAAGAGAAATGTTTGAATCAAGCCTTTAAAATCGCTTCTTTCGTTAAATTTCTTCAAATCTTCTTTAGAAACAACAACCTTTTCCCATCGGATATCTGTGTGTTTCCAATCACTATATGGATTCCATGTAGGTAATTTTTCCATAAAACAATTCCTCCTATTTTTTAATATTATTAAAAACAACAAGATGTTTTTGATTGTTTTATTTTAACACACATTAATATTTTATGGTATTCTTTGCTTTTTCAATTAAATCTACTCATAATATAGTTAAATAATCCAAATTGGGTATTGACAAAAATTAATCTGACTGATAGAATTACCTAGCACATTGAGAGAGAAATAAAGATTGTTCCTTTCATGGCGGCGTAGCTCAGCTGGCCAGAGCATTCGGTTCATACCCGAAGGGTCGTTGGTTCGAACCCGACCGCCGCTACCACTACCCACCCCCCATGGCCCGTTGGTCAAGCGGTCAAGACATCGCCCTTTCACGGCGAAGACAGGAGTTCGATTCTCCTACGGGTCACCAAATCGGTGGAGTCAATGTGCGGGATTAACTCAGTGGTAGAGTGTCACCTTGCCAAGGTGAAAGTCGCGAGTCCGAATCTCGTATCCCGCTCCAGGACGAGGCCAATCTTACGCAAGGTTGGCCTTTCCGATAAAATGGCACCATAGCCAAGTGGTAAGGCAGAGGTCTGCAAAACCTTTATCCTCCAGTTCAAATCTGGATGGTGCCTCCAAAATAAAAGCTCCGGAACTCCTGATACCAAGGTTTCCGGAGTTTTTTTATGCCCGAAAATATCACTGTCAAAAACGGTAAAGCAGTAGAAAATAGTAGGTTTTGGTACCCGGTAAAAGTAAGTTTGAAAAGAAAACCATAGAGATATTTTCAGAAGAAGAAGTAATTAGAATTATTGAAGCGGCGAATATTAGATATAAAAACGGCGTTTATAAATATAAAAACGGCTGGGGGATTGTATTAATGATTTGTACCGGAATTCGTTTAGCGGAAGCTACCGCTCAATCATAACGATTTCGACAATATACTCCAAATCACTTCGACAATATACTCCAAAACACTCCGACAATATACTCCAAAACGATATCTTACTATAATGATCGTTTTGGGCTAGAGGCTGACGCTGTGCTGCATTTGAATGATGGCAGATATGCTTTAATAGAATTCAAACTTGGCAGTAGAGACATAGAAGAAGCATCAAAACACCTTTTACAGTTAAAAGAACTAATATTACAGCATAACAAGGACCAAAAAAGTTCAAAATTGAGAGAACCTGATCTGCTGATAGTAATTACCGGGGGAGAACTTGCCTATTCCAGGAATGACGGCGTCAAAATAATACCTATTGGTTGCATGAGAGATTAGAAATAATTTTAATAACCAAAAATAAAAAGAGAGAGAAATGGTTGCAGCACTTTCGCTTCCAATCATTCAGACCCTATGTTTTACTGGTGTTCACCATTCTTTCAAATTTGTATCAAATTCGGAGAAATTCAGTACTTTTATCTAGCCACGGTTTTTGTTAAAATCTAACAGTAATCGGAGGTGCAAATGCGAAAAAAATATTTTGTTAAAGTAGTAAATAGTAATAAAACTCAATTCTGCAAACCACAAATATTAATGCACCCCTTTTTATAATTTGCACCCCTTTTGCTCTAAATCTCTGACAAATCGCAAAATTGTATCAAATTAGGGCTCATTACACAGAATATAAATATCGCTGTCAAAAATGGCAAAACAGTAGAAAATAGTTAGGATGCCATGTTTTAGATTTTTAAAAAGAGTCTGCATTATTAGATTTTAAACCATTTTTAAGAACAGTCTGCATAGAAAAGTTAAATCTTTTTCAAAATAAGTGCTGTCACCGAAGCAACAAAATCTACCAATACGATAGAATATGCAATAAATAGAGCTTTTTTACCTTTTTCACGAGATGCTTTTTCAACAAAATTCTCTACCTTTGGGTGGAGAAGTCGGATTATAAAGACACAAACAAGTCCCCAGGCTAAGGAAAAACTTAGCGAAATGTATCCATGAAGATTGTAGGCGGTTGTCGAATAATCCCACCATCGCTGATGAAATATATTATCTAGAAGTGCACCTGTAAAATACTCAATGAAAGTAGTTAGCAAAGTTGCTCCAACAAATAAAGATAAAAGTCTTTTCTGGATTGGAGTTAGTGCAAGTATTACAATAAGCATTCCAAATCCATAAATCGGGCCGATTGGTCCATAAAGAAATCCCCGCTTAACAATTACACCAAACGCAAACCAAATATAAAGCTCTTCAATTATCCAGCCTAATACTGCATATATTAAAAAGAACCAGAGGGTCTGGTATAGTGTTATACGGATTATCTTTTTTCTTAACATCTAAATCTCCATTAAATAAGTATCAATGTTAATTTGCGTACATATTTATGTTCGACAAGTATTATATAAATCTTTTCAAAGCACTGAAATTATGACAACAATTAATTTTACTATCCTTTTACTGCCATTTTTGAATAATTGCAACGATTTGTTCAGTTAATTTTGCAAGATCCCTGTTCGCGCCGCCCTTGTTTCGCTTGATAAGGCTGCTAAGCTGGTCGCCAGCCTCAAGAAGCCTGGTATAGGCATATGAAATCTGCTGTGTATATGCTGTGGGCTCAAGTTGCGCCTGCACAATTTCAGCACGGATTGTTTCAATTCTGATGCCTTCATTAATCATCTTATCATTTGCAAGGTCATAAACCGTTTCAAAATTCGGAGTTACTGTTTTAAAATTTTCTTGATTCAATGTTTCAGCAAAAATATCACAAATTGCAGCATCTCCATGTACTATGAATACTTTCTGTGGAATTATTTCATAGGAGTGAATCCATTTGAGAAGACCAGTTCGGTCAGCATGTGCAGACAATCCTCGGAAAGATACAATTTTTGCGGCAACCACAATTTCTTCGCCAAATAATTTAACTTTCTTTATTCCCTCTAAAAGCATTCTTCCCAAAGTTCCATTCGCCTGATATCCTACAAAAACAATCGCACATTCACTTCTCCAAAGATTGTGCTTGAGATGGTGACGAATTCTGCCTGCATCGCACATTCCACTTGATGAAATTATTATTTTGGGTACAGTATCTTCGTTTAGCATCTTTGATTCTTCGGTTGATTCTGTTATGCGAAGACCTTCAAATTCAGTCGGGTTAAAGCCTCTTCGAAATAGCTCTAAAGTTTCTTCGTCGGCGTATCCACGAAGGTCACCGTCATAAATTTTTGTAGCGAGGCCAGCTAAAGGACTATCAACATAAACCGGAAAATGCGGAACACTTTTAACAAGATTTCTCTCTTTAATTTCTCTTATAAAATATAAAAGTTCCTGAGTTCTACCTATTGCAAATGACGGTATAACAACATTGCCGCCTTTACCAAGTGTTTCGTCTATCAACTTTGCAAGGTCTTCAACATAATCTCCGCTGTGTTCGTGGTCTCTATCCCCGTAAGTGGACTCCATGACAACATAGTCTGCATCTTTAATATATTGAGGATCACGAATTATGGGTTGACCAATATTTCCAATATCACCTGAAAATACAATTTTCTTAGTTATGCTATTTTCTGTTAACCATAAGTGAACGCTAGCAGAACCTAGAAGATGGCCCGCATCAGTAAATTTGAATCTAAAATCGTCCATCGGTGTAATTTCCTGTTCATAGGTACAAGGAACAAGGAATTGAAGTGTTTCTTCGACATCGTCCATTGTGTAAAGTGGAACTGCCAAGTCTTTCCCAGCACGTTTACCTTTGCGGTTATCAAATTCTGCATCCATTTCCTGGATGTGAGCACTATCTCTTAACATTATCGTTATCAATTCGCAAGTTTTTTCTGTTGCATAAATTTTGCCGGAAAATCCATTTTTGACCATTAAAGGAAGTCTCCCAGAGTGGTCAATATGAGCATGTGTTAAAATTACGGCATCGATACTATTTGCCGAAAAAGGGAGCATCTGGTTGTTTTTCTCGTCATGCCCTTGTTGCAATCCACAATCGATAATTAAATGTTTATTGTTTGTTTCAATCTGATAACAACTTCCTGTGACTTCTCTTGCTGCGCCATAAAAGGATAATTTCATAAATTAATATCTCCTTCATAAAAATAATTATACTTGTCTTACTGGAGCTTTTGAAAATGATTAATATTTACATTACATTATAGAATTCTTTCATTCATTTCGCAAGCAGTTAGGACAGGCAAAATAAATTAAAAATAAATTAAAAGCAGTTTCAAAGAGTCAAATTTAAATCAGGTTATATAAACTCAAATCGAAGTAATAAAAAATAATGAATTGCCTAAATATGCTTAAAAACAGCTGTCAAATTGACTCGTTAATTATTAAAACTTTTTTCCAATAGCAATTTAACCAAAAATCACAATTGATTCATTCTTAATAAATTTTGCCCTCCGGAAGTCCTTGTGATATTTCACGGGCAAGATCATAAAGCCATCCGTATCTTTCTGCAATTCGAAGAATCATAAATTTGGGGCGAACTTCTTTGCCGTGAGCTATTGCATCATATGCATCCTGAACGCTGTACCCTAGTTGATCAGGTCTTACCGGTCCTCCTATTGCTTCAATCATTGCTTTATATTCAGGTATAAGTTTTGGAATTGTTTTTATAAAATCGAATCCGTAAGATTCCATCGCAATCCTTATTTTTTCTTTCTGACTATTCCATAACTCACCTTGTGGTGGAGTTGATTCGTTTTTTGATATTGCTTCGGGGGCAAGAGGTCCATATACGCGTTTGACTTCCTTTTCCCAAATATCAGCTGGCATTGTTTCTCTTTGCTCTGGCATTCCATCCCTGAACATTCTGTCATACATATAAAGGCATATCAGTGTACCAATTCCAACTTTATCACCGTGTAAACTTCCTGTTTTGCCAGTTAATATATCACGCATTTCTAGCATGTGTGAAATGTTGTGTTCCCCGCCTGAAGCAGGACGGGTTGTTCCCATCATCTGCATAGCAATTCCTGTTAACGAAAGGACTTCCATGAGTTTGCCGCAGGCAGCGGGCTTAGCATCAGCAAGTTCGCCTGCTAAAGCGACACATTCGTTCACGGCTTTTTCGACCAGGCCAGAAATCAGTGAGCAGTAGGGCTCATCTTCGACATCAGCGGCGAGTTTCCAGTCGATGATGGCGACGATTTTGGCGAGAACATCACCGAATCCGGCAGCTGTCATTTTTCGTGGTGCGTTTGCCAAAATCTTGGTGTCTGCAAAGATGCCAAGAGGAGCTTTGCTCGGATATGATGCTTTGAATCCGTCAGCAATAAGCGGAGATGATGACGATGCATAGCCATCCATTGAAGATGCAGTTCCAAAAGCAACAAACGGCAATTTTACCATTTCGGCAGAATACCTCACAGTGTCTGTAATGCAGCCTGAACCGCAAGAGATCAGAAAGTCCGGTCTTTCTGACATAGCAATCATAAGTCTTCCTATTGTATGCGAATCAGCATGCAAATCTTCCTTTTCAAAAACAAGCTTGCGTGGTTCAAACCTTTTAAGAGAATTCATCAGCCTTTCCCCTGCGATGCGATATGTGTTTTTGTCAAAAACAACGATGCATTTCCCGGCAAGTCCTAATTTTTCGATTTCATCTCCCATGCGGTCTGTAATATCTTCCTCAAGGCAAATTTTTCTAGTTATCATTGAGTGAGTTCTCCCACATTCCGGGCAGACGAATGATTTTCCCATAAGATCCGCTACTATGTCTGATACTCCCCATTCGTTCCATTTTTTAAAAGCTGGTAAATTTTTATTATTGCTTTCCATTATTTATTCCCTTCTCTTTTCATAATTTTCAAAATTAAAGCTGTCAAATATTTCTAATTTTTAGTAATCTTTGATATGATTTTCAATTTATAGTAAATATTTTTATAAATTAATAAATGATTATCGTGTTTACTCAGTAAGTATTATAAATCCACTATTATTTTGAAATATTTGAGAAATCACTATTTCCACAATATCAATTTGGGTAGTTACAGTGCATTCATACTTTATATAATTAAGAATATCTGGTTATACTGAGTAAACGCTATAGTCTTGAATTAATAAATTAGTAAGCGGGGTTAGTTTTGCTTACCAATGCTATATTATAAATCGTTATACATATTTATACAAACCTTTTTGCAAGAAACACCCACAGACCTTTTTGCAAGAAACACCCACAGACCTTTTAGAAAGAAGCATCCGCAGAAATACTTTCTACTCAAAATCGCAACTTAATTGTAAATTCAATTGCATCTTAATCGCAACATAATTGTAAATTCAAATACAACCTTAGTAATAAACTTAATCTCAAATTCAATTTCGACTTGCTGAATTCAACTTTACATAATATACTATAATTAGTTGGACATCATTACATAAGAAATCGCATTCATGCTGGCTAGTGAAGTCTATGATGTTCATGCAAAAAATTCAGAAAGGATAATGTTTGATTTATTGCGTTTTTGGATGAATCATTCACGTTTTAGATATGTACGATATTATTATTATTGGAAAAGGTCCTGCGGGAATTTCTGCCGCAATTTATGGAGCACGTGCGAACAAAAGCGTTCTTGTAATTGCAAAGGATTTCGGCTGGCTCGCCGGAGCAGATAAAATCGAAAATTATTACGGTTTTGAAAATCCTATGAGTGGAATGGAACTTTTAACTGCTGGGATTAATCAGGCAAAGCGTTTTGGTGTTGTATTCGAAGATTCTGAGGTAACAGGTATTGAAAAAAACGAGGAATTTACTGTTACTACATCAGTTTCAACAAATACGTCGAAGGTTTTGATTGTTTCTACTGGTATGCCAAGGAAAAAGGCGAGTGTCCAAAATCTTTCTAAATATGAAGGTAGCGGCGTCAGTTATTGCACGACTTGTGACGGCTTTTTCTATAGAGGAAAAACCGTAGGAATAATTGGAAATAGTGACTATACCTACAAAGAAGCAACTGAACTTCTCCCTTTTACCAAGAATATTACCATGTATACAAACGGTCGGGATTATGAGGGTAAAGTTGTTTTAGCAGAGGATTTTGATTCAAATATTGCTATCGATAAACGCAAAATTGATCACATTACTGGCGAAACAAAAATAGAGATGCTCGTTTTTGATGATAAAACGCAGTCTCCTATTGATGGTCTTTTTATCGCTGAAGGCACTGCTTCAGCTTTAGATTTTGCTTATAAAATGGGCATCGAAAATGACGGCAAAGCAATCACCGCAAACAAAAAGCAAGAAACTAATATCCTAGGCCTTTATGCTGCAGGGGATTGCACGGGCGGAATCCTTCAGGTAAGTGTAGCTGTTGGCGAAGGCGCAACAGCAGGGATTTCGGCGATTGCTTATCTTAAATCTCTATAAATTATTGAGAGAAGAAATGAATATTATTGTTTTAAATATCCTTTTTAAACTATTACTTGTATTAATATTAATTGCTATGAATGATACATTGTTTCTATCTGCAATTTTACAAGCAAGTTTGAATTAATCTGTACTTTCAAGGGCAAGTTTATTCTAGTTTGAACTTTCGAGTTCATCAAGATTTTTTGAAAATGCCGGTAAAAGTTTTTTCATGAAATACGAAACCTCTGGCATATCGTTTTCGGATATTGCTGATTTTATTGATTTTGCAGCGGATACAAATTCAGAATTTCCAGCTTTTTCTTCTTCAATACATTTAATTAACGCAGAAATCCTGTCGGCTGCTTTAACAATTTTCGTTGCTTGCAAAATCTGTGGGTCTTCTTTATTTGGTGTCAGTATTTTCTCGTATGATGCAATCATTTCTTGTGGAAGCATCGATAAAAGTTTTCGAGTTGCTTCTTTCTCAACGTCCTTAAATGCTTTTGCAATTGAAGGGTTGAAATACTTAACTGGCGTTGGCATATCGCCTGTTAAAATTTCGTTTGTGTCATGATAAATTGCAAGTGTTGCGACAAGGTTTGGATCAACTTCAATTCTTGCATTGCCTTCGCTATCAACTGGGAACATTTCTTTTCTTATAACAGCAAGAGCATGTGCAAGTATCGCAACCTGCAAACTATGCTCCTCGATATTCTCTGTGCGAGTATTACGCATCAGTGCCCAGCGATTTATGTATCGCATTCTTGAAACCATTGCGAAAAATCCATTTTTCATTTTTTTATCCATGATTTATTCATCACAAAATGTAATGGATAAATCATCATCCTTTCATAAATATTTCGTTACCGTCGCAGACGATAGATATGGTATTGCCATACCAGTAATTTTTGCAGAATCTGAATTTATTCAGATTTTCCTCTTCCTTTTGTTTTTTTATTTGTCGTATGTTTATATTTCAGCCTCAATCTGTTGTGTGACCTATCCTTTCTAAAGCATCAGCAGATCCCCTTTGTGATTAGAACCACTTTGTGTTTGCAGAAGGACTGTCCCCTTGTGCTCTGAACACAGAGGAACCGTCCCCACTGTGTTTAGAACCAGTAAATTTCTTCAAAGCATTTTTGGGCGTATGAATCTGTCATTCCTGCTATGAAATCAACAACTTTCTGAGCATTTCGTTCATTGTCGCCATAATCTCTTTCGGAGACAAAGTTGTAGAGATTTTTGAAGACTTTTATCTCACTTGATTTTAGTTTCTCAGAATCTTCAATTGCTGGAAGTAAAGCATTAAACAACCCTTCAACTGTATTTTGCGCCATTTTCTCGTATGCCTTGATTTTCTCTGATTTATAAATTCTGTCGACATTGTCTAACAAGAGATTTTTCATTGCCATTCCTTTTTCTTCACTAAGCATAATCCGATCTTTATTAATGCTGTTTAAAATTATATCCATGACAAGAGTATTTATTATCTCTCCGTTTGTATTCCCAAGTTCAGACTTTATGTCTTTGGGCAAATCTTCAAATTCCATAATTCCTGCTCTTACTGCATCTTCGATGTCACGGCCTACATAAGCAATTTTATCAGCGATTCGAACAACACAGCCCTCAAGTGTTGCTGGCATTTTTTTACCTGCTCCTTTTGCATACAACGAATCTGTTGCTTTCGCTCTATCTGGTTTAAGTAGTATTTCATCATATGTTTCGCCGCAATGGCATGCGATGCCGTCGCGAACTTCAAATGTGAGGTTAAATCCATGTTGGCCTGGCTGATCTCTTTTTACTGCAAGCATGTCCGCGACACGCAGGCTGTGAAGTTCGTGTTGAAAATATAAATCGGGACTGATTTTTTTTATGCACAAATCAAGCATCCGCTCACCACTATGTCCAAAAGGTGAATGTCCGATGTCATGACCTAAAGATATTGCATTAATGAGGTCTGGATTTAAGTTTAATGATCGCCCAATTGTATTTGAAATATAGTTCACATACAAAACATGCTCCATTCGCGTGCATATATGGTCGTTTTGTGGATTGAAAAATACCTGAGTCTTATGCCGAAGTCTTCGAAATTCCATTGAATAGAGGATTTTGCCTGTGTCCCGCTCAAATTCTGTGCGGACTTTGCATTTTTCGGCAGGTCGTAGCCGCCCTCTTGATTCCCTACTTTGAATTGCAAATGGTGACAAAGATTCCTCCTGCTTTTCGCGTATCAGTCTTGGAAAAAGATTCATGTTACTCTCCTTTTTATTATGATTTTATTATTAATTAACTTCTCATAATTTCTAATATTAGTTCGAATTGCCTTTTGTCTTTTTGACATTTTTATCTTGATTTATTCACATGAAATGCAATGGATAAATCATTCTTCTTTTACAACAATTTCATTACCGTCGCAGACCCGTAATTTTTGCAGAATCTGAAATTGGTAATTATCTTCAATATTCAATAACATCATTTTTGATATGAATATTAATGAATTACAGTTTCTATTTCAAATTGTTAAATAATTTATGTCTCAAAACAATTAACTAGAGTGATATGTAAAAACATTCATTTACTTGCCAAATAACAGGAGAAATATACATAAAACTTATTTGCTCTTTTTCTTATTACCAAGCAGAAAATGAAGTGGGGCCTTCTTTACTACAATTGCCGCGTGAGGGCATAGTTCCTGGCAACAAAAACAGCGTATGCAGCGTGAATAGTGATAAACTATTTTTTGTTTTTTGTTTGAAAATTCAATTGCCTTTGGTTTTACAGGGCAGACGCGCACGCACAATTTGCACTTGGTACAATTTTCGTGAACGATAACTGGTCGGTTAAGAATTGCTTTTTTAACGAGCGGGCCTAAAAATGTGCTAGCAAATGTTAATGCAGACCCTCCGTCCATCGCATTTTGAAAATCACGAAGAGCAAGGAGTGGAATCATTTTCGAAGCAACATCCCATATTACAGTTCTTTGAATTGAGCTAGGAGCATTGCCTTGTACATTACTAGTAGTTTCCTTATTATTTTTTGGCGCGTCTTCTATCAGACAAAGATTTATTTTGTCATGATCCGCAATACCAAGACCGCATTTTGCACCAGTCATAACTGAAAGTATTGTCTTATAGTCAAGCCCCATGAGGCCAACACATACGCTGTCCATAGCAACTGGATCATCTGAAATAATAATCATCCCCATATGCCGCGGCGTTCCATTTGCAGGTCCATTGCCTTCCATCCCCACAATTGCATCCATTACATACAATCTTGGCTTAACGCAATTGTTAAGATCCGTAAGCATCTGTGTAAATGAAGTTACATCGGGAAACCGAACATGATCTTGTGCTTTAAGCGTTCCAGGAATAAGCCCGAACTGGTTTTTCATTGCGCCAGTAAACCGGGTCAGTGCGTGTGTCTTAAACTTACAAATGCTTATAATACCATCGGTATCTTCAGCTGCTTTTACGAGTTGAAATTTCCTGACAAGAACCCCTTCCGGGAAATCTCTGTTTATTGGAGTTACAAAATCTGCTTCCGGTATAGAAAGCTCGTTTGCAACTTCTTCAATTCCGCATATTCTCTGAGCTTTACTTGGAGATTCAGCTGCAGGTGAGTCTCCATATGAAAGATTAACTTTGCAATTTTGCATCGCAAGAGCCACTCCCCTGAAAACTTCAGGATGCGTTGTTACAGCCTTATCCGGTGTTTTAGACGATAAAAGATTAGGCTTAAGAAGTATATTTTCTCCTTCTTTAAATAGTCTTTCTATTTCGAGTTCCCTAAATGCAAAATCAACTGCATCTTTAACTTTTTCTTTGTCGTAACTATCACATTTAATTATACAAACTTTTGCCACGTTTTCTCCATTCATCCGCCAAATAAAGCGGAGCAATTTATTAATAACATTATACACTAACCAAAATCTCGTTTCTACTATAACTAGAATTTTATATGTTATTCCTTTGACACTTGAAGCAATTAATAATCCTTTAAATCCTTGGTATATAAAGATTAACAGGATTTTGCATAATTTAAAAAAGTGCGTAATGTTTTTTATTTTGATTGATTTCTTGCAGTTTCTATTTTGATTTGTTATCATAACAAAGTTAAAATGTTTTATCGGAGGTTCCATTAGTGAAGGATTTCAATTTTGCAGGTGCAGTTCAAAAAGCTTTGTTTGATTATAATATGATTACTGATGGTGACAAAGTTGCTGTTGGCGTTTCTGGTGGAAAGGACAGCCTTGCTACCCTTGTTTCTCTCGCTAAAATTAAAGTTTACTCGCCTATCAACTTCGATATTGTTGCTATAACACTTGATCTGGGGCTTGAAAAGACAGATTTTTCATCTGTTCAATCACTTTGTGACGAACTTGAAGTGCCATTTTATATGGAAGAAACACAAATCGGCAATATCGTTTTTAATATAAGAAAAGAAGAGAGCCCTTGCTCCCTTTGTTCAAATTTGAGGCGCGGAGCTCTAAATAATAAGGCTATTGAGCTTGGCTGTAACAAAGTTGCCTTAGGGCATCATCGTGATGATGCAATAGAGACTATGGCTATGAGTTTGTTCTATGAAGGGCGTTATCATTGCTTTTCACCGGTGACATACCTTTCCCGAAAAAAAATACACGTAATTAGACCTTTGATTTATGTAAAGGAATCTCAGGTAGTAGAATATTGTAATGAATACTCTTTAAAAATAGTAAAAAGTCCATGCTCTGCGACTGGAACAACAAATAGAGCCAACATAAAAAGCATCATCGACAATATGGAAAAAGAAAATCCAAATATACGCGATCATTTGTTTGGCTCTATTAAAAAGTCTAAAATATGTGACTGGTGAAGTTTAATGTTTTTACGATTTCATATACTTATCAAGTAATAGCTTAAGCTCCCCAATTGGTCTTGCTCCAACCATCTTCTCAACAACTTCACCGTTTTTTAAAATAAAGAGAGTTGGAATACTCATTACCTTAAATCGCTCTGCAAGAGCTTGTTCTTCATCGACATTAACTTTACCAATTATTGCTTTGCCCTCATAGTCTAGTGCAAGCTTATCAATTGTTGGAGCTACCATCTTGCAAGGTCCGCACCATGATGCCCAGAAATCAAGAAGAACCGGTTTGTCTGAATCGAGTACCATTTCTTTGAAATTTGTCATTGTGATTGTTTGTGCCATGTTGCATTCCTCCCATTGATTTGAAGTATTAATTGGCTTCATATTAACTAATTACATGGGTTTTTGTAGTAACTATAGTTACGAATGCAATTTAGTATATCCACAATGCAAGTTTTTGGTGTATAATTATTTTTCGAGGAGAATTTTATGCTTCAGGAAACAAGAGTTTACGATTATATGGTTCGTTCAGGAAATTTAGTATGTAAATTGAATGGTGCTACGGAGTCATTACCTATAAGCATCGGGGTTTTGCCGCGCAAAAAAGACAACAGCGTTATGGCTTACTGCGTTTTGTCTTCTGAGAATGGCGGGCTTCGTGTTCAGGCGTTTATAGAAAATGATACAGGCCTTCATGTTGAAATTGTATCATGCGAACTTGAAACAACTATTCACTTACCCTCACAAACACACGTCTTTTGTAACGGATATCAATCCTGGAGTTCCTCCCAAATGATATCGTTGTCAAATGGTCTCCCAAAACCGCCTATTTTCCAACCGGCTCTTCATTCAAAGGCTGGTGATTACAAATTTTCTCAATACTCAAATAGAAAATCTCACAGCTGGACTTATACATATTTTAATGCTCCAACTGGATTTACACTTTTGGGGTCTTTAGATGAAAGTCTTGCGTACACAAGATTCGATTTTGTTCACAATGATTCAAGAACAGGCGCAAGTGTCATTGCTGCAAAGGATTGTGAAGGACTATTTCTACCACCTGTTCAAAGAACCTCAGGACTAGATGTTCCACCAGTTAAAATTTTCGACTTTTTTATGACAACTGCGCTTGAAGATGATTGTTTTGGAAGATATTTTTCTTTATTTTATAAATCCAATCGAGATGCAGGATTATTTAACAGAAGTCGCCCTGCCCTTGCCTGGGATAGCTGGTATGCATTGTTTAACCAAATAGAAGAAAACCGCTTGCTTGCAATCTTATGGGAGTATAAAGTACGGGAAATACCTCTTGATTATTTTATTATTGGTCAAGGATATGAAGTCCAAGCAGGAGATTGGACTACCCATTCTTCTAGCTTTCCTGGCGGACTTCCGCGTGTAATTAAAGCAATAAGCGAGGCTGGTTATAAACCCGGAATTACGCTCTCACCTTTCATTTGTTCATCAAAATCACAAATTTTTAGGGAACGATTAGAGCTTATGGCAAGGGACAACAAAGGGCGCCTGATAAAAGTTGGTAAAAGTCATGATCAGGGTGGAAGCTTATACTTACTCGACCTCTACAACCCCCAGGTTATAAATCATATTAAAAGAACAATTAAAACAATGACCATTGAATGGAAAGTAGCTTTACTTAAAATGGATTATCTTTTTGCTGCAGGCCTTAACAGGGGGGCACATAGTAAGAGAACAAGGGCGCAGGCTATGAACCATGCACTAATGATTTTGAGAGAAGCTACAGGAAGTGTTCCTGTAATTGCGTGTGGTGTGCCATTAGGAAGTGCATTTGGTCTTTTCGAATATTGTTCGGTTGCTTCTGATCTTTCCTCAGGATGGAATGGGCCTAATCCAGTTTTTGTCTCCAAAAATTCCAGAGAGAGAGAATCAACCCTGTCTGCAATTAAAAGTTCAATAAATCGCAGGCACCTTGACGGAAGAGCTTTCTCATGTGATCCTGGAAGCTTTTCACTGCGAAAACACAAAAACAAATTGAGTGTTGAAGAACAAGAATCTTTATACAAAACCTGTATAATTTTCGGTGGTCTTATCTCAAATTCAGATAGCATAGGAACTTATGGTGCTGACGCGCTTAATTTATACCGGAATGCAATTTCACATAAGGCAACCCGTTTTAACGACAAAAGAGTTTTGTCCGTTGAAACAACTGATAAAGGATATCATGTTAGATATGCTCTCAGAAATGAGCTCCTGGAAGCGGACATTGATACTTTCGAATAATTTACAGCAAATTCAAGTCGTAAGGCGTTTCCTGATATACATAATAGTTGAGCCAATTCGAAAATAAAAGATTAGCAGCACTTCTCCATCTTACTATAGGAGCCTTAGAAGGATCGTCACCCGGGAAATAATTGCGCGGAATTTCAATCGGAAGACCTTTTTTAAGGTCACGAACATACTCAGCCTTAAGGGTACCAGGATCATACTCAAGATGGCCTGTCAAAAATATTTTGCGTCCTGTAAGGTCAGCTACTGCAAATACGCCTGATTCGTCGGATTCCGCAATTAGCCTTAAGTCCTGAACGGGAAGTATATCTTCTCGTCTTATTTCAGTATGTCGTGAGTGTGGAACATAAAATACATCATCGAACCCCCTGATAAGTTTAACAGGTTTAGTCCATTTATGTTTGTGTTCAAAGATGCCAAACATTTTATTAGTCATATCATATTTCGGAATGCCATAGTGATAATAAAGGCCTGCTTGTGCACCCCAGCATATATGCATTGTCGAATACACGTGTGTCTTGCTCCATTCCATTATTTCAACAAGTTCTTTCCAATAAGCAACTTCCTCAAAAGGCATTTGCTCAACTGGAGCACCGGTTATTATCATTCCATCATAGCGACGTTTCTTAACGACCTCGAATGTTTCGTAAAAATTTACAAGATGGTCTTCTGAGATATTCTTCGG
The DNA here is from genome assembly GCA_038326615.1 of Saccharofermentanales bacterium. Classification (GTDB taxonomy): domain Bacteria; phylum Bacillota; class Clostridia; order Saccharofermentanales; family UBA5734; genus JBBQKF01. The sequence goes on along the minus strand of JBBQKF010000003.1, from coordinate 60,010 downwards.
CTGATAACTTGTTGTATATAACAAATCTACTTCTACTTGTAGAGGTGTATTCCCTAAAAGCCTTAAAAGCTGTGTTTCTGTTACTATCTTTGTGGGCATGAGATTTAAAATCAAAATTTTCAGAGGTCTTATGTGCTGGTTGTAAGCGACGGTATCGCGCATAACAAAGATATGCTCTTTCTCGAGTGTGTCAAACGCTGGTAGGTTATCTGAAATTCGAATTGGCATTTCTTCGTCCGCCTCCTTGCAAAAATAATTATGTGTATGAATATAATTTGTAATGATTTAGAGCCGCAAATAAATGTCTTATGCTTATGATTATATCACGAGAGTTTAATCTTTTTATACTAGTATTTTGATTCTTTTATCAATATTTTAACAAGTAAGCTTTATACAAAATGCTACACCCCTATAAAATAGCCGTTCTTATTTATAATAAGTGTAAAATGTATTGAGTATTCTTAATCTTCCAAATACTGATGCTATTGTATTATCTAATATTCCGCTTAAATCATATTTATCAATTTAATATTTTACTAAAACTCAAATTGTTTGGTTAAAACTATTTTATAAATTCATTTAATAAAGAAGTCTCGGGCACTAATGAAATATTGATACCGGGAATCTTAGCAGTTGCATCAAGCAACCTGTTTGCTTCCTTTAGCGCAAGATCGATCTGAGCAAATCCGGGGTGGCTTGTGAAATTCGAATCTACGATTGTACCGTTACCATAGTTTTCAAGAGCCTGTTTAATCATATTGTGAGCTACCGGAGCAATACAATAAAACTCATAAGGAATAAATGAATTAACATAAATGTCCGCATTTGCAAGGTATTCTGGAAAATATACACCTTCAGAATAATCAAGCATCGGCCAGTAGTCAATTGTTGCAAGTGCGGTTGCACCTCTATGGAGAACATCCCGCGATATTCTTCTTAAAATTCTAATATCTCTCTTATCAAGTAATTTGTAATCGTCATTTAAAGTTGCAAAAGGCATTATGAAGACACCAAGCCATTTCTCTTTAGATAATTCTCCAGAAACCGTTTTAGAAAGGCCATGTAACCCTTCTACAAGCAACACGCCATTATGCGGCAAAGTCAGTTCGCGCGCTTTTTCGGGAACACGATTTTTGACAGAGAAATCAAAACAAGGAACTTTCACTGTATCGCCATTAAACAACTGCTTAATTTGACTCACCATCAAATCAACATCAAGAATTTCAAGGCTCTCATAATCTGGTCGCCCATACTCATCAGTTCTGGATTCATGAAAATAGTAATAATCATCAAGAGATATTTCACAGGTGGGGATGTTAGATTTATGTAAATATTCACTTAGTTTATGGTTAAAAGTGGTTTTACCTGAGGCTGTCGGACCTGATATAAAAATAGCACGTATCATAGGGTTTTTACGTGCCTGTTCTGCAATTCCGATTACTAAAGCATCAAATTCATCTTCACATTGCCTTATATAATCCTTAAGTCGAAATCTCGTTAAATTATCTTCGAGTTCTTCAAGTGTAACATGCGTGTGGTGTTCTATTTTTGCCATTTTTCTACTCTTTTCTTATTTAACATTCTTCGTTAAGTTTACTATTTACCGATAATAATCTTATTATTGCAGCAATATTTAGAATTGAAATTAATTCTATCGTCTCTTTTTGAGCTCTTCATAAACTTCATCAAGTGATATTTCTTGTTCAACCAATAAAACCGTCAAGTGATAAAGCAAGTCTGAAATTTCTGATAATGTATCTTTCTTTATTCCATTTTTAGCTGCAATTATAACTTCACATGCTTCTTCTCCAACTTTTTTAGCAATCTTATCAACACCTTTTTCGAGAAGATAATTCGTGTAAGAACCCTCTTTGGGGTTAGCAACTCTATCTTGTACCACACCATATAATTCATCCATGATTATTCCTATATTACTCATTTTAATTCCTCCATCTTACATATATTATTGTAATCTTTTCACCCTAACTAATTAAATTTCGATTATAACAATCTGATTCTAAAAATAACTTGGTCTATATTGTATCTAAACGCTAAGCCTCATTTTTATCATTATAATAAGTATAATTAAACTAGTATGGTTACATTCTAACAGTTTTTCATAAACTATTCAATTTCTTCAAGAATTCTGTAAAAACAGCTCATGGCGCCTGTATGACAGGCATTCCCTCTCTGGTCTATCAAAAAAAGTAATGCATCAAGGTCGCAATCGATTCTGGCTTCGACAATTCTTTGAACATGCCCCGAAGTTTCGCCTTTAAGCCAAAGACTGCCGCGACTTCTGCTATGATAGTGCATAAGCCCAGTTTCAATGGTTTTGCAAAAAGCTTCTTCATCCATATAAGCTAGCATCAAAACATCTCTTGTAGCAAAATCCTGAGCAATTGCTACAACAAAGCCTAATGAGTCTTTTTTCATTTTTTCCCATAATTTTGATGGTTCAATACCATTCTGGGCTATGTTTTCTACGAAAATCTGTTCAATTCCTTTTTCCAATTTTAACCTCCGATTTATTTCTTTCACTAGTAATTTTTCACCTTTTCATTTGCAACTTCCTAAAATTTCATTTACGACTTTCCAAATTTTCTCTTGCTACTTTGAAAATTTATCATTACATCTTACAGTTTATTAGCTAGTATAATTTCAAATTTTATCATTACCAACTATAGTTTAATATTATCACAATTTTACAAGTCCCTAATATGGCTGTCAATTCATTTTTGTTAAATAGACTTTTTCATACTTTTAATCTTACAGAAACGCCTTTTTCTGAAAGGTATTTCTTTAAATCTCTTATCTCAATCTCTCCAAAGTGGAAAAGACTTGCAGCAAGTACAGCTTGGGCATTTCCATCTACAATAGCTTCGTAGAAATCTTCCATTTTTCCGGCACCTCCTGAAGCAATGACTGGAACACCAACAGCCTTTGCAATTTCACTTGTAATTCCAATATCATAACCTGACTTAGTTCCATCTTTGTCCATGCTCGTTAGCAAAATTTCACCTGCGCCAAGTAAAACAACCTTTTTGGCCCAAGCGACAGCTTCAAGCCCAGTAGGTTTTCTTCCTCCTGCAATTACAACTTCATACCAACCCTCTGGTCTTTTCCTGACATCAATAGCAACAATGATACATTGGCTTCCAAACATCTCTGACGCTTCTTTAACTAATTCAGGATTTAAGACTGCCGCAGAATTAAGTGAAACTTTGTCTGCTCCAGCATTTAAAATTGCACGAATGTCTTCAACATTGCGAATTCCACCACCAACTGAAAACGGTATAAAAACTTCAGATGCAACTCTTGATACCATATCTGTCATTGTATTTCTGTCCTCGTGCGTTGCAGTTATGTCAAGAAAAACAAGCTCATCTGCGCCCGAAAGATTGTAAGCCTTTGCAGCTTCAACAGGATCGCCTGCATCGATTAAGTCAACAAAATTTACACCTTTTACTACCCGCCCGTCTTTAACGTCGAGGCATGGAATTATACGCTTTGTAAGCATATTTTAAGATCCACCTTTCCTTCATAAATCGCTTTGCCAATGATTACACCGCTTGCGCCAGTTGATTTTGCATCAAAAACATCTTGCATTACACCAATTCCTCCTGAAGCGATTACGGAAAGTTTAGTTTCCAAAACTAATTCTCTAATGCCTAACGTTTCAGTTCCGGAAAGCATTCCATCGCGGGAAATATCTGTATAGATTACTGTCGATGCGCCAATTGACTCCATTAATTTTGCAAAATCAAGAACCTTCATTCCACTAGAAGTAGTCCATCCATCAACGGCAACTTCCCCGTTTCTTGCATCAATTCCGATTGCAATCCGACTTCCATATTTAGCAACAGCTTTCTGTGTAAAATCCTTATCCTTAACCGCTGATGTTCCTAACACAGCACGGGACACTTCTGAATCGAGAACACGGTCTAAAGTATCCATGTTTCTTATCCCACCGCCAGTTTGGACTTTGAGATCTTTTTGTCCTGCAATTTTAGCGATAATCAGATTATTGGTGGGAATTCCTGATTTTGCTGCATCGAGATCAACCATATGAATCCATTTAGAGCCAGCGTCTTTAAAAGACTGAGCCATCAAAATCGGATTGTCTGAATAAACAGTCACCTCATTATAATCGCCTTGTCTAAGTCTGACACACTTGCCTCCAAGAAGGTCAATAGCCGGATAAATTATAAAGTCATTTATATTTGTCATTTTCGCCCCATTATTTTTTCTGTTTTTATATTTTTTTGTTTTGCATTGTTCGGTTTATTTTTCTGCTTCATTCGAATTTATATTTTTTTTGTAATGTTTCTAAAAAAATCAGAAATTTGAATTTTGCATTATTTCATCACAAATACTAATTGTTCAATTTATAATGATAATCAGTCAAAATATTTTGTTTTGTTATTTACTCTTTTCTAATAATGCTATTCATTCAAAATTTGTTCTATACTTTCATTGCCAGATTATGTGTTCATAACCTTTAAAAATGTTTACTGATGGTGTTGGTTGGTTTTTGTTTATTGGATGTTATATTTAGTGTAAAATAATTCTAAATTGAAAATGATTTAACCCATTTTTTTAGAATTTCAAGGCCAACTTCACCACTTTTCTCTGGGTGAAACTGCATTGCACATATTTTACCTTGTTCAACGGATGCGACAAATGACTCTCCATGAAACGCTCTCGAAGTTGATATCAAATCATCGGTAGGCTCAACTTTATATGAATGTACAAAATAAACAGCATCTCCTTCTTTGAAAAAATCGCCCTTAGTATCAATAAGATGATTCCAACCCATATGCGGTATCTTTATTTCAGGGTATGGTTTCATCAAAGTCACTTTACCTGAAAGAATTCCAAGTCCTTTAACCAGTTTGGGTTCTGTTTGGCCTTCTGTTTTTAATTCTGAGCTGCCTTCATCTCTAGAATCTGAACAAATTTTTGAGCTGGTTCTTGAACTGTTATCTGCTATTAACTTAGAATAGTCTTCCAATTTAGACTTATAAAAGTTTTCTGAACTAGCTTCATCACCACATTCTGGAAGTGTTTCTGTATTTCCTTCGCAACTGCCTTCTTCGCTTGTCTCAAAAAGCATCTGCATGCCAAGGCATATTCCGAGAAGAGGTTGATTACGTTTTACTACTTCATAAATCTCGTCTTTCATTCCTGATTTTTCGAGATTGTTCATAGCAGTCGAAATTGCTCCAACTCCAGGAAGTATAACCGCATCAGCTACTTTAACAACAGCGGGGTCATTTGTTATAACAGCTTTCTGTCCAATATAGATCAGAGCTTTATATACACTAGCAAGGTTACCCATTCCATAATCAATTATTGCAATCATTTTTTATAGTTATGATTTATTCTTCGCAAAATCACAAGAACAAATCAACCTTCCTTTTTTGAATTAACACTATTTTAAAATCAAGCCATTGTCTTTTAAATAAATTTCAAATTTTCAAAAGCCTTACTAGTGATTTGTACTAGTGATTTGTACTAGTGATTTGTACTAGTGATTTGTACTAGTTCTTTTTACTAGTGCTTTTTACTAGTGCTTTTTACTAGTGCTTTTTACTAGTTCTTTTTACTAGTTATTTTACTAGTTCTTTTTACTAGTTATTTTACTAGTTATTTTACTAGTTCTTTTTACTAGTTATTTTACTAGTTATTTTACTAGTTATTTTACTAGTTCTTTTACTAGTTCTTTTTACTAGTCTTTCTAATTTTTTTTTAAATATGATTCCAATATCAATGTTCAAGAAGCAAATTTATTGAAATTAGTTTAGTAATACTTAAAGCAAAAAATTTACTGTTGCTTATGAGTGAATTGCTTATAGTAATTTTTTACCGGTAAGCGTTTCGTATGCCTCGATATATTTTTCTGAGGTTTTAGAAATAATTTTCTCAGGAAGAGCTGGTGCCGGATATGTCTTGTCCCAGTCAAGAGTTTCGAGCCATTCTCTGAGGAACTGCTTATCAAAACTTTTTTGTGCTCTACCAGGTTCATAATCGCTTAGTTCCCAAAATCTTGAAGAGTCAGGAGTAAAAATTTCATCTGCAACAACAAGTTCTCCGTCAATTGTTCCGAATTCAAACTTTGTATCAGCGAGAATTATACCTTTTGTTTTTGCGTAGTCTGCGGCTTTCTTATATAGATCAAGACTTGCTTTTTTGAGTTTGGTTGCCATTTCTTCGCCGATAATTTCGCAAAGGGCTTCGAAGCTTATATTAATATCGTGTCCTTCATCAGCTTTTGTGGATGGAGTAAAAAGGGGTTCTGGAAGAATATCTGCCTGCTTTAAATCCTTTGGCATATCAATCGAGCTTATTTTACCGGTCGCATTGTATTCTTTGAGTGCTGAACCTTCAAGATATCCACGAACTATACATTCTGCAGGAAGCATTTTAATTTTTTTGACCCACATCGAGCGGCCTTTCAATTCTTCATTAAACTTTGAAAGCCCCATAGGATATTCCATCGGATCAGTTGAAATTACGTGATTTGGGATAATATCTTTCGTGTAATCAAACCAGAAAGCTGCAATGCTGTTGAGAACATTTCCCTTTTCAGGAATAAGTTCATCAAAAACGACATCAAAAGCTGAAATTCTGTCTGTTACAACAATCAACAAAGAATCTCCCAAATCATAAACGTTTCTTACTTTCCCGCGAACAAAGAGCGGAAGATCAATAAAATCAGTGTCTTTAAGTTGTTTTGTCATAATATGTTTCCTCCAAAATATTTTTGTTTCCGAATTTCCCTAATTGTAATCATTGTTTATCATTTAGTTATTAGTTAATTATTAGTTAATTATTAGTTAATTTCTATGACTATAAACGAAGTATTAGTTTGGCTTTATAATTCTTCCTAAATTATTCCAAGACTGTCCCAAGATAAGTCTTACATCCTACTAATTTATTAGTAGCTGATTTTGGTCTTAGTATTTTATCACAACAGGCCCTTAGTTGATGGTATTTCATTTGCAAATCTTGGGTCAATTTCAATAGCTGTTCTGAGAGCTTTTGCCAGTGCTTTGAAGATTCCTTCTATAATATGGTGAGCATTTCTGCCGTAATCACAGTTGATATGAAGAGTAATCCCACTATTGTGCGAAAATGCTCTGAAGAATTCTTCAACAAGTTCTGTATCAAAATCTCCGACTTTAGCTGCGCTAATTGAAGCGTTAATTGTAAGATAAGGTCTGCCTGAAATATCTAAATCCACACAAACGAGAGCTTCATCCATTGGAATTCTTGCATTTCCGTAACGTCTAATTCCCATCTTGTCTCCAAGTGCTTTTGCAAACACCTGACCAAGAACAATTCCTAAATCTTCTGCGGTATGGTGACCGTCGACATATAAGTCACCTTTGCAGGTTGCTTTAATATCTATACCACTGTGTTTCCCCAGCAAATCAAGCATGTGATCTAAAAATCCAATTCCAGTTGCAATATCGGTTTTGCCTGTGCCGTCAAGGTTCATTGAAACAAATACACTTGTTTCATTAGTATCTCTTGTAATTTCTGCTTTTCTCATTTTTTAAGTCCCATGATTAATTCATTTCAAAAATGCAATGAATTAGTCGCCCTCTCTTTTAAAAATTAGTTTTGATTCAAAATTTCTTCAAAGGCAATTAGCAGTTGTTCCATCTCTTCATCTGTGCCGATGCTTATACGAAGGTATGAGTCAATTCTCGGTTTTCTAAAATATCTTATAAGTATACCTTTTTCTTTCAAAAGTTCATAGAGTTCACTTGCACAAGATTTCGATGGTTTAGTGAAAATAAAATTTGCTTTTGATGGAAGAGTGGTAAATCCAAGTTCTGAAAGTGCCGCAATAAACCATTCTCTGGTCTTAATTATCTTTGCACGGGTTTGTTCAAACCATGTGCCATCTTTAATTGCAACAAGCGCTACCTTTTGTGCAAGGGTGTCAATTGTATATGAATTAAATGAATCTCTGATACACTCAAGTGCTTTTATTAACGATGGGTTGCCAAATGCATATCCCACTCTTAGACCTGCAAGTGATCTTGATTTAGAAACAGTCTGAACAACAAGCAGATTTTCGTAATTTCTAACAAGTCCTGTTGCAGTCTCTCCTCCAAAATCGATATACGCCTCATCAATAATCACAAGTCGATCGGGATTTGATTTCAACAAATCAATTATTGCACTAAGCGGTTCTGCCATGCCTGTCGGGGCATTTGGATTTGCAAGGACAACTCCTCCTTTAAAAACTTTTATTGCCTTTAATGGCATGTTGAAATTTTCGTCAAGTGGAATTATCTCTGTTGGTATTGAATAAAGGTTTGCATATACAGGGTAAAAGCTATAAGTAATATCTGGAAAAGCTACAGGCATTTCTTTATCAAAAAACGCCTGAAATGCAAAAGCTAGAACTTCATCGGATCCGTTACCAATAAATATTTCATCCTTTTCTACACCGTAATATTCTGCAAGTCCTTCTTTGAGATTGCTTGAAGTTGGATCTGGATAAAGGCGCAACGAATCATATTTGAAATCGCTTAGTAAATCCTTCACATTTGGGGAAGGTGGGTACGGATTTTCGTTTGTATTCAGTTTAATACATTTCGTTCTTGGTTGCTCGCCAGGAACATAAGGTATTAATTTTTTTGTGTTTGCATTCCATAATCTATCGCTCATTGGACCTCCATGTTGGTGAATTTTTCATTTATTAAAATAGATTTAGCTGATTCCTACTAAATTAACTATTATAATAATTTTTTTAAAAATTTAATGTGATTTCATTATCATAAGTTTTAAAGCGGTAAACATTTTATTTAGCTTTGCTCAAATCACTAATAAAAATTTACTATTCTGATTGTATAATATTCATTGCCTTTGTACAATAAATTCAAAACATTTGATTGATTTCCAGAATTAATTGATTTATTGTGATGTCTATTTCTGAAAACAAATTTTAATAAAGCCTCTAGTTTTTTGAAAGAATGTCCTCCTCAAATCTTACTAACATTGATTGTGCGTGACAGTCGAGCTGTTCTGAACCTGCAAATTTAGCGATGTCCGAATAACACGTCTGAAGCGCATTTTTAGTATATTCGATTACACTGGTTTTCTTTATAAAATCCGCAGTGTTAAGCGGCGAGAAAAACCTTGCTGTTCCGCTTGTCGGAAGAACATGATTAGGTCCTGCGAAGTAATCACCTAATGGCTCTGGGCTGAAATGGCCAACAAAAATGGCTCCGGCATTTAATATTTCGGGGATTATAGATCTTGGATTATCGATGCAAAGTTCAAGATGTTCTGGTGCTAAAAGATTTGTAAATTTGATTGCTACCTTAAGATCGGGGACAATTACAATTGCACAATAATCAGCTAGTGAGTACTTAAGAATTTCTTTTCGCGGCATCAATTGGGCTCTTTGTTTTAATTGTTTTGCTGTTTCTATCGCAATTTCTTCATTGTCTGTTATTAGTATTGCTGATGCGAGTTTGTCGTGTTCTGCTTGTGACAGCAAATCTGTTGCTAAGTATGATGGATTTGCTGTCTTGTCGGCAAGAATCAGGATTTCGCTTGGGCCAGCGAACATGTCGATGTCAACAACGCCGTAAACAAGGCGTTTGGCGGTGTTGACGTAAATGTTACCAGGCCCGCAGATTTTGTCGACCTGGGGGACAGTGGCGGTGCCGTACGCCATTGCTGCTATTGCCTGGGCGCCGCCAATCCGATAAACCTCGTCGGCTCCTGCAATTTTCGCTGCCGCGAGGATTATCGGGTCCACGCTCCCGTCTTTGCGAGGCGGCGTGCACATAACAATTCGTGGCACGCAAGCTGCTTTCGCTGGTAAAATGTTCATCAGCACAGATGACGGGAGCGGGGCTGTCCCCCCGGGAACGTAAACCCCGACTATCTGCAACGGTCTTACAATCATCGAGACCGTTGCTCCATTTCCTTTGTCTATAACCACATCAGGCGTCTTTTGTGCCGAGTGAAATTCAAAAATACTATCCCTTGCCTTAAAAAGAATTTCAAGAAGATCCTTATCGATTGACTTAACAGCAACCTCTATCTCTTCTTGTGTAACCTTAAGCATGTCAGATGTCAGTTTAGCACTATCAAATTTCTCTGCATAAAAACAAATAGCATCGTCACCGCTATCTTTCACTTTTTTGATAATTTCAGTGACCGAACTTATCACATCAGCCTGTTCCATTTTGTTTCTAAGTCCAAGTTTTTCAGCTAAAACATTTAAATCACTACCATCTGACTTTATTATTCTTATGTCTTTTATTTCTTCCATTATTCCCTCCAGAATGGTCTTATTGTTGATCCTAAACTCAATATTTTATTCCCAATCAGCCGCATCTTTTTAAAAATTCATATCATTTTTATTCATAATCAATTTCATATTTAGAGTCTTCATTCATTTCTCTATTTCATTTTTTATGATTCATTTTTGTTTTTTTATTAAAACCTCTTATAAATGCTTTTTTGCTTTTTTCTTGACCTGATCTTTAAATCCTTGATTCAAATTTATAGTTAGAGCCTTCACTTATTTCTTTATTTCATTTTTTATCATCCATTTTTTATTATTATTAAAATTTCTTATAAATACTTCTCTACTTTTTTCTTAACCTGATCTATAAATCTTTTGTTAAATTTTATATTTAGAGTCTTCATCCATTTCTTTATTTTATTTCTTCTACAAAAATCTGCTATAGTTTTTGTTTTAATGTCTATTCAATCAGTATTTATTTTACTATTCTTATTCAAGTTCTTTGTTTATATTCTTATTTAAAGTTTAATTACCGGTTTTTTGCTAACCCTTTTTTTCGAGTTGCTTCCTTACTGCAAGAATCAACTCAGAGATTCTTTCTGATTTCATTTTCATACTAACTCGGTTAACAACCATTCGTGCACTGATATCAGCAATTGTTTCCAAAACTGTAAGTCCATTTTCTTCGAGTGTCTTTCCACTCTCGACGATATCAACTATAACTTCAGAAAGTCCTATCAGGGGAGCTAGTTCGACAGAACCGTTTAGTTTAATTATTTCTACACTTTCATGCTTTTTATTTTCAAAGTATTCCTTTGCTATATGTGGATATTTAGTGGCAACACGTTTGTTAGGAATAAGATCGAGTTTCCCAACTAAATCCTTTGATCCACACACACACATTCTACATGCTCCAAACCCTAAATTCAAGACCTCATATAGTTGTCTTCCTTCTTCAAGCAGAGTATCTTTCCCAACAACACCTATATCGGCAGCTCCATATTCAACATAAGTCGGAACATCCGCTGGCTTTGCCATAATAAAACGAAAGCCTGTTTTTTCATCTTCCAAAATTAATTTACGGCTTTTTTCTTTAGCAGCTGAACAATCATATCCTGCCGCTTCCATAAGTTCAATTGCTTGTTCGGCAAGTCGCCCCTTTGATAGTGCTATTGTAATCTTATCCATTTTTTATCCTCTTCTTCCAATGTCATTACTATGTAGCCTTTGAAATAGTAGATTTAATTATTAATACTTTTTAAATACAATTCTTGGATTTCGCCTTTTGAATCTATGAAAATAACTTGTCTAATTTCTTTATACTTCGCATATTCAACCAACTCTTCGACCGTTTGGTTCATACAATCCATTTCGGTTTTTACCATTTTTGAGCGTTGATCTCTTGCATACGCAAAGGCTTGTGATCTTGATTCAGGAGCATATCCTACCAGCAAGTCTGACCCGTATGAAACCGGCCACTTCTTTTGTCTACGAAGCGCTGTCATTACAAAATTGATTCCTAGTGAAAATCCTGTAGAAGGCAATGGTCTTCCGAACTCACTAACAACTTTATCATAGCGTCCACCACTCAAAAGAGGAAACCCAATTCCATATGTGAATCCTTTGAAAATTATTCCCGTATAATAATTTAAACTTTGAAGCATCCCAAGATCAAGAGAAACATATTTCAAGACGCCTTCTTCTTCAAGAATTTTTAGAACTTCATACAGATTGTCAAGAGCTTTCAATGATCTCTCATTTTTAACCAATTGTCTCATTTCATCAATAAGATCGTATGTACCATAAGAAGACGCCATGCTTGTTAGAACTTTTTTTGCATTAAGTGAAAGGTCAAGTTGTTCGCATAATTCTTCAAGCGAAACCATTTCTTTACCATCGATCAGTTTAGGTAAAAGGGTTGCCGCTTCTTCGCCAATTTCCCACTCGTCCATTAATCCTTTAAAAAATTCAACTTCACCAAGGCTTATTTGTAAATCTGCTATCCCAACTGTAAGCGCTGATTCTATTGCAGTTGTGATTACTTGCGCATCCGCCTGAGGGGTTTTAGGGCCCATTAGTTCAATTCCAGCTTGTGTAAATTCTTTTTGCTTTCCTCCACCGGATTCATTATATCTGAACATATTCCCAATGTATGAAAATCTAAGAGGTGGCTTTGTTTCTTTTAAAAGAGTAGATGCAAGTCTTGCGGCTGGTATCGTACCGTCATATCTCAAAGAAAGTATTCGTCCCTGATTGTCGAAAAATTTGAATAACTCTTCTTGAGGCGCAAACCCTTCACCAGCAGCGTATACATCATAAAACTCCAATGTAGGAGTTTCAATTTCCATATAACTATTTAGCGAAAACAAATTTCTTAGCTTGCCTTCAATTTCTCTTTTCTGTGAACACTCGTCCGGCAAAATATCATTTATTCCGTCCGGTGTGTAGTATTTCCATTTTCCCATAATATACCTCATTCTCATTCTCATTCTTATTCTTATTCTTATTCTTATTCTTATTCTTATTCTCATTCTTATTCTTATTCTTATTCTTATTTCTATTCTTATTTCTATTCTTATTTCTATTCTTATTTCTATTCTTATTATTGGTAGACTTTGTCAAACCTAAGTATTTCCTAGTTCAACGTTATTCAATATTATCCTACTTTAGCAAGCACTGTCAATCCAAGCCTTTATGAAAACCAATGGCATTGATCAATCAGAATGCCTTCACATTATATTTCAATTTATTAAGGTAAAGTGGTAAAGTGGTAAATCAATAAAGCAAATTATACATTGAAAATGTCAGTATGTCAATGCCATAAAATTTTTATTATTTCTATAAATTTCTAATATTTCATATATTTATTTGTGCTTTTTTATTAAATTTTATAATATCCTGTGTTTATTAGTTTTTTATTCACTGTATGTTTTTGCAACATCTAAAACATTAGTACCTTCTAATCATTCACTAAGTTGCGCTGTTTGATTGTTTTTATATTTAACCTCATGTAGCAAGAATTCTCCCTCCTCTATTCAACCTTACTCGCGAATGCGAGAAAAATAGGTGGGAGATGAATTGCTACCAGTACCTTTGTACTTCGTGAATGTCCCCATCCATAATGTATATTGTTATATTGTATATTCTTATGTATCTCAAATACAATTAAAAATCCAAATTCAAGTGCAAGTGCAAGTGCAAAATTTTAATAAATTGAAAGTTTTTAAAGTGTAATAGCGAATAAAAACGTAAAACTCTGATAAACTAAAAGTCTATACGATTTAAAAATAATCCATAAGATTTGGAAATAATCTATATGCTTGGAAAAACATTTGTTGTAAATAACATATGTATGTAGCTTCACAAATGTCTAATATATCTAACTTCCCTGGCGCTCCCAAATTTGCTTACTTTGAAAGTGTTTTCACAGGTAAATCCATTTTTTTCGTAAAATTTTCTGGCTCTGTGATTTTCTTCAAAGACCCACAGCATAACTTTCTTATACCCTATCTTTCTAACTTCAGATATTGCAAAATCCATAATTATCTTTCCTGCTCCTTTACTCCAATATTCCTTCAGAGTATATATTGCAGCAACTTCTGCAAAATCCTTCATATCAGTGTCTCTTGAAGCACAAAAATAAATTAGCCCACATGGAACTTCCTCATTATATAATATCCAATAGTTTTCAACACTATTTTTCAGCAGTCTCACAAACATTTCTTTTCTGGACTGCTCGTTTGTCAATTTGTCAAGCTCATCTTTAGTCAAAATATTTTGATAGGCATCTTTCCATGATGCACACAGAATATGCGCCATAACTTCGGCGTTATCAAAGGTTGGTTTTCTAATGTTGAAGTCAATTTGCGTAGTCATTTGATCCGATTTTTTATCGGCTCTACTATCGCGATTATTTAGTTTTACTTCTAACTCCATACCTTTATTAGCCTCCAACCCAAAATATCTAGCTTAAAACATCTACCCTAAAATATCTAGCCTAATTAATTTATATTATTCTATTTTCTTTCATACTTGGTGTGTGACCTGCCTCTGGGGGTTACTCTTTCGGAAACAGAAGTGAAATGTTGATTTTCAGCCCCGTTTTATTAGCTGTTGTATTCCACTATTAATCCTATACCAGCGCATCCCGTGGGTCTTTTCTCATCTGCTCAATCAAAACCCCAACATCCGACCCAAGCTCTGTTGCCATCATCAAAATGTTCTCATAAATGGCTTGCTTAAATAAATAGAGGAGTCTCTAAATTGATATTTTCAATTTTTGAAGGCTCCTCTAAATTTTCAATTTTTTCTTTTAACTTAAATCCATCAATACAATTGCATATAAACTGAAATACATTAATCCAATTACATATAGACTGACTGAAACTCATTAACCCAACTACATATCGACTGAAACTCATTAACTCAATTACGTATAATCAGAAATCAGATAACAACTAATTTGAATCAACTGATTAAGTACATTTAGTGAAAGTCAGCATAACTGCATATAAATTTAATCAGTTTATTTGTCTTTTTTGACAGCTTTTACTTTCTTTTCTACTGCTTTAGTACTTTTAGAAACTTTCTTAGCGGCTTCAACTGTTTTTACAGTCTTTACTGCCTTCTTTGGTGATTGAATCTCAGTTGCTTTAGTAGATTTTCTCTTCCCTTGAATGATTGGCAAAATATATTTGTCAATTTCCTTCTCGTTTTCAGGTTTTTCTACTTCGTCATGTAATTCCCAA
The DNA here is from genome assembly GCA_038326615.1 of Saccharofermentanales bacterium. GTDB lineage: Bacteria > Bacillota > Clostridia > Saccharofermentanales > UBA5734 > JBBQKF01. The sequence goes on along the minus strand of JBBQKF010000003.1, from coordinate 44,980 downwards.
ACTTCCACATGTTCAATTGCATCGCCTGGTTCAACAAGCCAAAGAGGGCTTAGACTTTCCATTTCGAGCATTTCGTTGTTCGTATATGTTTCATAGGAGCATAGTCCAAAATCAGGATAATCCGCTTCATCAATAAAATCAAATCGTTTAACAAACAATTGTCCGAAATTTGCATATGCAGCCCATCCTGCAGGTACTGGCAGTCCAATTTTAAATGGAGTTTTTGCTTCGTTATCCTGGTCAAGTACTATATATTTATCTAACCAAGAAACTCTTGGATCATTCATTTTTGAATATGTCCAAAGTGTCAATGTTCGATTAGGAAGAAGCTCTGGTCCTTCAATTATTTGGGGAATAATTTCACGTCCGCCAGCAGCCATGACTGTAAGGCACCACACGGAATACTCAACATCCCATGCATTGCGGTTTGTTATGCGGTGGTTGATTGTGACTTGTGTGCCCATAGGGTCAAGAACAATTTCCATTTCTTTCTCGACTTGTACCCAAGGATCCATAACAGCTCTTGTCCAGATCCCATTTTCGATTTTTTTCCACTCACAAGGAAAATTATCTTCATCATAAGATCTTGGCTTCTCTTCGGGACTATGCCAGAGTCTATGTCCGCCATATGACATCCAGTCATCTGAACCGGTCTTGCCTGATTGCTCAAGGAAAATTTTCATGTGATTAGGTCCGCCCTTGAAGCCATAATGGATGATTCTTGGCCCAACGTCAGTTGTTACAATCAGTTCAACTATTCCATTGCTGATTTTGACGCAATTTTGCCAGCCTAGATACTCAAGTTTACTTACTTTAACATTACCCATTTTTTGCCTCCTGCAGTTTCACAAATTATATTTTAACCTACTGCCATTATACCAAGGTTAACATGATAATACCAACAATTTTTATATATAATAATGCCAATAATTTTTATACGCTCGTCAAGTATGTGTTTATATGATAAAATAAGTCCTGGCTTTAATTGTAAAAAATATCGTCGGAGAAGTTAAATATTCCTTAAAAATGATAAATTGAAAAATGGCTATAGCATTAACATAGTAAAGGTTGAAAAACTTTGTAGAATCATACTAGAATTAAGCAATTACAAGTCGAATTGTTGAAAATTTAATGGAAGACACTTGCCTTGATAGTATTTGCAAGAAACAATTTAGTCATTCTGAGTAAACGCTATAGTCTTAAATTGAAATATTAGGAAAAGCCCCACCACAAAGGCAACAAGACGGAGAAAACAAATTATGAAAAATAAACTAAACTGGACAGATTTTGTCGAAAGTTGTAATAATTGTCAGAATTGTGATCTTGCAAAAACAAGAAACAATGTTGTAATATATCGCGGAGCTATAAGAGCTCCATTAATGTTCGTTGGCGAAGCGCCAGGAGCAGATGAAGATTTGCAGGGAAAGCCTTTCGTGGGCGCTGCCGGAAAGCTTTTGGATTTATTGCTTACGGCTTTTGGATTTCCAAGCGAATCTTATCATATATGCAATATCGTAAAATGCCGTCCTCCCGAAAATCGTGTCCCCACGCCTGAAGAATCAAAAGCCTGCAAAGCATTGCTTGCAACCCAATTCAAATTTGTTCGCCCACAGATTATAGTTTTATTAGGCGCAACAGCGTACAGAAATTTTACTGGATCAAATGAACCCATAACGAAGATTCGTGGGGAATGGATTGAAAAAAACGGTTACCTGATTATGCCTACTATCCACCCGGCGTTTATTTTAAGAAACAATAATGAGCGGATTTCATTGTGGAAAGATCTTGAGAAAGTTCGCCTCAAAATGGAGGAATTAGGCCTTTTGCCACAACTTATCTCTCAGCCAGAAATGCCGCAGGGGAGAAAATAAATCAAAATATCCGCTTAACCTTATTAATATGATATTAGAAATTGATGACCTGGGCAAGTGAGAAAATAAATCAGAACATCCGTTTAACCGCCAATACTGATTTTGTGAGATTAGGATAATCATCGAGAAGAAGGATTTTGACGGAGGATTTTGAATTTCTCGACATAAGAACTTGGCCGTACCCCATAACAATGCCCATTTCACCGACTTTTGCTGGATTTGCATCGCTTTTGAAAAAAATCAAATCCCCCTCATTAAGATTATCATACTTAAACAGACCTGTGTCTTTATCATATTCTAATGGGATGTTTTTTCCTACAGATAGTTGTAACTGTTTATCTCTCGGAATTGTTATTCCATTAACTTTTGCAGCAATGTATGCAATACCGTCAGAAGAAGCGCCCATTTGTGTAATACCATTGTCTATGTAAGTTGTGTCATTAAAAGAAATTACAGTAGAGTAAAATCCTTTTGCACTGCTAATTTTTACTTCCTGACCAGAGTTAAGCTTCAGAACGCCACTTGCGCTGACCCACCCCTCCTTGTGATCTGGTAGAATAACCCTATAAACGCCATCGCCCTGATAATTCGAGTAAAGAACTGTGCCCATATAAATTTCAACAACTATTGAGCCATTGCTTGAATGTGACATAACGCGTTTTGACTTTGACAGGACAATAATTTTGATCTGATACATGTTAGGTTCGATGCTTTCAGTAAAATTTGTAACATTTTCGCTCATTATGTATCCGCGAGTCTTATCCTCAAGCTCAACTTGATAATATCCATAGGTTTTCTTATCAATTATTTTTAATATTTGATTATACAAAACTTGAGTCTTTCGCAAAGACAAAAGGTCAGGTTTTTCTAGGATATCTGCATACTGTTTGCTTACAACAAGATAATCTCCGGTATTATAAACCAATTTAACACTCTGAGTATTGTCTTTATTGTTGAAAACAAGCTTTGAAATTGCCTTCATTGTAAAAGGTCCAACCCAAAAAACAATAAGTGAAATTCCTATAACAAAAAGGATGGGCAATAGCCACGGAGGTCTGGATTTACGATTAGGATTTTCAATATATATTTCTTTTTCTTTAGGGATTCGTGGCATGCTAAAAATAGACTTTCTCTTCTTCATTTCTTTTACAGTTGAAAACAAAAGCCCCTCATCAAAAGTATTTCGTATGTTAGAACGCTTTTTCTTATCTTTACTCTTATTAAAATTATATTTTTCATGCTTATATGGGTTTGATTTCAACTTTTATTCCCTCACTATGGGTTCCTTTTACGCTTTGTTGTTTAATTATTTGTCGGGTTATTCTTATTACTAATCAAGGTCATATAAAAATAATTGTAGCATTATCTACCCTTTTTTGTACTAATGGCAAACTTTGATTTGAAAGCAACATTACCTTTGTATTAATTATAAGAATTGTCTCGTCTTTGTGAATATTAATTTCGAGTACTAACATATTTTTGTTTTGTACAAGATATCTCTTTAAATTTCTAATTCAAAATGCACATCGCGATTGAAACATTTTTATCATGAGAAAGGCTTACCTGAATTTCCACAAATCCCTGTTCTTTGAAAAATTCTTTTGTTGTTCCATGTAAAACAACATATGGTGCGCCAAGATGATTATCTAGTATTTCGATTTCCTCGAGCCTAACACCTTTTCTCCCAAAGCCTGTCCCGAAAGCCTTACTTACAGCTTCTTTTGCTGCATATCGAGCTGCAAGCGAGTCAAATTTAAGTGTGCCATCCTTGTGCGTACATGAAAAAATTTCTTTTGTAGTCCATATTTTGGATAAATAATCAACTCCCCTGCGCGTCACAAGATCTTCAATCCGTTCCTGATGTATCAAATCAATTCCACATCTCACAGTTTTTTACCCGATTTTGGCTTGTCTTTGCCAACAAACATTGTTCCGATCATTTCACCACTAATTATATTCCCAATAATAGACGGATCGTTGCCACTCGCAATTATCATGTGAATTCCTAAATTTGTTGCAATTTTTGCTGCTTCAATCTTTGTTCGCATGCCGCCAGTTCCTCTATTAGATCCGGCACCTCCGGCACATGCTTCAATATCAGGAGTAATTGAAAGTACTGTATTTATAAGGTTGGCATCTTTATTATGTTTTGGGTCACAATCGTAAAGCCCGGAAATGTCTGAAAGCAAAATCAATAAATCAGCACTAACAACATCAGAAACAATGGCTGAAAGAGTATCGTTGTCTCCAAATGTTCCATTGTGATAAATCTCTCTTGTCGATACTGTATCATTTTCGTTAACGACCGGAATGATTTCCCGCTCTATAAGGCAACTAAATGTATTTGAAATATTATCCCTTGTAATTTCATCTTCAATATCATCTTTTGTAAGTAGAATTTGCCCGGCAACATAACTATATTCTGAAAAGAATTTTGAATAAAGATTCATGAGCTCACATTGTCCAACTGCCGCTATTGCTTGTTTCTCTCTGATTGTCTTTGGTTTTTCTTTAAGTTTTAGCTTGCCCATTCCAATTCCAATTGCACCAGAAGATACAAGGATAATTTCATGCCCTTGATTCATCTGATCAGCGATTACCCTGCACAATTTCTCAATGCTAGTGAGATTAGCGCGACCGTTATCATATGTCAAAGTAGAAGTTCCTACCTTAATAACTATTCTTTTACAATCCTTCAATTTCCCGCGGTTAATCATTGTAATCTACCTCGTCTCATTTTCGTCTTTGGGACATGTACCGCCATTTAGCACGGTTGCCTCTATTACTATAACCTATTTTAGATGAATTTTCTAGATGTCAGAGTAATTTCGTTTTTCAATGCTTTTTAGACCAGTGAGTTGTACTAGTGTATATAATGGGTTTGTAGCAGATATAGTAGTTTCAACTTTAGATGAATTTTCTAGATGTCAGAGTAATTTCGTTTTTCAATGCTTTTTAGACCAGTGAGTTGTGCTAGTGTATATAATGGGTTTGTAGCAGATATAGTAGTTTCAACTTTAACATTTCTGGCTGAATTAATATTAAACAAAACTTCGTGAGACATATCCAGATTGTTCAGCATGACAAACTAATAAAAAAACTCCCTCGGACTTAATTCTGAAGGAGTTTTGATTTGCTTATTTTGAAAGTTTGTTCGCAAAGCAATTCATAAGGCAATTTATATGGCAATTTATATGGTAATTTATACGATTCTCACTTTTATTATAACTCGGATATTAAATTTGGTGAACCAAAATAAAAGCTCAATCAGATATTAATCCAAAAGAGCTTTTACTAAATCTTTTTTGTTTTAAGGATATTTTTTGAATTAATATTGGCAGTCACTAATCTCATAAAAATTCGCAAAAAGCGAGCTAATTAATTAAAAAAGCAAGCCCCCCCCCAGAAATCTTAGATAAACAAAGACATGTCAGATTCCTCTGCATTTGCTAGCATTGCTGCAGCACCTCCGAGCTTTATGCCTTCGATAAGTTCTTCTTCTTTAATTCCCATAACATCCATTGACATGGTACAAGCAACAAGTTCAACGCCATTATCAATTGATGCTAGTATTAGTTGTTCCAGACTATCTACGTTTTTGTTTTTCATGACCATGCGAATCATTTTTGCGCCCATGCCGCCCATATTCATCTTGGAAAGAGTAAGTTTTTTGCTCCCGCGAGGCATCATCATTCCAAACATTTTACTAATTATATCTTTTTTTACATTTATTTTTTCTGGTTTTCTTAAAATATTAAGTCCCCAGAATGTAAAGAACATAGATACTTTACGTCCCATTGCAGCGGATGCATTTGCGATAATAAAACTTGCAATTGCCTTATCAAGGTCGCCAGAAAAAACAATAATGTTTTTGTTATTGTATTCCGGCACTACCTGAGATGCTTTGTTACGGCATTCTGATGCTTCAACTATATCAACTGCTTCTTTTTTACCTTTTTCTATCGTAGCAGTCGAAATGCCTTTTGAGCTGACAAGGCTTATGAATGTGTTGCCTGTTCTTCTGCAAAACGCCTCTGCATCTGAAGCAAAAGCAGGGTCTGTCGTTGATATCTCAATAATGTCATGAACATTTGCTTCCTTAAGAGCCTTAGACAAACTCATAATTGGTCCGGGGCATTGTAGTCCTGTCGCATCAACTGATATTCTATTTACAGTAAAATTTTGAGTTTCCTCGTTAAAAATACCTTCTTTTTTAGTATTATCAACAGTTTTACCAAGCTCGGTTTTCCCTGCGTGCAAATCAACCCTTTTATTATCAATCTTATCACTTTGAGCTATATTTACTGCGTTATCAGATTTTTTCGAACCATGCGAATTTATGTCGTCACTATAATTTTTTACTTTTTTTTTGCCGAATACGCTAGTGTATAGCCTGTATCCTCCTGAAAGATTAGTGCAATCAAATCCATTTTGCCTTAGAATCTGACAGGCTACATGGCCTCTTAATCCAACTTGGCAAATAACGTAAATCGTCTTTTTCGAATCAAGTTCTTTCAAGTGATGACGAAGTGAATCAAGTGGTATATTAATCGATCCTTGTATAAATCCATTATCAAATTCGTATGTTGTTCGAATGTCTAGCAAAATTGAAGTTTCGGGATCAATTGAAGCGACGTCGTGCCAATGAAATATTTTGGTCCTGCCGGACAAAATATTTTCCGCCACGTACCCGGCCATGTTCACAGGATCTTTCGCAGACGAGTACGGTGGCGCATATGACAATTCCAATTCAGTAAGGTCTTGAATTGTCATATTGGCACGAATAGCCGTTGCGATTACATCGCACCTTTTGTCAACGCCATCAAATCCTACAATTTGTGCGCCCAAAACTTTTCCCGTCTTCTTCTCGAAAACAAGTTTCACAGACATATTAACCGCTCCTGGATAATAAGACGCATGCGATGCAGAATAAGTGTATGATTTTTCATAATCTACTCCAGCAATTTTTGCTGCCCTCTCATTTAACCCAGTACAAGCAACTGTCATGTCAAAGCACTTTAGTATTGCAGTTCCCTGCGTTCCCTTATATTTACTGTCAATTCCACAAATATTGTCAGCTGCTATTCTGCCTTGTTTATTCGCGGGACCTGCAAGTGGGATGAATCCTTTTGCATTCGTCATAAAGTCAGTTACTTCAACAGCATCACCAACTGCATAAATATCGGCATCAGAAGTAAGCATGTGCTCATCAACAACAATACAGCCTCTCCCATTTACAGTTAGTCCTGCATCTTTTGCAAGAGTCGTATCAGGTTTTACACCCACAGCCATAATTAGCATATCAGTATGAATAACTTCGCTATTAAGTACTACATCGAGAGAGTTGGCGTTATGTCTGATTGATTTAACTCCATCTTCAAGATAAAGATGAACTCCCTTGCTCTCAATATGATTATGAACATCGCATGCCATATCAAAATCTATTGGGCCAATAACGTGATCAAGCAATTCAACTATAGTTACATCGAGTCCTGCCTGGTGCAGATTTTCTGCCATTTCTATTCCTATATACCCACCTCCGACAACAACGGCGCTTTTTGGATGGTTATTTGTAATGAAATCCTTTATCTTATATGTATCAGGAATGTTTCTTAAAGTAAAAATTCTATCCCCAGAGCTGCCTTCAAAATTTGGAACAATTGGTGCTGCGCCCGGAGAAAGAATAAGTTTGTCGTATTTCTCTGTATAAGGCTCTCCTGTCTTACGATTTAATACAGAAACAGATTTCTGTGCTGGATTAACTGAAACAACTTCATTCATTGTCCTTACATCAACATTAAATCTTGCATTAAAACTTTCCGGGGTCTGCAATGTCAGTTTCTCTTTTTCCTTAATGTCACCGCCTATAAAATATGGAAGGCCACAATTAGCAAAAGATATATATTCACCTTTTTCAAACATAATTATTTCTGCTTTTTCGTCAAGTCTCCTGAGTCTTGCCGCAGCAGAAGCACCGCCTGCAACACCACCAACTATCAATATTTTCATTTCAAATCCTCCAGTTTTATTCTAATATAAATCATAATTCATGGTTTTTATACCATCTTTTTGAGAGTTAATTCTCGAAATTATTTTTCATCAAACTCCAAGCATTTTGCGTAAGTCACCCTTATCACGGAAACCAACCATTTTATTTTTTTGTTTGCCTGCCTCAAAAACAAGAATTGTTGGAATGCTCATAACTCCAAATTCTTGTGCAAGTTCTAATTCTTCATCAACATTAATTTTGCCGATAGTAGCCTTGCCTTCAACCTCGACCGCCAATTCTTCAAGGATAGGAGCTACCATTCTGCAAGGACCGCACCAAGGCGCCCAAAAATCTAACATGACTGGAACTTTTGACTCAAGAACCTCTGCTTTAAAATTTGCTTTTGTAATTGTAATAGGTTTCATATTAATTTCCTTCTTTCATTTTGTGATTTAAATAATCACTATTTATTTTTTGTTACTGAATCAGATTCATAAAAATCACTAACCATTAGTCTTATTGTCGGACCAAAAATTGAAATGTCTTCTGTCCGCTAGAAATTAATGTGGGTTAATGAATCAAGTACGAATTTATTATAACTGTGTATCAAAAGTTCAACAGTGACAAAGTCACAGTCTTTCAGTAATAGAATTTGCTAATTCGATTTAGCATTTGAATTTATTGTTCTAATTTAGTTCTAATTACATTTTAAGCCGTAATATCTGTAAATCCTGCTGATGGAACACCCATTCCCTGGTTTAGCCTTGCCCAATAATTAACAGCAGCAATTGCACTTGCCAGCATTACAACTTCACGATTTGAGAACATGCTGTTAAGGGAGTCAACGAATTGTTCTGTAAAATGTAGCGGTGTGCTTGACATAATCTCTGCATATTCTATCGCAATTAATTCTTTTGCAGAAAAAGAATTAACCTCACCAATTGGTTTTTTACCCTGCAAAACTCTTATTTCATCAAATGTTATCCCATTAGTTTCAATTCCCACTGCGTTTAGGTCTATGCAAAAAGCACATGAACAAACAAAAGACGCTTTTAATCTGATTAGATTAAGTAAACGTTTTTGCTCCTTGTTTTTACCTTTTGCAACAAGCATTTCAAACACCGCCGACCCGGCTGCTACTCTCGGATACCAAGCGAGGAGTTTTGCTGGCAAAAGATCTTTGCCAGTTTCCTTTTTTGAAACCCAAAGCGCAAAGCGAAGAAAAATAGGAATTTTTTTAGGAGGGTCAATAAAAGGATGTTTCATAACTAATTCACCTCAATTCTTTAGAAATCATTCAATTTATGGGTAATACAAGCGATATTTTTAAGCAATAAATAGCTTATCCGATAAAGTCTATATACAAATGTTAACACTGCTATATTTTTGTGTCAATAAAAGAAAAATCCCCATACCATTTGGTACAGAGATTTTAAATTTTACAATTATTCTAGATTGCTTTTTATTCGCTAGAACTAATCCTAATAACCACTAACACAGTCGATACCATAAAATATCAAATTGTTCCTCACCTTGTATTTCAATACTAAATATAGATCCACAAGTTAAGTGTTTTCTTAAATGAATGCAAATCAATTATCAGATTTTGTTTGCAATCGCATCTTTTGCTTTTGCAACTATGTTTTCTGCTGTAAGTCCGTACTCCTTAAGAAGTATTGCAGGTTTCCCTGATTTTCCGAACTTATCTTCAACACCAACCATACGAAGAATACAAGGAGCGCTAGTTGCTATAACTTCAGCAACAGCTCCGCCAAGTCCACCAATGATGTTGTGTTCTTCTGCAGTTACAATTGCGCCAGTTTCTTTAGCAGCCTTAATTATAATATCACGGTCTATGGGCTTGATTGTATGCATGTCAATAACTCTTGCTCCAATACCTTCGGCAAGTAATGTCTTGCTTGCTGCGAGCGCTTCCTGAACCATAAGCCCTGAAGCAATTATTGTGACATCATTACCCTCAGCTATTTGATTTCCTTTACCAATTGTGAAAGGAATTGTTTCAGTAGCATAAACATCTTCAACAGCAAGTCTTCCTAAACGCACATAAAAAGGTCCATCGGTTTCAATTGCTGCTTTAATACAAGCTCTTGTAGATGCTGCATCACAAGGTTGAACAACTGTAAGATTAGGAATTGAACGCATAATTGCAAGATCTTCTAAACATTGATGAGACGCTCCGTCTTCACCAACTGAGATACCTGCATGAGTCGCGCAGATTTTAACATTAAGTTTTGGGTAGCAAGCAGAATTACGAATCTGCTCGCATCCTCTTTCAGCTGCAAATATAGCAAAAGTGCTGGCAAAAGCAACTTTACCACATGTAGCCATGCCACATGCAACGGAAATCATGTTTGCTTCTGCAATGCCCATATTGAAATGTCTTTCAGGAAATACTTTCTTGAAAGTAACTGTATATGTAGATTTAGATAAGTCTGCATCCAGAACAACAATTTTTTCATCAACACCAAACTCTGCCAAAGCAAGTCCGTATGCTTCTCTTGTAGCTAACTTTCCCATGATTAAACCTCCTCCATTGCCGTAAGTACTGTATCAATTTCGCAGACAGCAGCATCTCTTTGATCTTGTTTAGGTGCAGTTCCATGCCATGACGGATCATCTTCCATGAAGCTTACTCCCTGACCTTTGTGAGTAGCACAAACAACCATTGTAGGTTTACCACTTACAGTCTTTGCTTCTTGGATTGCATTAAAAATTGCTTCAACATCATGTCCGTCAATATTGATTACATTCCAGCCAAATGCTATGAACTTCTCAGAAACATCCTCAGGGTTCATAACCTTCTTAATATCTCCATCAATCTGAAGCCCATTATGGTCAATGAATGCTGTTAAATTGTCTAGTTTATAATGAGCCGCAGCCATCGTTGCTTCCCAAACCTGACCCTCTTGTAGTTCGCCATCACCTAATATAGAAAAAACACGGTAGTCTTTCTTATCAAGTTTACCCATCATTGCCATGCCAACAGCAGCAGATATTCCTTGTCCCAAAGAACCAGTTGACATATCAACGCCAGGAACACTATTCATGTTTGGGTGTCCTTGCAAATAGCTGTCTGCACTTCTGAAAGTTACAAGGTCTTCCTCTGGGAAAAACCCTTTCTGTGCTAATGCTGCATAAAGAGCTGGTGCACAGTGGCCTTTTGAAAGAACAAAGCGATCTCTATCTGGATTTTTTGCGTCCTTAGGGTCAACCCTCATTTCAACATTATAAAGAACTGCCAGAATATCTGCACATGAAAGAGATCCGCCTGGATGACCTGATTGTGCGCTGAAAACCTCTTCAACAATGTTTCGTCTCATATTACAAGCGAATATTTTTGTCTGATTTTTAAGAGCTAAATTCATATTAATGACTCCTTTCCATATCTCAGAACATTATATTATAAACAAACTATGTTAGCAAGGCACTATTGTACCATATTTACATCAATTTGAACGGTAGATTTCTATAACAAACCATCTTTATTAATTTATTAAAAAACATATCTTTCTTGAACATTATATTTATTCAGAAATTTCACAAGAGAAACCAACAGAATTAATTTGTTTTAGAAACTCCACAATCAACTTTTTTTGAATGTAAATTTGTGTTCCTAAATAGAATTAAATTTAGTATCATTTTCGACTTTTTAAAACCGCCTACCCTAAAAGGTAATTTTTGATTTCTGCAATTTTATCATTTTTCATATAGGCACGAGGAACTCTTTTGCCAACAAGGCATGTGACTTCATAATTAATGGTGCCAAGAAGTTTTGCTATTTCGTCAATCTCGATTCTTACACCATTTTGTTCGCCAAAAAGCACAACCTCGTCTCCGACTTTTATCTCAACTTGCATACTCATAAGTGCATTATTAAAATAACCCTCCGTCCTATTTTCAATTTCTTTAAAGTCAATTTCTTCATTAACATTCACGAATTTATTTACTATTTCATTCTTTTGATGGTTTTCATTTTTGCTTTTTAATTGATTTTCAAATGCATTATTTTCTTCTATCTCAATTCTATTTTTCAATCCGTTTTTCTCTTTTATCTCAATTCTATTTTCTAATTCATTTTTTTCTGCCGGCTCTGTCAAATCAATCATACATGTATCCATGCAAATATTCCCAACAATTGGGTAACGCTTCCCGCCTACAAGCACATCCGCTTTGCCGGAAAGATTTCGCGAGTAGCCATCAGCATATCCGATTGGAATTGTTGCAATGACTGATGGTTTTGATGTAGTGAATTTTCTACCATAACTTATAGATTGATTTGCTTCAACATTTTTAACAAGGATTACATTAGTCTTAAGGGACATTGCTGGTTTAAACCCATCTTTTGATGAATTGCAAAATGAAGATGGAGACATTCCGTAAAGAAGGATTCCGACACGAACCATGTCAAGGTGCATCGAGGGGAATAACATTGTAGCAGCACTATTGCAAACATGTTTGATTGGAATTTGTATTCCGAGCCTTCCGAGTTCATTACAGATGCTCATAAATTGTTCAAATTGCCAATTTGTATACGATGAATCTTCCTCATCAGCGCATGCAAAATGTGTGTAAATGCCTTCGATTACAATTTCCGGCATTTTCTGAATCTCTTCAATGCTTTTTACCGCGCCAAAACCTGCCATAAATCCAACACGGCCCATGCCTGTATCTACTTTTATATGAATTCGCACTTCCCGCTCAAGCTCCTGACCTGCCTTCGACAAAGCCCGTGCAAGCTCAAGGCTATAAACAGTCTGAGTTACACTATATTCGATAATTTCTTTTGCGCGTCTTGGATCAGTGTAACTTAAAACAAGAATCGGTATTTTTACGTCATTCTTCCTAAGTTCAATTGCTTCATCAAGCATCGAAACAGCAAGCCTCGTAACCCCATTTTCTATTAAAACAGGAATTATCTGCGATATACCATGCCCATAAGCATCAGCTTTCACAACACCCATTATTTCAGAACCACGTTTAACTTTGTTGCGGATTATTTTAACATTATCGGCTATATAATCCAGATTGACTTCAGCCCATGATCGGTTAAGTAAAGATTCTTCCATCTATTTCTCCTTTTCACCTCGGGAACAGGAACCATGGTAAAAAATGCTCTATTCAAACTCACTCTTTGATTTATGCACACATCATTTTTCTATGGGGACAGGAATTTTAGTAAAAACCCCTGCTTCTAACTCTTTGTTTATATACATTTAAATATGGCTCTTAATTTTTATAAGTAATTACTACTATTTTACTACTTTTATAAGTAATTTCAACCATACCTATTGATCAGAAGCCCTATTATTTTAATAAATTTATATTTAATCAATAAACTTAATGTTATCAACGATTTATTCTTTTGCCAAGAGAAATGATTTAGGAATTTTCTCTATTAAATCCCTTGGAAGCATACTGTGTTCTCCTAATTCCTCCGAGGCAAGATCGCCACATATTCCATGCAAATAAACTGCTAACTTACAAGCTGTCAAAGGCGATTTCCCTTGAGCCATAAAACTTGCAATCATACCAGATAAAACATCTCCGCTACCGCCTTTTGCCATTCCACTGTTACCGGTTGTATTTATTGCAACTTTACCATCAGGACTTGAAATAAGCGTTCCAGCACCCTTCAGAACTACAATAGAATTTAATCTCCTCGCTGCTTCAAACGCTGCAGCCAATCTTGAATTAACATCGATATCCGGGCAAATCCTTTTAAACTCACCTGGGTGCGGTGTTAAGACAATCCATGGTAGTTTGTTGCTATTTCTTATTGAAATATTTTCCTGAAAGCGATTCAAATCAGTTGCGATAATATTCAGTGCTTGTGCATCAAGTATCAATTTTGGAACAATTTTAATTGCATCCCACATTAATTCCTGTGTTTTTTGATTATTATCCATTCCAGGACCAAACAGCATCGAATTCATTTCTGGTGATAAAGCTTTTTCATCAGATGAAATTAAAGCCTCAGGAACAACAGTCAAACACTGTGGTAAAATTGATTTCGGCACACGCATATATAACAAACCAACCCCACATCGCATTGCAGCAAGGGCTGAAAGGCATATAGATCCTGCCATCCCATCGTTTCCGCCGACAAGCCCCGTTCTTCCGAATGTGCCCTTGTGTCCGTCAATTGGGCGGTGTGAAATTTCTTTTTTTGCAAACTCCATGTCGAGCGTTTCATATTTTTCTTTATTATTCTCGTCACTATTTGTAATGTTGTTTTCAATTTCATTAAATCCCTTGTTTTTGTTTTTAAAGTTGTTATCATTATTCTTTTTATTGTTAGTATTGTTAGTATTATCTTTAAATGATTCTAAAACCTTTTTTGATATTCCAATGTCTTCAATAATAATCTTTCCAGCATATTGCCTTGCAGGATAACTCATCATTCCTACCTTTGAGAACATAAAAGTTACAGTAACATCTGCGTTTATCGTATCAGGTAAAGTAAGCCCATTGTCGGAATCTATCCCAGAAGGCAAGTCGATTGACATAACATAATCCCCATGATTATGATTAGTATTTATTTTCTTAAATATATCCGTAATATCATTCGACATTTCTCTTTTAAGTGAAAACGAAGTCCCGAAAATTCCGTCAATAATCAGGCTTGATTTTTTGTCTTGAGTTTGTGCTTTTCTAATTTCATATTCTTTGGCTGGCAAAACAGGAATTCCAATTTTTTTGCAGGATTCTCGCTGCCAATTGATTTTATTATCAATATTTTTAGATTTAATACTTTCTCCATTTACCGAATCAACTTTAGATAACTCAAATTTCGATGATTTAGATTCTATCAACTCAGATTGTGATGTCTCAGATTCTTGTGATTCAGATTTTGCGGACTTAAATTTTTCGATAATATGTTCAATCTTCAGAGTTTCATTGTTAAATACTTCCCAGATCCTGACATCGTAACCCATCGAAAAAAGAATTCTCGCAGCACAAAATGCATCCTGGCCATTCATTCCCTTTCCTGCAAAAACATCAACGCCACCATCTGCATTCATCTGTCTCAAACAAATATCTGCTTGTTTAGCAATCGCCATACCTGCATGCTCTATTAGTATTTCAATCGGTATGCCAATAGTTTTTACAATATATTCGTCAAGGCTTTTAGCTTGTTCTCTCGTAATTAATAACATTAACAAAGCTCCTTTTTTGAAAAATTTATTTAGCGAAAAGCAACCATTTGCTTATAATTATTTATTATAAATATTTACTAGTTTTTTACTTTCGGATCTTAATTAAATTCAATTATCGAGTCTTTACGGCGGCTGTGAGTTCCCATGGTGAAGTTTTTGACCGCGGCTGTGAGTTCCCATGGTGAATTAATTATATAACAAAAAGCAAAAAGAAGCTACTTGTTGCCAAGCAGCTTCTTTTGATGTTTGTTTTTGGTTTTCAACAATTCTATAAAATAGTATTATTCGATGATTTTTGAAACTGTGCCAGCACCAACAGTCTTGCCGCCCTCACGGATAGCAAACTTCAAACCCTCTTCCATAGCGATGGAATTTATGAGTTTGATTGTCATTGTGATGTGGTCACCAGGCATAACCATTTCGACGCCTGCTGGAAGCTCTGCAATGCCGGTAACGTCAGTTGTACGGAAGTAGAACTGAGGTCTATAGCCATTGAAGAAAGGCTTGTGACGGCCACCTTCAGCTTGTGTAAGAACATAAACTTGTCCTTCGAAATGTGTATGAGGTTTGATTGAGCCGGGTTTGCAGATAACCTGTCCACGCTCAACATCGTTTCTTTGAACACCACGAAGAAGAACACCAACGTTGTCTCCAGCTTGTGCCTGATCAAGAAGTTTTCTGAACATTTCAACACCGGTAACAACAGAATTCCTTGGTTCATCTTGTAATCCAACGATTTCAACTGCATCACCGACTTTAACAACACCACGCTCTACACGACCTGTTGCAACAGTTCCACGACCTGTGATCGAGAAAACGTCTTCAACTGGCATTGCAAAAGGTTTGTCGATTGGTCTTTCTGGTGTCTTGATGAAAGAGTCAACAGCTGCCATCAATTCGTGAATACATGCATATGCTGGATCGCTAGGATCTTTGCTTGTGCATTCAAGAACATCTAAAGCAGATCCTCTGATAAATGGTGTATCATCTCCAGGGAATTCATACAAATCTAATATTTCACGAACTTCCATTTCTGTAAGTTCAATCAATTCTGGATCAGCCATGTCGCACTTGTTAAGGAAAACGACGATGTAAGGAACACCAACCTGACGAGCAAGAAGAATGTGTTCACGAGTCTGAGGCATTGGGCCGTCAGCTGCTGAAACAACTAGAATAGCTCCGTCCATCTGAGCTGCACCAGTAATCATGTTCTTGATATAGTCAGCATGCCCTGGGCAGTCAACGTGAGCGTAATGACGCTCAGCTGTTTGGTACTCAACGTGTGCTGTGTTGATTGTGATACCACGAGCTCTTTCCTCTGGTGCCTTATCGATGTGTGCATAGTCTACATACTCAGCTTTACCGGACATTGCAAGTACCTTTGTGATTCCGGCTGTAAGTGATGTCTTGCCGTGATCAACGTGACCAATTGTCCCAATGTTAACATGTGGTTTGTTTCTTTCAAATTTTGCTTTTCCCATTTTAAAATTTCCTCCTTTTTCAGCATTTTATGCTGAATACTTTTTATTTTATAATTTATTAATCGTTTTTGTCACTAAAGATATTGTACTATATTTATCGAATTTATCAATATATAAATCAAATCTCCTCGTGATTTTTGTCATAAATTATGACTTTCCCCTTACTTTTTGAGAATTTCATCCATAATGCTCTTTGGTACTTCTTCAAAGTGGTCAATTTGCATTACAAAGTTTCCGCGGCCTTGTGATGAGGAACGTAAAACAGTAGCATAACCGAACATCTGTGAAAGAGGAACTTTAGCAGTAATCTGCTGGGCACCGCCTCTTGCCTCCATGCCTTCGATACGTCCACGTCTTGAGCTAAGTCCGCCCATAACGTCACCCATGTAATCTTCGGGAACAATAACATCAACTCTCATTATTGGTTCAAGTAAAACAGGTTCTGCTTTACGGCAGCCCTCCTTGAATCCCATCGAGCCGGCAATTTTGAATGCCATTTCGTTTGAGTCAACATCATGGTAAGAACCGTCAACAACAGATACTCGAATATCTACGCAAGGGAAACCTCCAAGAACACCATTATTCATAGCTTCACGGATTCCTGCATCGATAGGAGCGATATATTCTTTTGGAATAGTTCCACCTACCACCTTGTTAACGAATTCATAACCGAATCCTGGTGCCATTGGTTCAATTTCAAGCCAGCAATGTCCATACTGTCCACGTCCGCCTGACTGACGAATAAATTTGCCTTCCGCACGAACTGCCTTACGGATTGTTTCCTTATATGCAACCTGTGGTGCACCAACATTCGCTTCAACTTTAAATTCACGGAACATACGATCAACTATGATGTCAAGGTGGAGTTCACCCATTCCTGCAATAATTGTCTGTCCTGTTTCTGGATTAGTGAAAGTTCGAAATGTCGGATCTTCTTCAGCAAGTTTCTGAAGAGCAACCATCATTTTGTCCTGGCTTGCTTTCGATTTAGGTTCGATAGCAACCTCGATAACTGGTTCTGGGAAATCCATTGATTCAAGAATGATCGGATGATCTTCATTACACAATGTATCACCTGTTGTTGTATCTTTAAGACCTACGATAGCAGCGATGTCACCAGAATATACCTTGTCGATTTCTTCACGGTGATTTGCGTGCATTTGAATAAGTCTTCCTACACGTTCTCTTTTTTTCTTGCATGAGTTTAGTACATAAGAGCCTGCATCAAGCATTCCGGAATAAACACGAAAAAAACAAAGTTTGCCTACGAAAGGATCAACTGCAATCTTGAATGCAAGTGCTGCAAATGGTCCATTATCATCTGATGGTCTTGTTTCTTCTTCATCAGTATCAGGATTGATACCTTTAATAGAAGGAACATCCAAAGGAGATGGCATATATGCAATTATTGCATCAAGAAGCATTTGAACACCTTTGTTCTTGTAAGATGATCCACACATTACAGGTGTTATCTTACAGGCAATTGTAGCTAAACGAAGAGCATCGATGATTTCTTCGGTTGATATTTCTTCTCCCTCAAGGAATTTCATCGTTAAGTCTTCATCCATTTCAGCAACTGCTTCAACAAGATTGTCTCTCCACTTCTTTGATTCTTCAATCATATCCGCTGGAACTTCTGTTTCTATAAATTCTTTGCCGTCATCGGAAGTGTAAATCTCAGCTTTCATTTTGACGAGATCAACAATTCCAGTAAACGTATTTTCTTTACCTATCGGCAGCTGTATTGGGACTGCATTTGTTCTCAGGCGATCTTTCATCATAGAAATTGCCTTGAAATAGTCTGCTCCCAATATGTCCATTTTGTTAACATAGGCAATTCTTGGAACTCCATAATGGTCAGCTTGACGCCAAACGGTCTCTGTCTGTGGTTCAACTCCGCCCTTAGCACAAAAAAGTGTAACAGCGCCGTCTAAAACACGTAATGACCTTTCAACTTCAACTGTAAAATCAACGTGTCCAGGAGTATCAATTATATTGATTCTCCGACCTTTCCACTGTGCTGTTGTAGCAGCTGAGGTAATTGTTATACCACGTTCCTGCTCCTGAACCATCCAGTCCATTGTAGCAGCACCGTCATGCACTTCACCTATCTTATGGGTTTTACCGGTATAGAAAAGTATACGTTCGGTTGTTGTTGTTTTACCAGCGTCAATATGGGCCATTATGCCGATATTTCTTGTATTCTCTAAAGAGAATTCTCTTGGCATAAATTATGCTCCTTCCGTTGGGACTACCATCTATAATGTGCAAATGCTCTGTTTGCATCTGCCATTTTATGGATATCTTCTTTTTTCTTGTAAGCTCCGCCAGCTGAATTTGCAGCATCAAGCAATTCATTTGCAAGACGCTCTTTCATGGTACGGTCATTACGATTTCTCGAAAATTGTACCAACCAACGTAACCCTAATGTTTGTCTTCTCTCAGGCCTAACTTCGATAGGAACCTGATAGTTTGCTCCACCTACTCTTCTTGCTTTTACTTCAAGCATTGGCATTACATTTTCAAGTGCTTTTGTAAAAAATTCAAGTGGGTCCTGCGATGTGCGCTCTTTGATTATATCAAAAGCTTCATAAACGATTTTCTGGGCTACTCCCTTTTTCCCATCTAACATAATATTGTTGATTAACTTCGTAACAACTATACTATTGTAAATTGGATCTGGAAGAACCTCTCTTATTGCAACATGGCCTTTTCTTGGCACTAGTCTTCCCTCCTCTCATGATATACGGACTTTAAATATCCGAATTCATAGGTACTCACGTTTTGGACCGTGTCAGTGCAGTATACTTGGCCATATGCTTTATACATAAGACAGTGTACTGAACATTCCTTGTCCAACCTTATTTACAGCAATTATTTCTTGACCTTAGCTGCTTTAGGTCTCTTGGCTCCGTACTTTGAACGCGATTGTAAACGATTGTTTACGCCTGCTGTATCCAAAGTTCCTCTAACGATGTGATAACGCACACCAGGAAGATCTTTAACTTTACCACCTCTGATAAGAACAACTGAGTGCTCCTGCAGATTGTGACCAATACCAGGAATATACGCTGTTACTTCCATTCCGTTTGTTAAACGAACTCTTGCTACTTTACGTAAAGCTGAGTTAGGTTTCTTAGGAGTGGTTGTCTTAACAACGGTACAAACTCCGCGTTTCTGTGGTGCTGTAATCTCTGTAGTTACTTTCTTCAAGGTATTCATTCCTCTTAATAAAGCAGGAGATCCAGACTTGTAAATTTTAGAAGCTCTTCCGGACTTAACCAATTGGTTGAACGTAGGCATCAATACACCTCCTTTCATTTTATAATTTAATAGTGCTTATCGATGAATTCGAAGTTTATTCATACGACGAGCCGTATTATTATAACACCGATTTTTGAATAATGCAAACACTTTATCAAAACTATCGAAACTATCGAAACTACTAAATTGCAATATTAAATGTCCACCTGCTATCAGTTATACAAATATAAATTAATAATTAATATGATTATCGCGATATCCTGCAATATTAGGTATTGCTATTCAATAGGTTTCCTGCCCCGCTACCTTTTTCAAAGAAATATTGCGTATTGCGCAATAAACTCGTATACCATTAGTATCGCAATTCGTCAAGCTTAGTTGTACAATAATTGTCAAGGTACAAGTAGCAATTCATCTCCCACTATTCTTCTCGCATTCGCGAGTAAGGTTGAATAGAGGAGGGAGAATTCTTGCTACATGAGGTTAAAATGTGTTTTTCTATTTAATGTAAATGAATCTTAAGAAAAGAGAAACCTTGCGGTTCCTCTTTTCTTAACAAATATTAACATGTTCCTGTTTTCTAAATACTTATTGATTTAAAAAGATACACTTTTATTGAAAAATCTGCAAATCAATACCAGATTCTCTCAATTTAATGAATAATATTGAAAACGGGGTCTAGTAATCAATGATTAAATTGATTTAAAAGCTCTCTGTTTTCTTCAACATTCGGTACTGCAGTTACATTGCGATACTTTGGCATTCCTGTTCCGGCAGGAATAAGCTTGCCAATAATAACATTTTCTTTAAGACCTAGGAGTGGGTCAATTTTGCCCTTTACTGCTGCGTCTGTAAGTACGCGGGTTGTTTCCTGGAAGGAAGCAGCTGAGAGGAATGAGTCAGTTGCAAGAGAAGCCTTTGTAATACCAAGGAGAACTTTTTTTCCTGTGGCTTCAATAGTTCCTGTATCTTTTGCTTTAATATTTGCTTCTTCATAGTCAAACATATCAACAAGGCTTCCTGTCATGAGATCAGTATCACCTGGATCATCAACACGAACCTTACGCATCATCTGACGTGTAATAATTTCGATATGTTTGTCATTGATTTCAACACCATTATTCTTATAAACCTTTACAACTTCACCGATTATATAGTTTTGAACTCCGCGAATACCTTTGACCTTCATGATGTCATGTGGATTAACTGAACCTTCAGTAAGGAGATCTCCTGCTTCAATATAATCACCTGTCTTGACAAGCATGTGGGAGCCGTATGAAATTGCATATACATGCTCTTCAAGCTCGCTACCATCAGGTGGAGTAATAATAATATCTCTTTTACGCTTGCTACTTTCTTCAATTCTAACAACACCGGCTATTTCAGCAAGGATAGCTTGTCCCTTTGGTTTGCGGGCTTCAAACAATTCTTCAACACGAGGAAGACCCTGCGTAATATCATCTTCATAAGCCGCAATACCACCAGTATGGAACGTACGCATTGTAAGCTGAGTGCCTGGTTCTCCTATTGACTGTGCAGCCATGATTCCAACTGCTTCACCAATACCTGCAGGCTCATTTGTTGCAAGGTTAAGACCATAACATGTCGCGCATACTCCATATTTTGAATGGCATGTGAGTACTGAACGAATTGGCACTTTGATTATTTGTGCATCAAGAATTTTCTTGATTGCCGAATCATTAATGACATCTCCACGCATAACTATAATCTCACCAGTTGCTGGGTGAATAATATCTTTGGCAGCATAACGGCCAGCTATACGATCCGGAAGCGACTTAACAATTCTTTTGCCTTTAACACCAGAAGTAATTTCAGAAACTTCAATATAATCAGATGTTCCACAATCAACGTCGCGGATTATAACATCCTGAGATACGTCAACAAGACGTCTTGTAAGGTATCCTGAGTCAGCTGTTTTAAGGGCAGTATCAGAAAGTGCTTTACGGGCACCATGAGAAGAAATGAAGAATTCAAGAACATTCATACCTTCTCTCAGGTTTGATTTGATTGGAATTTCGATTGTTTTACCGGATGTGTCAGACATGTTGCCACGCATACCAGCAAGCTGTTTGATCTGATTAATGTTACCACGGGCTCCAGACTGTGACATCATGAATACCGGATTAAATTTACCAAGGCTATTCTTAAGTGCTTCGGTAATAGTATCGGTTGTTTTACGCCATGTGTCAACAACAGCCTGATAACGACCTTCTTCGTTAAGCAATCCACGTTCAAAGTTCGTGGTGATAAATTCAACTCGTGCTTCTGCATCAGCAATATGCTTTTTCTTTACATCAGGTACAATCATATCAAAGATACTGATTGAAATACCACCTTTAGTTGAAAATTTAAATCCAAGAGCCTTAATAAGGTCAAGAATTGTTGCTGTAGCAGAAACGCCCTGCGTTTTTATGCATTTTTCGATAATTGTTCCAAGTTCTTTCTTTCCTACTAGGAAATCACACTCGAGTTTAAACATGCTTTCTAAATCTTTACGCTCAACATATCCAAGGTTTTGAGGAATTATTTCGTTAAAAATAAATCTTCCGAGCGTGCTCTCAATAAGCCCAACATGTTTTTGGCCATTAAACTCTCTAGTACAGCGGACTTTGATTATTGCATGCAAGTCAAGTTCATGTTCATCATTAGCCATTATTGCTTCATCGATGCTAGAGAAAATTTTACCTTCACCAGCAACATTTTCATCGTCGATAGTAAGGTAATAGCATCCAAGAACCATATCCTGTGTAGGAACTGTAACGGGCTTGCCATCCTGCGGTTTAAGAAGGTTATTTGCCGACAACATGAGGAATCGGGCTTCTGCCTGGGCTTCTGCTGAAAGCGGAACGTGAACAGCCATCTGATCACCATCGAAGTCAGCATTATATGCTGTACAAACAAGTGGATGAAGCTTAATAGCACGACCCTCAACAAGTACCGGTTCAAATGCCTGGATTCCGAGACGGTGTAATGTAGGGGCGCGGTTTAATAAAACCGGATGATCCTTAATAACCTGCTCTAAAATTTCCCAGACCTCATCACGTGTACGTTCAACAAGTTTACGGGCAGTTTTAATATTGTGTGCATATCCATCTTTGACAATTCTCTTCATTACAAATGGCTTGAAAAGTTCAAGCGCCATTTCTTTAGGAAGACCGCACTGATGAAGTTTAAGATCTGGTCCGACAACGATAACAGAACGTCCGGAATAGTCAACACGTTTCCCAAGAAGATTTTGACGGAAACGTCCTTGCTTGCCTTTTAGCATGTCGGAAAGAGACTTCAGCGCACGGTTTCCTGCGCCAGTAACTGCTCTTCCACGACGACCATTATCTATAAGCGCATCAACAGCTTCCTGCAACATTCTTTTTTCGTTGCGTATAATTATTTCGGGGGCTCCTAATTGCAGTAATTTATTAAGGCGGTTATTACGGTTTATTACACGGCGGTATAAATCATTAAGATCAGATGTTGCAAATCGTCCACCATCGAGTTGTACCATAGGACGAAGTTCAGGCGGAAGGACAGGTATCGCATCTAGAATCATCCATTCAGGACGATTACCTGATTTCTTGAATGCTTCAACAACTTCCAGACGTTTGATGATACGAACTCTTTTTTGACCGCTGGAAACACGAAACTCTTCACGTAATTCTCTTGCCATTTCAACAACATTAATTTCTGCAAGAAGCTGTTTAATTGCTTCAGCACCCATTCTTGCTGTAAAAGCTTTTTTGCCGAATCTTTCGACTGCTTCTCTGTATTCTCTCTCCGACAAAACCTGTTTCTTTGAAAGGGTCGTTTCACCTTCCTTAGTTACAATGTATGACGCAAAATACAAGACTTTCTCGAGAGCTCTTGGTGACATATCAAGGATGAGTCCCATTCTGCTTGGGATTCCTCTGAAATACCAAATATGAGAAACAGGAGCAGCAAGCTTTATGTGACCCAATCTCTCTCTTCTTACTTTTGATTTTGTGACTTCTACACCACAACGGTCGCAGACTATGCCCTTGTAACGGATTTTCTTATATTTACCACAGTGGCATTCCCAGTCTTTTGTTGGCCCAAAGATTTTTTCGCAAAACAGTCCATCACGTTCAGGCTTTAGGGTTCTATAATTTATTGTTTCAGGTTTTTTAACCTCACCACGGGACCATTCCAGAATTTTTTCCGGGGAGGCAAGACTAATTCCTATTGCTTCGAAATTATTCATTTCAAACATTTTTGACACTCCTTCCACACCTTGTAAGGCCTATACAATCGTGTGATTAATTTAAATCGTCTGAATCATCGAGAATATTATCACTTGGGTTTGAAAGATCAAGGTCTTCAAAAACACCCATCATGTCTTCTTCGATAACATTACCGTCTTCATCCAAAAGGCCTTCGGTGAATCCTGAATTTCTAAGTTCATTATCGTCTTCCTGAAAATTCATTAAATCTGCAAGTAAGGCTTTATCGATAACAGGCACATCGTTTTCTTCTTCGACTGTTTCCTTGATTGCGATTATTTTGTTTTCTTCTGAGAAAATATTCACATCAAGACCAAGACTTTGAAGTTCTTTGACAAGAACCTTGAATGATTCAGGAACGCCTGCTTCCGGTACACTTTCGCCTTTGACGATTGCTTCATATGTCTTGGTTCTTCCACTGATATCGTCAGATTTAACTGTAAGGATTTCTTGCAGTGTATATGCTGCGCCGTATGCTTCAAGTGCCCAAACTTCCATCTCTCCGAAACGCTGACCACCAAATTGTGCTTTACCACCAAGAGGCTGTTGCGTAACAAGAGAATATGGTCCGATTGATCTTGCATGGATTTTGTCGTCAACAAGATGCATAAGTTTAAGAATATACATATAACCTACGGTAATTCTGTTTTCGAAGCGTTCTCCGGTTCTTCCGTCGTACAGAACAGTTTTACCGTCATCGTCCATTCCGGCAGCTTTGAATGCCAATTTCAAATCTTCTTCGGACGCACCGTCGAAAACAGGAGTTGCAATTTTCCAGCCAAGTAAACTTGCTGCGCGACCAAGATGAACTTCGAGCAATTGCCCGATATTCATACGAGAAGGAACACCAAGAGGATTAAGAACGATATCAAGTGTTGTACCGTCAGGTAAGAATGGCATGTCTTCTTCAGGAAGAATTCTTGAAATAACACCCTTATTACCATGTCGTCCGGCGATT
The DNA here is from genome assembly GCA_038326615.1 of Saccharofermentanales bacterium. Taxonomy (GTDB): domain Bacteria; phylum Bacillota; class Clostridia; order Saccharofermentanales; family UBA5734; genus JBBQKF01. The sequence goes on along the minus strand of JBBQKF010000003.1, from coordinate 19,983 downwards.
TTGTCACCAACAGAGATTTTTCTTTTCTGAGCGATATAAACACGAACAAGCTTGTTAACTCCATGTTTTAAATCATCATCGTTTTCGCGAGTGAAAACTTTTACGTCAACTATTATCCCTGACTCTCCATGAGGAACACGAACAGAAGTATCACGGACTTCGCGGATTTTTTCGCCAAATATAGCTCTGTAAAGGCGCTCTTCTGCTGTAAGTTCAGTTTCTCCCTTAGGCGTTACTTTACCAACCAGGATATCTCCTGAACGAACTTCAGCACCTATTCGGATAATTCCATCTTCGTCAAGATCTTTAAGAACATCATCGCCAACATTTGGAATTTCACGAGTTATTTCTTCAGGCCCAAGTTTTGTGTCACGGGCTTCGCACTCATATTCTTCAATATGAATTGAGGTGTACACATCATCTCTTACAAGACGTTCATTAAGAAGGATAGCATCTTCATAGTTATACCCTTCCCATGCCATGAATCCGATAAGAACATTCTTACCAAGAGCAAGTTCACCATTATCTGTTGATGGACCGTCAGCAAGTATGTCGCCAACTTTTACTTCATCTCCAGTTCTTACCAGTGGACGCTGATTGATACATGTTCCCTGATTTGATCTCATGTATTTAGAAAGTTCGTAGGTATCTTTAGTTGTCTTACCTGTGCGGATAACAATTTTGTCAGCTGCTACAAATTCTACAACACCGTCATGTTCAGCAACTTTACATACACCTGAGTCTTTTGCGGCACGATGTTCCATACCAGTTCCGATTATAGGAGACTGTGATTTGATTAGAGGAACTGCCTGACGTTGCATGTTTGAACCCATCAGAGCACGGTTAGCATCATCGTTTCCAAGGAAAGGAATCAGCGATGTAGCAACTGATACAAGCTGTTTAGGAGAAACGTCCATGAAATCAACTTTGTTGATGTCAAGTTCAAGGAATTTATCGAGATAACGGCATACAACCTTCTTTGCAAGAAATTTACCTTTTTCGTCAATAGGTTCATTAGCCTGAGCAATATTGAAATAGTCTTCTTCATCAGCAGTAAGATAAGCTACGTCTCTTGTTACAATCTGATTGATTTTGTCATAAACACGGTATGGTGTTTCAATAAATCCATAATTATTCACTTTTGCAAAAGTTGCAAGAGAGTTAATCAAGCCGATGTTAGGACCTTCAGGTGTTTCAATAGGACACATACGACCATAATGTGAGGAGTGAACGTCACGAACTTCAAAGTTTGCACGTTCTCTGCTAAGTCCTCCTGGCCCAAGAGCAGATAGTCTTCTCTTGTGAGTCAGTTCTGCAAGAGGGTTTGGCTGGTCCATGAACTGAGAAAGCTGTGATGAGCCAAAAAATTCTTTGACTGCTGCGCTTACCGGTCTTGTGTTAACTAATTGCTGAGGAGTTGTGGTTTCCATGTCAGTTACTGTTCCCATACGTTCACGAACAACTCGCTCCATACGTGCAAACCCAACTCGAATCTGATTCTGGAGAAGCTCTCCAACTGAACGGATACGACGGTTGCCTAAGTGGTCAATATCATCTATTTCTCCAATGCCATATTCAAGTCCTATAATGTAACTGATTGAAGAAATGATGTCTTCAATTGTCAAATGTTTTGGCATAAGATTGCTTAGGTTTGACTTAAGCATTTCTTCGAGAGTTTCTAATTTATCTGCCTTTGCAACTTTTACCTGCGCAATAATTTCTTTAAGAACTGAAGTTCTTACATTCTCATTTACTCCAATTACATCAAGGTCAAGGCCTGCAATTTCGGATGGATTAAAGTTTGCTCTTAAATAAATCAAAGCGTTAACACGACTATTGCCAATAATTTTTACTGGTGTGTCATGAATTGTTACTGTGTCACCGACAATAACAATTGGGAAAACAAGCACCTCATTAACACCCGCGTCAGAAATTAATTCTGCGTGGTGTTTAGTTATAACTTCACCGATTGTTATTAAAATTTCTCCGTCATCATTCACAATGGTTTGAGCTGCTTTATGTCCTACAAGTCTTGATCTAATTGACAATTTCTTATTAAGTTTAAAAATACCAACTCTTGCAAGATCATATCTCTTAGGATCAAAAAACATATTCTTGAGAAGTGTTTCAGCACCTTCAACAGATACCGGTTCACCTGGTCTGAGTTTCTTGTAAAGTTCTTGCAAACCTTCTTCTCGGTTTCTGCAAGTATCTTTTGCAAGTGTTGCAATAAGGAGTTTTTCTTCACCAAACATGCTTAGGATTTCTTCATTTGTCCCTAAACCGATTGAACGAAGGAATATTGTTATTGGAAATTTTCTTGTGCGGTCAATGCGTACAGACAGAATGTCATTAGAATCTGTTTCATACTCGAGCCAGGCTCCGCGATTAGGAATTATCTGGGAAGAGTATACATCTTTGTCTGTTTTGTCGATGCTATGTGAGAAATATGAACCAGGAGAACGGACCAACTGGCTAATGATAACCCTTTCGGCTCCGTTAATAATAAATGTTCCTGTTGGTGTCATTATCGGAAATTCTCCGATATAAATAAACTGTTCTTTGATTACATCGTCTCTTTTGTTGTGAAGTCTAACTTTCACTCTAAGCGGAGCCGCAAAATTTGCGTCTCTTTCTTTGCATTCACTGATGCCATAAGTTGGACTATTGCTGTCAAACTCTTTGTCGATAAAAGATAATTCTATTTCGCCTGAGAAGTCAGTGATTGGCGATACATCGCGCAATACTTCCATAAGACCTTCGTTTAGAAACCATTGATAAGAATTCTTCTGGATTTCAATTAAATCCGGCATTTCAATGACTTCATCGATCTTAGAATAAGTCATTCTCTCGGCTCTTCCCAATTTGACGGGACGCACCATTAAAGATCACCTCGCGTATTTTACGGCCAGGCCGTTTCCTTCTGTGAACAATCCGAATAAAGACGAATTGTCCCATTGCTTCTGTTACTAAATACATTTTTTGGTTCTGTCAAGTTAGAATACCCTTGACCGTGCTATGACAGGTATAGTTATTCCCTTACCCTTTAACGCGTCTTAATAGTTTATCACCGTAATGTGAGTGTGTCAATAAAATATTATTTCTTAAATGAAGATTCGACAGATTGAACTACTTTATATATAAAAACATACATGTTATTTATATTATTCTCACATTTAGTAACATTCTAGTTAGTATTCGTTAAAAAAGAGCCTGGTATTTTTACCAGACTCTCTATTCAAAACAAATTTTAATATGTCTTGCTTTATCTTTTCTTTCATTTAGTCTTGCTTTTTTGTTTTAAATTATTTTGTTTTAAATTATTTTGTTTTATATTATTTTGTTTTAAATCCCATTAAACTAATACCGAAATCACTTACTGCATATTTATATTTAGGTAATGCTTTCTTTGCATCCATTGCAGCAGTAAACTTCTTAGTAGAAAGTTCAGTCTTAATTGCTGCAGAGTTTTGTGTAAGTGATGTTGTTTCTTTTTTCTCAATGTAGCGCATAATATGGAAACCATAGTCGGTACGAACAATTCCCTGATCACCAGATTTACGCACTGTATCAAAACTCCAGTCATTAAACTCAGGCATCATTTTGCCACGCTCTACATTCTCATATAGTCCGCCTGTTGTTGCTGATGCTGTGTCTGCTGTGTTAGTTTTAGCAAGTTCAATGAACTTCTCAAGTGAAGTACATTGTTTTAAGAGATCATTTGCTTTAATTCTTGCTGCATCCCATTCAGCTTTTGTGAATGTAACAGCACCACCCTGAGCGGCGTCTGCTTTTGTTTTGTTGGGGGAAATTAACATGTGACGTACGGTTGGGTTGTTGAATGTTGCTTCACGCTCTACAAAATAAATTGCATAATATCCACCCTGTGCTGAGAATGAACTCTTATCTCCTACTTTACGAGCAACTTCATAAAGCCATTTGCTCATATCGGCACTTGCCCCGTCAACTTGTGATTTTTTGATTCCACGAAGCATTGTTGTGTCCTGATTTGCTTTGCCTGCAAGATAAGCTGTTTTTTCTTCTGCAGTCATCATAGCGACTTTGTCTGCTTCAGTTTTAGCGTCAGTTGCTTTCTGTGTATCGGCTGTTTTCTTCTCTGCTGCAGTCATTTTATCATATTTTGCTTTTTCGTCAATTTTTGTTTGTGCATCTGATAAAGTCTTAAATGATACTTCATCAGTCACCTTAGCAAGGAAAGCATTTGCTGCTGCCTTTGCATCTGCATCAAACTTTTTTGTTTCTGCATCTGTAGCACCAGTTTTTGTTTCAAGTGCAAAGAAAGAAAGACGGAAGGCAACGCTGTCATAGTTGTCTTTGTTCATAGTATACTCATCTTTTACTTCCTGATCAGAAACAGTTACTTTCGTGCTGGCATCTTTTGCATATTTACTTGCAAGAGTCTGTTTGATGAAAATAGGTTTCAATGTCTTAATTGTAACGTTCTTTCCGAACATATCAATAAGATACTGATCAGCTTTAACTTCGCTTCCAACTTGTGTTACAAGACCAGAAAAAACATCGTCAACTCCCTTTAATTCTTCGGCAGTTAACTTTATCTTCTGTTCATTAGCAAGATCATATTGAATCTGAACTTCAACAACTGATTTTGCTGCAAGGTCAAACGCATATTGTTGCCACGTTTTGTCGGTAAATCCAACCTCTGTACATTTAGCAGCGAGCTTTGTTACTCCTTCAGGTGTTTTTGTATCTATTTCCAGCTGTTGTAATGCGTTAACATAATAATAACTAAATTCAACGCTTGATACATTTTTGCCGTCAACTTTCATTGGAGCAAATATCATCTGAGGTACTGCAAATTGTATTGCTCCCCAGACACCTAATGCAAGAATAAGTACAACTGCGATAATTGGCATAAAAATTCTAAAAAACTTGCTTGATTTTTTGATGGGTTTTTTGCCGCCATCTCTCGCTTTGAGGCTATTTAACCGTTCTTTTCTCTCGAGGCGTTTTTCCTCGGAATTCCACTTTTCTGGATTCTCCATTTTTGAAACCATCCTTTATTTAAGAATTAATTTAAAATATTGCAAAGTGCAACAAAAAATATTATACACACAACTTAAGTTTTATACAACTAAATCATTTGAATTTTATAAATAGATTCAAAATCTTACGTTTGATAACACAATTTTGCCTTATTTGTTTCTGCGATATCCTAATTCGTCGGCTTTTTTATAAAAAGATGTACTTTTCATCTTACTTTTTCTTATCGCTTCAACCCCAGTTATCTTTCCTAACTCCCAATCTTTACAGATATCACGAAATCCGACAGGAATACTGACAGGAGGACGACCAATCCTTCGTCCATCTTCTCTTGCAATCCTTATGCCTTCTTTTTTACGCAAAGACATTGTTTCGCGGTCAAGGGTTTCTAAGGCTTTTATTGTTTTAAAAACACTTTTGCTAGTAGAGGATCGCGTATCAAAAACTTCTTCAAGGCTTATAAAATCTGCATCTTGTGACAAAATCCATTCAACACGTTCAATAAATTCTCTGGTCTGTGTGCAAAAACGGTCAAAAGATGCAACGTACAAAAGGTCTCCATTCTGCAAAAGTTGCATTACTTTAGTTAGTTGTTCCGGAATTAAATTCGGCAATTCCTTGGATTTTTTCTGTTCGACAAATAATTTGTCAAATCCTCCAATGGTATCAAGCAATGATGCTTGTCTAGCAACGTCAGGATCTTTTTTATCGAGCTTTATGTATCCATATCTGGTCATCTAAGTAGGTCTCCTTGTAAAATTCATTGCGAATTGAATATGTCATTTATTTTATTTATTTATTTATTTATTTTATTTATTTATTTTATTTATTTTATTTATTTATTTTATTTATTTTATTTATTTTATTTAGAACAATTTCCTTATTTAGAGCCATTAATATATTTTGAACCATTAGTTTGTATCGAGGGGTTATTCTGATTTAAGGTATTGGCTTGCTTAGATTTATTTTGTGAGTTATTTGAGTTTGGTTGGTTTTGTTGGCTATCTGTTTTTTCGCCTGTAAATTCTGATGAATATTTTTCTATAGCAGATGGGTTTATTGAGATTTTAATTTTTGATATTCGCTTTTCTTCCATCTCAAGAACAGTAAATGTTACAAACAAATAAGCAACCTCAGGGTTCTCCTCTTCATCGGGAATCCTTCCTAGTAGGTCAATTACCAGCCCGGCAATGGTGTCATAATCTCTGTCATCAGAAAATTTAATGTTGAGTTCGTCGGAAATTTCATCTAAGCCTGTCATTCCATCAACAATCAAAGTGTTCGCATCTTGCCGAACAATTTCTTCATCTTCTTCATCGTACTCATCTTGCATATTCCCGACAATTTCTTCTAGAAGATCTTCCATCGTTATAATTCCAGCCGTACCACCATATTCATCAATAACTACTGCAATCTGCTCATGGGCCTTTTGCATTTCGTGGAATGTTTCATCGATAGTTTTAGTTTCAGGAACAATAAACGGCTCGCGAATCATTTTCTCTAAGCTAAAAGGGTGTTCAAGCCCTACAATAGCTAAGGCAAGCAAGTCTTTAATGTGCAAAATTCCTATTATATTATCAATAGAATCTTTATAAACAGGAATTCTTGTAAATTTCTCATTCACGGCAACGCCTAAAACTTCCTGAAAATCTGCCTTAACTTCAAGCGATACAATATTAGTTCTATGTGTCATTATCTCTGAAACTTGGGTATCGTTAAATTCAAAGATATTCTCTATCATTTCCTTCTCATTGGCATGGATTGTTCCTGTTTCGCGGCCAACATCAACCATCATTCTTATTTCTTCTTCAGTAACAGTCCGCTCATGTTCTTCCGGATTAATTCCAATAATCCTAAGCGTAAGATTTGTTATTACTGTAAGAAAATAAACGAAAGGTTTTAAAATTGCGCCTGTAAACGTTAGTAGACCCAAAGTATATTTTATTACAGTATAAGGTGAGCGCATTGCAATTCTTTTTGGAACCAGTTCGCCAAAAACCAAGGAAAGAAACGAAAGTACAATTGTTATAAATATTACGGAAACAGCTCCAAGCCAAGGAAGTCTAGTCATTGGATCAATTGCCAAAGTGAGCGGTGCAGCAAATTTATCAGCGGCAAATGCACTTGCGAAAAATCCGCCAAAAGTAATTCCAACTTGTATTGTTGAGAGGAAATGTGTTGGCTTTTCAAGAAGTTTTGCAATTTTCTTTGCGTTTTTGTCTCCTTCTTCAGCCATTTTCCTTATTTTATTGTCGTTCATAGTAATAACTGCCATTTCGGTAGCCGCATAAGCTGCATTAAACAAAATAAGCAATATTAAAATCATAAGATTAAAAATGATACCTAATGTTTGGTCATTTGATGGTATTGCGGGATTCCCAATTTGCATCCATATCAGGGTGCTACTGTCTGCATCCACGTTATGTGTTCTCTCCTTTTTGTATAGTTGGCAAACCTACAATTTATTAGTTGCCACACTAAGTTTTATATTGTAATATTACCAACCTTTGTTTCTAGCACAAATTTTATGTTAGCAACAAAGACCAATAGCTCTGCTTAATTTTAATAACTTATCTAATTGAATTGAGAATGTCTACACTCTTCAAAATAACCTTCAGTTATTGTAAGTAATTTGCAGCTCACACTACAAAATCTATTTTACCACAATTCTAATCGAAAATTCCAACTATTTTAATAAACCTTGCCCTACTATTTTTATTCAAAAATAGTAATCATCCGTAGAATCTTTTATTATGTTGTATATAATATTCAAATACTTTGATTATTGTTGGTTTAGAAATAAACAAAACGACGACTAAGTTAGCTATTTTACCACAATTATTGTCGAAAATTTCAGCTATTTTATTATACGATTCTCACTAAAAAGTTTTTTGAAATGCTGTTATTTGTAATAGCATGCTATTTTTCAACGGTATTTCTTAATTGTAATAATTTGTTAAATAATCTTTAATGAACTTTTATCATGAATCTTAGTTGAATAATGATTGTCAAGGTAGTCTAGAGGAGTATAATTTCTTGCTATGTTGAGGTTAAGTTTATTAGAAAATCCATTTTATTAAGTGCTTGATTGCTATTTTAATATGAACGTATATGTAATTAAAAAACAACCCCAACTTTTGAATGAAGGGGTTGCTAGTTATAACTAATTCTGAAACCTCGTTAAGTTGAGATTCTTTTTAAAAATTGAAATGCAATATTGAAATGCATTAAAATCAAAAGGATCCCAAACATAATTTTTTTATTGAGCGCCGTCTTTCTTAGCCATAAACTTAACGAGATCAACAACACGGTTTGAATAACCCCATTCATTGTCATACCATGAAACAATCTTGAAAAATCTCTTCTCGCCCTTAAGGTTGTTCTGAAGAGTTGCAAGTGAATCATAGATAGATGATCTCTGGTCATGGATGAAATCTGTAGAAACGAGTTCTTCGTCTGTGAAGCCTAAGATTCCACTCAAATATGTATTAGAAGCATTCTTGAGCATAGCATCAATCTCTTCGATTGATGTATCCTTCTCAGTTCTGATTGTAAGATCAACAACAGAAACGTCAGGTGTTGGAACTCTGAAAGACATACCAGTAAGTTTGCCTTTTGTTATTGGGAGAACTTCGCCAACAGCTTTTGCAGCTCCGGTAGTTGAAGGGATGATATTGATAGCTGCTGCACGTCCGCCTCTCCAATCTTTCATTGAAGGACCGTCGACTGTTTTTTGTGTAGCTGTGTATGAGTGAATAGTTGTCATCAGTCCTGTTTCGATTCCGAGACCCTCTTTAAGGATAACGTGTACAACCGGAGCAAGACAGTTAGTTGTGCAGGAAGCGTTTGAAACAACAGCGTGTGCTTGGGAATCATACTCATTTTCGTTAACACCCATAACGATTGTCTTAACTCCGCCTTTACCAGGAGCAGAAATTATGACTTTTTTTGCGCCGGCAGTTATATGTCCGCCTGCTTTCTCCAAATCTGTAAAAAGACCTGTTGACTCGATTACATAATCAACACCAAGCTTGCCCCATGGAAGGTCGGCCGGATTTCTCTGAGCCATTACGCATTTAACTTCATTGCCGTTAACTACGATTATATCGTTACCTGCTGCTTCCGGTGAGCTCTTCTTTGTTGATACTGAGTGTTTGAATTTGCCTTGAACTGAATCATACTTCATCTGATAAGCAAAATAATCTGCGTCTGTTGAAATATCAACAACTGCAACTACATCAATCTCTTTGCCAAGTAATCCTTGATCACAGATTGCCTGAAAAACCATACGCCCGATACGTCCAAAACCATTAATACCTACTTTAATTGCCATTTCTATTTCCTCCTGTTAAATTAACCCTTAGGTTACTATTTCGCATCGAATTAATTTTAGCCTATTTCTTTAGATTTTGCAAACTTTTTAGTCTGTTGCAATTGTTCAACAAAATTGGCAGTAAGCGATACGATTTTGTGAAAAAATAAAAGACATCTAGATTTCTCTACGATGTCTCTTATCTTTACTAATATTTTGTACAAGAAATTTCATGTATCAAAGTTTGATTGAATAACTCTGATTATATTTGATTTAAATTCGGCTAAAACAGTGATTTTATTAAATTAGTTTTGTCTTGATGCTTTAACTACTTTAACAGCTGTTATTCCTGAAAGTGAAACAATTGCGAACATCATTAAGTACAATGCAGAATTGTCACCAGTTGTAGGGTTGCCAACAGGAGCCTTTGTTGCAGTTGCAACAGCAACTGGAGCTTTGTTAAATGATAAATCATCAAATATAAATGAACCAGTACGGAATTCATTGTTTGCTGCGTCTGATTTAAGACCTACCATTACCCAGTCAAGATAATAACCGGTTTTCGTGTCTAACTTTGTTTTTACATCTGCAGGGATTGCTACTGTTACTGTTTTTATAGCATCTTTTTCGCAAGTGAAGACTTGTTCGATTTTAGTCACTTCTGTTGCATCTGCTTTATTCTTCCATACAAGTTGAATGATGAATGGACTTGTTGGGAAAGCGACAGTTGATTTATACTTAAATGTAATATCCTTTAGTCCTTTAAAATTAGCTTCTGAATTTTTTGCTTTATCAAGGTTGATTCCAAACACCCACCAGATTCCTCCATCAACAGAGCTAATAGGTGCTTTAAAGGCACTGCCAGTAAACCCAGCTTGTGGTCCAATTACGATACCTTCGGACAATGTAGCATTAAAATTGATTGTTTTGCCACTGATTAATGTTTGATCCTCAAAATTCAAAGTGAAGTTTGATGTTGCAAAAGCTGTAACGCCAGAAATTGCAATTAGAGTAACCATAAGTAATGATACGATAATCTTTTTCATGTTTTTTCCTCCTGTTAAATTTTGTTTTTTTCGTCTGTTTTCGTTTTCCCAAAGTTAAATCAAAGTTGAGTCACTGTTTATAAATCAATCATACAAAATGAAATTCAACATGTAAATATCACTTTGGTAACATGAGAATTTATCCGACATACATCGTAAGATATCTGACATTTTTCTGAAATATCTTAATTTTATAGTATATGCATCGTAAGATTTATGGATTGTAACTTTCTTAAAAAATAATATAATTGCTAGTAGATACTAGGAGTCATCAAGCTACAATTTGGCTCTATTTGATTTTAAAAATTGCTATTTATTTTTTTAGAAGGGGGTGTATGATTTAGTTACAACTAAGTTATACAAAGTGTTTATGAGCAAGTTATATCAAGCGACTGTTTTATGTCTTTCAATATCGATCCTAATCGTTTCTTCGAGCTGCACATTTTTAAACAATCATGTAACATCAGTTAATCGCGACACTACCGTGAGTACCAGCAATTCAAATAGTCAAGCATCAATGCAATCATTAGCTACCTCACAGCCATCGGTATTTGTATACGACAAGTACATCGCATCCCCCGAAATGTTGAAAAGTTCAGTTGTTAGTAAAGGAGATCAATCAAGAATAACTGCTGCAATGCAAAGAGCTCAAAACAAAGAATCACTGACTTTGGGGTATATCGGCGGATCGATAACATATGGTTCTAGCGCAAAAGCAAACTTGTCTTTTTCTGATCTTGTAACTCGATGGTGGAAAAATAAATTCCCAAATTCTAAAATAAAATTGGTTAATGCTGGAATTAGTGGAACCGGCTCTGTTATTGGAGTTCATCGAGCATATAAAGATTTACTTATTAAAAATCCAGATTTTGTTGTTATTGATTTTGCAGTAAACGATACTGCAGATAGTAATGTTAATATCGCTTATGAAAATCTTGTAAGAGATATTTTAGCATCATCAAAAACTCCTGGATTGATGCTATTATTCATGTGCACCGATGGTGGTTATAACTTCCAAGACCAAGAGATTAAAATTGGCAGTCACTACAACCTACCAATGCTAAGTTATAAAAACGCTATTTGGCCTCAAATACAAGAGAAAAAGCTCAAGTGGGCGGATATTTCAGGAGATTTTATTCACCCAAATGAGAAAGGTCATCACATTACAGCAGATTTAATTATAAGTGAACTTGAAGATTGCTACTCTAAAATCGATCAAAATGCTACGCCGGAAAAAATCCTGCCTGATTTATTGACACCAGGAATATATGTGAATGCAACATATCTCACAAACAAAACACTTAATGTTATTGATGTTGGTGGATTTACTGCGACAAATCAAGCTCACTGGCAACTTAGTGATGGCTGGATTGCAAAAGAAATAAATAAAGAAATGAAATTTGAGGTTGACGCAAAAAACATATTGTTAGTTTATAACAAAACTATTGATGGAAGAGGGGCAACAGTTGCTGTGACTGTTGATGGAAAATTTATAATGGAAATCAATAGCAAGTCTGATGTTGACTGGGAAGCTATTACTGCAACTCAAATTTTAAAGATGGAAACTAAGAGAAAGCATATAATATCTATAAAATACCTCGATAAGAAACCAGCAAACTGCACAGGTGAAAACTTTGCCCTTCTCGGTGTTCTTGTTTCTGGATAAGCTACACAGCAATGGTCCTTGCTACATAATTAAAACTTTTATTACTTTAAGCCTTCATAAATCCATAAATATGACGTTATTGCTCTTGGATAATGAAAATTTCGTAATTCTTGATTGCCCGCAAAGATCTGGTCTATTCCTGGATTTGTCGGGCATCCCTTTTTCCACCATAATGCATGCGCCATATCATTTACAGAGGTATTTCCCTTTTTAATAGCAAGGATTTCTTTTGAAATATACTGACACAAAAAGATTTTGCTAACCCATGAATTAACACTATTTGCTGATAATTTCCAGCCTCCATCATCAAATAAACATAAATGTTTGTCAAGAATAGTTATCATATGCTTTTTGAGGCACGTGACAAGATTCCCAAAAACTCCATTTTCATCTAAGTATAATGGAAGATCAAGCATATAAGGATATATTAGTCCTTCGATTGCTGGAATTATAGCAGATTTGTCCTTACCATCCAAGATTGCTGGTATATATCCTAAATCCTTGTTATATGCTTTTGAAATTGTTGAGGCAGATAATTTTGCTTGATTTAATGCAATTTTTGCATTTTTTGTATCATGATTTTGCAGCAAATACTCTAGTGAAATATACGTTGCCCAGCATTTGACTGCTAAGTATAAATTTCTTCTTGATTGTCCAAGGCTATGGTCAAGACTATCATATGTCGTTATCTCTGACTGATTTCCACACCGGTCCGAATCGAGATCCATAACACCATCGCGCATTTCAGGTAGTGGATGATCACGATTTATCATTGATGTAAGACAGTTTGAAAACAACTTTTGATTTTCCCTTTGCCACTGCTTGTTTCCTGTTTTTTTCACATAAAGAGCGGAACACAAAACAAAATTGCATAGTTGTTCCTGTGTCATATACGAAAAGCATCCATCTTGTCCTTTTATTTCATATGTTGAATAGCCTTCGCGCGAAAAAACATTAAAAACTCCTTGGTCGTGTGTGAAAGAAATTCCTCCGGGATATGAAACTTCAGGCTCATCATAGTAGTGAACTGTGTCTTCATAACTGTATTTATTTGCAAAAGACTTTAGTGTGTTTAAAACCAGCCAGGGGTGATTGTCCAGTTCATAATAAAGATGATCAACAAAAAGGTCAAAAGTGTTCATCATCATATACGATCCTTCGTTTACAACCCATCGCGGTTTGTTATTTTCCAAGAATAGCATTGTACTAGCATAGTAAGATCTTATCGATTGAGAAACAATGAATTTTCTGTCATCATTTATCTTACAAAGACTAAATTTCCTGTCCACTTCTATCGCTCTATTAATTAGATACGATTTATTTGCTAATGTATATTCAAGTACTTCTACAATATTTTTAAAATACCTGGTATAGAAATATTTGCATTGGCCCACTCCTCCGGTTACAATTTCTCCTTTATAAAAGCCTAAAGCAATATCAACTGTAACTATTTCACCCGCAGGCACCCAAAAATATATTCCTCCAATCGGTGCCAATTGAAAGGATACTATTTCTTTACGATTAAAAAAATCAAGAATGTTAAATTCCCCAAACTCTTTAACTGTTGTACTTTCGCTAGAAGCTGCAAACCCATATCCTTCTAATGAATAAATTCCAATTAGTTTGTCATTGGTCATTTCACTAAGTAGAATTTTGCCTTTAATTGGGGATACTCCAAAAAAACACTGAAGTGGCAATTTGCCATTTCTATTATCTATTGACATCACGGAAATCACTGATGGTGTGACCTCTCTTTTCATAATTGTATTATCACAAATTTCAGGGTCAGGAACTCCGTCAACAGGAGTGTATATCGAATAATCCATTTTCCCAAGGGTATATTTATCGGTAGCGAATTGAAGTTCTCTGTTATAATTTTTATGTGAAAGTATCGTCTTTTTTGATTCATCATTTTTTTTATTTGTATTGGTATCGTTTGAATCATTTGCATCAAATTGTTGCTTGTTTGAGTTATCTTTTTTCACAAACTTTTCGCTGGCATTTGCTTTTTGTGAAGAGTAAAACGGCAGGCAAAAAATATCCTTGCCGTCTTTATATCCTATGAAAACATCCTGATCGGGAATGTAATCTTTTTCGACAGAAAACCCACCGCCATTATCCTCCATACCAATTGTGAAACTCGCATTAGCTCCTTTTGGTGAATGCATTGTTTTAAAAGATATGATTTTCGATGTAGACATATTAGACTCCTTTTCGAACTTATTCTATATTTGGTTCGGTAGGCTTTTTCCCGAAATAACGTTTATAGGCTTCGCTAAAATATCGCGAATTTTTATATCCAACCATTACAGAAACCTCATAAACCTTGTAGTTTTTGCTAGCCATTAATTTCGCTGCGGTTTCCATCCGTTTGCTAAGAACATATTCGTGAAACCCAATTCCAGTGCGGCTTTTAAATATTGAACAAAAATAGGAAGTGCTCATATATAGTGAACTTGCAACTAGTGCTAAAGTTATTGTGTTCTGAAAATTTTCTTCAATGTAGTCCTTTGCCTGCTGAATAGCATCAACTTCCTTTGATTTTTTTGCATCCACCATTTCTTTGAAGCAATTTTGTAATTGTATTGTTATCCAGTTCTTAAGTTCTGTTACTGTTGCATTTTTCCTTATTTCTGCTTCAAGAACATCAATAGAAGAAATTGGATCTTTTAATAGGCCAATAAACTTCAATTGATTTTTTAAATTTATAAAGAATTCATAGCAGTAAACATATATCATGCTTGTTTTATTCTCGCTCAAAATTATAAATTGTTCAGTTAGTTTGTTCGAGGTTTCAGTAGCATTGAGTAGTGCGCCATATTTTATGCAATCAAGAACTTCTGATGTGTAGTTATAATTTGAATCGCCGTTGTATATTGCGCTAGTTTTATCATTTATATGGATTATGGAACCCTTTTCTCTGAAAAATTTATTCTTTAAAGCTTCTTGTGCACCATTGCATGAGCGAATAATCAGCGATAGCTTTTCTTGTTTCTCACCAATTCCAATAGTAGTAATAATTCCAAAATAATTGCACAAATTTTCTGATATTGATTCTGCAATTGCTAATGCATTTTCAGATTGTGAAATCCCTGATTCAATAAGCAAGATATAATAAATATCTCCAATTAAAATCGTATGACTCTTGTTAAATCTTTGCGATAGCTCATCAATAACATTTGTTACAGCAAATTCAAGTAACATCTGTTCTTTTTCATTTTCAAAACCTGCAATTTCATATCCATTCTCAATTTTGACGCATAGCACAGTATATCCATCGCCTTTTATATCGATTCCAAGAATTCCCGCTCGACTTTCAATTGTATTTTCATCAGTAAGTGTTCCATTAAATAATTCCCAAAAAAACTTTTCGCGCATAACAGGCATGCTTTCACGAAGTCTTTCTTCTAAAAGAGACATATTTCTTTTATTCGCTCTTTCTTCTTCGATTGACTCATATGCTGCTTTGAGTGTATCGTTCAAGCTTTGTGGTAGAACTGGTTTTAAAAGGTACTCAAACACATTGTTTTTAAGGGCTTCTCTTGCATACTCGAATTCACCATGACCACTAAGAATTATAATTCTGCAACCGTAACCAGATTCTTTCAATTTTTTTATAAATTCGATTCCATCCATTCCTTGCATGAGCAAATCCGTTACAATTATATCGGGACTAGTCTCAGTAATCAAAGTGAGTGCTTCTTCGCCATCGCTTGCAACACCTGCCAGTTCGAGATTTAAATTGTCCCATGCAATAAGTTTTTTAAGACCAGTTGTAATTATTGGCTCATCATCAACAAGCAAAACTTTAAGCATATATTTCTCCTCCGTCATTAAATGGAATTGTCATCGTAATCTTAGTCATTCTTCCAATTATACTTGATGCTTTTAATCCATATTCTGCACCAAAACACAACTTTATTCTGGAATTAACGTTTGTTAATCCAATACTTTTAGATGTTTCAACAGCATCATTTGAATCAAATGATGCATTTAACTTGTATAATGTTTCTTGATTCATTCCCTGCCCATTATCACTGATTTCGATAATCAGAGATTTTGTGTTATTGTTGCTATTAGGAGCAGTGAAGGCGCTTATTTTTATAATGCTATCATCTTGATTTTTGGCAAATCCATGCTTTAGAGAATTTTCTACTATTGGTTGAAGTACGAGTTTCAAAATTTTCTTGTTAATTAATTCTTCTGAAATATCCGTTTCCAGAACAACAGCCTTTTCGTACCTGATATTCATAAGTGTAAGGTAATTCAAAACGTGATTGATTTCTTCCTTTATAGAAATATATTCATTACCCCTGCTCATGTTGTATCGCAATAAATTTGATAATGTGACTAGCATATCCGCGACAACAACATCATCAGTCAGTACTGCATGCATTCTTATTGCATCGAGTGTGTTATACAAAAAATGTGGGTTAATCTGATTTTGCAGTGAAATAAATTCTGTTTCCTGTTGTTTGATTTTGTGATTTTTTATCTGAATCTGGTCCTGTACCACCTCATTGATTAATGTATTCAAATGGTTTAACATGTTATTAAAATTCTTGCTTAAATCGCTTATTTCATCATTTCCTGTTACTGTGGCGAGTGAACTATAATTTCCCTCAACAACTTGTTTAGTCGCTTGTGCCAAAACATTAATTCTTTGAGTAATGCTTTTTGACAGTAAAGTTATAAAAATAACCAGTACAAGTAGTGTTCCTAAACATAATAGCAAAATAATATTTCTTACTTCATTTATTTGTACAAGCAGGAGAGCTTCAGGTACAATAGAAACCACCGTCCAATTGTCTTTGAGGCTTGTAGATGAGGAAAACTTTTTGTATACAACTTTAAATTTTTGCCCATTTTCAGCAAATTCTATAATCCCGGATTGATTTAAAGTGGACCTAAAAATATCTGCATAATATGCAGCATTTATTTGAGTATCTTGTGAAAGATTTGACAAAACTATTTCCCCTGTGGAGTTCAAAATAAAATTTTTCCTGCCTGTTTGATTGTCTTGCAGTTGTAATTCAAAATAGTCATCCCGCAATGTAATCTGCAAAACACCTGCAAGTCTGTTTGAATATCGATTTAGCTGTCGGTAAAGGGTGAAATTCGATTTTTCGCCTAATATCGAAACAACTGGAGTCGTTCTCCATAGCTTTTTACCGTTACCTTTTGCCACTGCCAGGTTTTTGTACCACTCGTTCTTTTTAATATTTGGGTCGGCAAAAATAATCTCTTCACCATTTTCGAGAAACCTTGTATTCTCAATATATATAGATATTGTGTTTATTAGAGATGCGTGCAAAATTCGATTCTGCCGCAATATTGGATATATCGAATTCGTATATACTGCTGCACTATCACCAATATTTTCGTAATCATACAAAAGATCTCGCTGTAAGCTTTCGTTTAAATATATGAGATCTGATAAGTCTTCAATCAGTTTTAAAGAGTTGCTAAGATTTTGGCTAAGCCTGAACACTTGATTTTCCATATCGCTTTCGTTTTGTTTTAATATTACGCTGGAAATTCGCGACGAAAATGAAATTCCGATAATAATTGTTGGTATTATTACAAGAATCGTACCTGCGATAATAAGTTTAACTCTAAGCTTTGCATGTGACATTAAATTCTTCATTAATTCCCTGATTATCTTCACAAAAAGCCTCCATGTAAGATAAAAATCTCACTCAAGTGTATTTACCATAATATTATTACTTTATACGATATTCGGCAAGCACAAACATTGTTTTATCCCTTTTATTCATCTTTTTTATAACGCACTTGATCTTTTTATAATTGATATGTTTTTTTGTATAAATTACTAATTTTATTCGTTGCATTCGCATAAAACGATGCACTCATTACCTTCTACTACTATTGATTGATTTACTTTGTTTTGTGTGTCCTCTAAATAATAGCTCTTAGCAAGTAATATTTCTTGATGAGTTTTTGTATGATTAATGATAAAAAGAATTTCTCCTGTTACACCTGTCCTGGAAATCAGCTCAATCCCGCAGCTGGCTATTGCTGGTGCATGAATATGGCTCTTAGCAAATACATCATTTATAAATTTAAATAGCAAATTCTCATCTATCATTGTTGATAAATAGTACGCATTCCCACTTCCGTATTTGTTAATAGTAATTGCAGGATATGAGTCATAATAATCGTCACAAACATAATTTGCCAATGAATCTGCAGATTTTTGTTCAATAATTTCAAACCACTTACTTGCTTCGCCTTTGTAATTATCACCAACTATTTGAACATTTTCGTGTTTCATTATTAATCCATATTCGTGAATTTCAATACCAAGAATCCTCTTCAAATTGCATGGCAATGTTTCCTTAAGCATTTTATTATTATTTTCTTTAACACCACTACGAAAATCAAAAATAGCTGTCCCACCATTAGACACAAATTTCTCTATTTTTTTTGTAATTTCTGGTTTGCAAAACAAGAGGTTCGGAAATATTATTATTCTATAGTCACTATAATCATGTTCAGGGGAGATAATATCTACATTAAAGTTGTTATCAAATGTCGCATTGTAGTAGCGCATTGCATTTTCGTAATAGGAATAGCCAATAATTAATGGTTGAATTTCAAATGCCCATGATATTTCCTGTGAAAATACAATTGCCGCTTTTGCTTTTTTAATATTAAAATCAAGATTCTCGCTTAAAAATTTTATGCTTTTGCCTAAATTTACGACCTCGTCATAAAGTCTCCTGGGTACACCATCATGATTTAAAATCCCATGCCAATATTGCTCAGCTCCCATGAAATTTGTTCTCCAGCGAAAAAACATTACGCCATTAGCTCCTCGTGCAATCGTCTGAAATACCCACTTTTTCATGTCCCCTGGTCTGGGCGTTTGAAAAAGAATATCACCGCCTGGAGTGCCAGTCTGAGTTTCTACGCTCCAGAATGGCTTATGTTTATAGCACCTGGTCGCATCAAGTCCCATCGCATGATTGTAGGGAGTTATTTTTTCTAATGTCAGATTAGGATAATCATCCCATCCCGCAAAATCAACGTTTTTACACATTTCAAAATAATCAATGTCAGATTTAACCCCAAACATATTTGTTGTTATTTTCCATTTTGGATTTATTCTCCTGATAATATCATGCTGAAGTTTAAGCAAATTAATTGCTGAGTCAGAGCAAAATCTTTTGTAGTCCAAGCAAGCAGACGGATTTTTAACTGTATTTGTATAACCTGGTGGGTCGATTTCTTCAAATGTCCGATAAAGCTGACTCCAGACTTCAGTTCCCCATTCATGATTTAGATTTTCGATATTATCGTACTTTAGTTTAAGCCAATTTCGAAATTTGATTTTACAATTTTCACAATAACACCGCAAATTACTGTCACCACCAAGCTCGTTGTCAATCTGCCATGCAACCACATTAGGATTATTTCTGTAATGATATGCAAGCTCGTATGCGATTTCCTTCACGGCATCTATATAGCTTTCGCTGTTAAAGCAATAACTACGTCTTGACCCGTATCCTTTTCTGATTCCTTGATAATCGCAAGTATAAATGTCAGGAAATTGGTCCATAAGATATTTAGGAGGGCATGCAGTCGGGGTACATAAAATCGTTCTGATCCCTTTCGATGCAAATATTTTAATTGCATCATCTAACCATTCAAAATTGAAGGTAAATCTTTCAGGTTGAATTCTAGTCCAGGCAAACTCGCCCATTCGAACTATGTTGAAATTCGCCTGAAGCATTAGTGAAGCATCTACTTCGATTCTCTCATAACCCCAATGCTCAGGATAATATGCAGCTCCAAAATCCATATTCATCAATTACTCACCTTCTCTTTAATTACGTTTTCAATATTCTGATACTCTGTCGTTTTTTTTCGATAAGTTTTAAAATATAATCAATTATTTGTTTTCTAATATTCAA
>JBBQKF010000002.1:0-78374 GCA_038326615.1 Saccharofermentanales bacterium | reverse complement strand
AGGACTAAATTGTTACTTACAAATACTATCAAGGAAAGTGGCTTCCATTAATTTTTCAACAGTTCGATTTATAATTGCTTAAATTTAGTATGATTCTACGGAGTTTTTCAACCTTTACTGAGTTAACACGATAGCCATTATGTTTAATTACTAGTTAGTTGTCTTTGGATGAAATATAGTAAATCAGAATCCCCATAAAGTAGAACAATAGAGCAAAAATGCATAGAATAAAGCTTATTGGCCGACCAAAAAACAACTCGCGTGCAGAAGCATTCGCTGAAAATACAATAACTGCAATAATTGGAGATAGAATAAATATTCCATAAAGATAAAACCTATCTTTTGACGATTCAATTTTTCTTCGTGTCCACTCCTCATCAATTTTACTCAATTGCGTCTCTAAATTATCCAAAAGCTCACCTGTATTGCCTCTGTACTTTAGATTAAATCTAATTTGAGTTGCAAAATTTCTGAATTGCTGATTATTGTATGATTCTGAGAATAACTCTAATGCTCTCTCAATATTTAGGCCACCGCGTATTCTAACAATAAAATCTTTAATTAAACTCTTAGTCGGTTCACCAATAGTTGATTCACTGCATTTTTCAAATGCAAAAAGTAAATCTTCCTTTACCTGGTACCATCTGTTAAGCATGCTAACCAATTCAAGCTGTTGTTTTCGTATCTTTTCATCGTTTCCAAAGAACTTCTGTTTCATAAACATTTTTCTCCGAATCATAATTATTTAGTTTTTGAATTTCAACTACCTGAAAATTGCTCATATAAACAACAATGTCAAGTCCTCGAGCAATCATTCTTTTTAAAACCGACTCACTTTCGCCCGAAGAGGCTGATCTTGCAAGTGTTAGCAAGCGGTCCATTGTATCCCCTGCGCTTTCCGAGTGTGTTGTCGCCAAACATTTATGTCCCGAAAATGCAGCCCGCAAAAATTCCCATGCCTCATCTCCTACTATTTCTCCTACGCAATAAGTATCAAGAGACATCGTAAGTCCATCAGCAACAAGTTCTTTCAACGTTACACTACGCCCGCCCTCGTTTGATTTCTTGATTCTCTGCGCTATACAATAAGGTTTTTCAGGATATATTTCTGAATCACTTTCAACAACAAGGATTCTTTCCATTACGGGCATTGATTTAATAAATGCTCTTAAAAGTGTTGTTTTCCCTGAAGCGCCTTTGCCACAAAAAACAACGCTTGCGTCATTTTGTGCTAATTCATATAAAATTTCCTTATTCTCTAGTGTGAGCATGTTTTTTTCATGAAGTTCATCCAGTGAATAGCTTACTGGCCTATGTTTTCTTATGCTTATTGAGGGTCCTGTTACATTCCTAGGTGGAATAGAAACATTTATTCTTAAACGTCTTCCCTCGTCGACAACCCTGCAATGACTGTCATTTTCATTAATAATACCGCCATTTCGAATTATTATAAGTCTGCAATATGTATCGAACGTTTTTTCGTCAAGAAATCCTATGGAAACACTTTTTCGCTCTCCATTCAATTTAATTGAGAACTCATTAAATCTTGTACCATCAATATCCGTGATATCATCTTGTTCAATATAATCCTGTAAAGGGCCGTAGCCAAACATGAAATCTAAAACTCTTTTGAGTAATTCATCTTGATAAAATCCAAATAATTGTCTTTTATTTTCAGTTGAGTGAAGAATTGCTGTTTCAAGAACGCTTTTACTCGTTTTCCCTGATGCCACATTTGCAACAAGCAAAGGATCTTTCGTCAAAATATCAATTGCAATTGCTGATACGAGAAGACTTAAATCCGTGTTATTTGATTGTACTGTCTCAGATTCGCTTTCTGCATATAGTTCTGCAAGTCTGTAATGGGATGTTACTAATGGCATAATTTATCCTCCACAATTTATTAAACTGAAATCGACAATTTTTTCAAAAGACCCATGTATTGCTTCTCAATTCTGTTTTCCATAGCATTTATATACGGCTTTTTGGTACCTTGCATCATCCTTCTCTTTTGGGAATATGAAATAACGCCTGCAAAAGCTCCCTGACAAAGTTCATCGCATGTCCCATGGCTAAGATCCTCACTTGCCATATAGTCGTAACCAACAAAAACTATTTTTTCACGTTCAAGTTGCTTCCTACCGGTAAGAAAATTTATAAATCGATTAAACTCTCTGAATTTAACTGTATTAGCGATGATTGGTATAAAAACAATATCCGAACAAATTTGAGTTACGCACGTGAATTCGTCGTAAATAAACTTTCCACACGAAATTACAATAAAATCATAGCTAAGAGAAGCTGTTTTTATTATTTCAACAAGACCTTCAGTGCTGTAATATTCATAGTCCTCCATTCGATAGTTACCACTAAGGCATGATAAAGTCTCAACCGATGTTTTTCGTGCAAACATTTTAATTGAATCGCTACTCAAGCGCTTTTTTGAGTATTCTTCCATAAGATCTGCTAGATTACTGTTACCAATAACATTGCGGTTGCTTTGGGAATAACTGTCCTTAAATTCTACTAATAGATCAATTCCGGGTGAAAGAAGATCAGCATCAATAAGTAAAACTTTTTTCTTTTTGCTGGCAATAACATAAGCAATTTCTGCAGCGAACTGGCAATTATCCCAAATACAAAAAATTCTGTGATTACTGCTTTTTTTCTTCCCATGGTATTCATGGTTAACAGATTTTTCAATGCTTTCCTCTGGATTATAGTTTTTCTCAGCTGAGGATTCATTAAGACAAGCAACCGGTGTGCATTCTCGGTTTGGGTATGTCTCATAACTTAATGTTGTACTACATGCGATTTCTAGATCATAAGCAAGTTCGCTTGCATTTCCATAACGGTCATTTTTATTATTCATAATGCAACGCCCAATTATTTTTGCAACAGTAGCAGGCATTATTGACGCCATAGTTTTTGTGTCGTTGTGGAATGAAGGTGTTGGCTCAACACCTGATATTAGCCTAAGTAACGTCATTCCAACCATATAAATATCGCTTTGCTCTGTTGGTGGTTCGCCTTTAAGCAATTCAGGCGGTGAATACCCCATTGTTCCATAAAATCCATTTTGTAATAAATTTGTATCGGAATAATCAGGTTTAATATTCTGAGCAGTTCCATAATCAATCAGACAAGGCAGATTGTTTTTTGAAATTACTATATTTCCAGGCTTAATATCTAAATGTAAAATGGCAGGGCTTTGTGAATGCAAAAAATATAAAGTCCTAGTTATTACGGCCATATAATCGCATGCATCAACAAATGATATCTTCCCTCCATTTTTCTCACACAAGTCATAAAGTGTTACACCTTCAATGTATTCCAAAAGAAAGTAATCCTTCTCATCTATTACGAATGTTTCAAATATTCTTGGCAACGATGGATGTCTAATAACATGAAGCATATCAAGTGTCTCTTGATTTTTTAAAAAAGGCAGATGTTTTAAAACCCATCTTGTGCCCGATGAAATATTTACAACAATGAATGTTTCGTTTCCAATTTGTTCTTGTACAAAATATCTTTCTGCTATCCTTGTTCCAATATTCATTTCTGTTCTCCATTTCATTTTGTTTAAAATGTAAATTCGTATCCTGTATATAAATAATATCCTAAAAACACTGTTAGGTGAGCACCTATAATTCGACAATTTCAGTACAAAACCCTCGCAAAAAACGACAATTTTGAAATATATTTATAGTTTTCATAGCTTAGTTATTATATTTAGTGGTAAAATATTAGAAGATTTAAAATTTTTACTTTAAGGGGGAATTACTTTTGTCTGAGATAATAAAAAAAATCAGTGCAAAGCATGCCGACTATATTAACAAAATCAACAAAATTGACCTCACCGATGCATCTGACGAAGACTTTTCAAAAATTTCTGAAGAACTTAGAAAAGATGCATTTGACGCCTTCTCTAATAATTCCCAGCTCAAAATTAATCATATTGAAGAATTTGTAGTTCAAACATTTTCACTTGTTAAAGAAGCTACCCGCCGAAAAATGAACATCATAATCCACGATGAACAATTGTGGGCTGCTCTTGTTCTTAATGATTGTGACCTAGCAGAAATGGCAACCGGCGAAGGCAAGACGCTTGCTGCAGTTTTTTCTGCATGCCTTAATGCCTTGACAGGCAAGAGTGTTCACATTCTAACCTTCAACGATTATCTGGCAAAACGCGATGCATTCATGATGAAGCCAATATATAACATGCTAGGATTTACTGTAGGATTTCTTTGTGAGGGACAAACAATCGAAGAAAGAAAAGTTGCTTATCAGTCAGATATAACTTATATGACTGCAAAGGAATGTGGTTTTGATTATTTGCGTGAATTCATAGCAAAATCGAAAGATGAACTTATAATGCCTGAATTTCATTATGCAATTATTGATGAGGCTGATTCAATTCTTATCGACGAAGCAAGGATTCCACTTGTTATTGCTGCATCTATGGTAGCTGTGCATTCAATTGACTTGTTCGAGATTGCAAAGATTGTAGAAAAATTGAATCCAACAGATGATTATGAAACAGACGATAATGAAAACAACATTTATCTGACAGAAAATGGCATTGAGGAAGTTGAAGCATTATTGGGAATTGACAATCTTTACGATGAAGAAAATCTTAATATTATTGTTTGCGTTAATCATGCACTTCACGCAAAAGAGCTAGTAAAGAAAGATATCGACTATATTGTCAGAAATGGCGCAATAGAACTTGTTGATGAATTTACTGGCCGCGTAGCAAAAAAAAGACATTGGCCACATGGTCTTCATGAGGCTGTTGAGGCTAAAGAAGGTATTCTTCCATCAAAAAAAGGTCAGATATTAGGGCAGATTACTTTGCAGACTTTTATCAAACTTTATCCTGGAATTTCCGGAATGACTGGTACTGCAGCATCCGCTAGTGAAGAGTTTTATGAAACCTATAATATGAGAGTTCATCATATTCCAACTCACGACCCAATGATACGTGATGACAGACATGACTTAATCTATTTTAAAAGAGCTGATAAATTTAATGCCATCGTCGAAAAAATAAGGGAATCGAACTTATCCGGAAGACCTGTTTTGATAGGGACCGCAAGCGTAGAAGAATCTGAAGAACTTGCAGCAAGACTTGAGAATTTAGATCTTAAATGCAATGTTCTTAATGCAAAAAATGACGAAATGGAAGCATCACTTATTGCTGCAGCGGGCGAATTTAGGGCAATAACTGTTTCAACAAATATGGCCGGCAGGGGTATTGATATTAAATTAGGCGGGACTTTGGAGAAGACCAGGGATGAAGTTGTTTTAGCTGGAGGATTACTCGTTATTGGAACAAATAGGCATGAAAGTCTACGGATTGATAATCAGTTAAGAGGAAGAGCAGGACGTCAGGGAGATCCTGGAAAATCTCAATTTTATATTAGTCTTGAAGACGATATATTTGTGAGATACAATTTAAAGGATCTTGTTCCCCCTAAACACTGGATAAATCAGGACAGTATGCCAATAACGGATGAATATATCATTAAAGAAGCACACAGACTTCAAAGAATTGTTGAAGGCCAGCATTTTGATATTAGAACATCTTTAAGTAAATATACTGTTATGTTACAGGAGCAAAGTGATTATATTCGCAAAATGAGGCTAAAGGTTTTGCTAGGAAACGCTGACGAATCTGTTTATTTCAAAAATGAAGTTCCGGATCGTTATAGTGAACTTGTTAAAGAATATGGCAGAATATTTGTAAGTAAAATCGAAAAAGAAATAATTCTACGAGTAATCAATCAGTGCTGGACTGATTATCTTGATAATATGGCATATATTAAAGATAGTATTCATATATTGAAAATGTCTGGTAAAGATCCACTTTTTGAATATAATCGAATACTTTTTGACTCATTTTATGAGCTTAAAACAAATATTCACGACCAGATTGTGTATTTGTTTGAGACAATCCCTGTTGATAAAGACGGAGTCGATCTCGACGAACAAGGGTTCCCGATGCCAACTTCAACTTGGACATATATCGTAAGCAATTCTGCTGAACAATTGAGTTTGTTCCCGTTTCTTGACTCTTTGGCTAAAATTGGGAAACAACGGTTTTTCGAAAAATAAAATATTATAAATTTTAATACTTGGTTCGTGTGTCAAAAACATCAAAGCACTGATAGGTGATAAATGTTGATGTAATCGCCAAATATTGGCCATTACAAGCAATCTGTCATTTGAAATCTTCTTAAGTCATCGTCGAGCAAAATTTGACTAATTACAATAAATAAAAATCATGCTTTTGACACCCGAACCAAATACTTTCAAATTTAATGACTTATATTTATATTAAGCTAATTAGTATTACTAAATGTTGCTCAAATATTTTATTAAAATTATTAACTACTATTGATATTCTGTGTAATATTTTCTATTTTTAATTTCTCTAAAAATATTAGTTTTGCTCATTATGAATATTTATTATATCAATCAAAAAAGCTTTCCGACAATTCGGAAAGCTTTTTATTAATTTACTAAATATCAACTTAAAATATTTATGTTTTATGCCGGTAACTCTTGCTGATTGTTTTTTTTGATTCTTGCATGGTCCTTAAGTACAAGAATTGGTGCTGTGTGGTTTAAAATATTGTCTTTCGTAATGATGCACTTATCGATGTCATATCGAGATGGAATTTCGTACATAACATCCATCATAATATCTTCAAGGATAGCTCTAAGCCCTCTTGCACCAGTATTTCTCTCTCTTGCAAGCTTTGCTACTGCTTCAATTGCTTCTGGCTCAAACTCCAGATGAACACGGTCCATATGAAGTAATTTCTTATACTGCTTAACAAGAGCATTTCTGGGTTCACTAAGGATACGAATTAAAGCTGCTTCATCAAGGCCTTCAAGCGTAACAATAACAGGTATTCTACCGATAAACTCTGGAATCAACCCATATTTAAGTAAGTCTGTTGGCATGATTTCTTTGAGAAAATCTTTAGAAAGATGATCTTTCTTTGATTCAATCTCAGCTCCGAAGCCAATAGATTTTTTGCCTGTACGGTTTTGAATGATTTTTTCAATTCCGTCAAATGCACCACCACAAATAAATAAAATATTTGTTGTATCAATCTGAATGAATTCCTGATGAGGATGTTTACGTCCTCCCTGCGGCGGAACATTTGCTATTGTACTTTCGAGAATTTTAAGTAATGCCTGTTGAACACCTTCACCGCTTACATCTCTTGTTATTGAAGGATTCTCAGATTTTCTTGTTATTTTGTCGATTTCATCAATATAGATAATTCCACGCTGAGCTCTTTCGACATTATAATCAGCATTTTGAAGTAACTTAAGTAAAATATTCTCTACATCCTCACCAACATAACCAGCCTCAGTAAGTGCAGTTGCATCAGCAATAGCAAAAGGCACATTGAGTACTCGTGCTAATGTTTGAGCAAGTAAAGTTTTACCACAACCAGTTGGTCCAAGCATTAAAATGTTACTTTTAGAAATTTCAACGTCGTCATCATTTTTAGTGTTTTGTGGAGTAAATACTCTCTTGTAATGATTATAAACTGCAACTGAGAGAGCTTTCTTTGCACGTTCCTGACCAATTACATATTGATCAAGTGCCTCTTTAATTTTTTTGGGTGAAGGTACTTCTTTAATTTCATCTGGTTCTTTGATTTCTTCTTCCTCACCGATTTCTTCTTCTAAAATCTGTTCACAAAGTGAAATACATTCGTTGCAAATGAAAACACCTGGCCCAGCAATTAATCTGCCAACTTCAGTTTCAGATTTGCCACAAAATGAACACTCAAAAGGATCATACGTTGTCGCAGATCCCTTGGCTTTTGTACCTTTTTTCCCTGTTTTGTTCTTTCCGTCTTCTGACATCTAAACTATGCCCTCTTCTCCATGATATGATCAATCATACCATATTCTTTTGCCTGTTCTGATGTAAGCCAGTTATCGCGCTCTGTGTCTACAACAATCTTCTCATATGGTTGTCCTGTTTTCTCACTTAAGATTCTATTCAGGCGTTCCTTTGTTCTAATAATATGATCAGCTGCAATTCTGATATCAGATGCTTGACCCTGAGCACCCCCTAATGGTTGGTGAATCATAACTTCAGCATTTGGTAATGCAAAGCGTTTGCCAGGAGCACCTGCTGCTAGTAAAAATGCACCCATGCTTGCTGCCATCCCAACACAAATTGTCTGAACATCAGGCTTTACGTATTGCATTGTGTCAAAAATCATAAGTCCTGCAGAAACTGACCCACCTGGGCTGTTTATGTAAAATTGAATATCCTTGTCAGGATCTTCAGCTTCAAGATACAAAAGTTGTGCTGCAATAAGGCTTGCTGTTACTTCATTAACTTCATCACTCAACATGATGATACGCTCTTTAAGCAATCTTGAAAAAATATCGTAAGAACGCTCCCCACGATTTGTTTGCTCTATGACCATTGGTACTAAACTCATATAAATTTTCTCCTCTCAATAAACTGATAGGGAAACGGTTGCCGCTTCCCCCTCATGTCATCAGTATAATAAATCATCTCATGACGAAAATGACAAATTTATGAATAATTTTCGAACAATTTTAAATCCTATGTTCAAATTTCATAATTAATCTTTTGCTTCAGCCTTAAGGAGATCAAGTGTTTTGCGTACAATAACTCCCTGTTTGATATATGAATTGTCTCCACTGAACTGTTTCTTTAAATCTTCTTCTTTCATGTTATACTTAGTAGCAAGTTTGCCGATTTCTTCGTCAACTTCAGCTTCAGAAACATCAACAGATTCAGCATTTCCTATGCTTTCAATTACAAGATTTGTTTTAATTCTTGTTGTAGCAGAATCTTTAAGTCCATCGCGGAAAGCATCCATGTCCTGACCCATATACTGTAAGTATTGTTCAATCTGAATCCCCTGCTGACTCATTCTCTGAGACTGCTCATCAATCATACGATCAAGTTCAGATTCAATCATAGTAGCTGGAACTTCAATTGTTGCATTTTCAACAACTTTCGAAAGCAATTGATCTTCAAATTCGATTTCTGCTTTTTTCTCAGCGGAATCCTGAAGTTTTGCACGAAGGCTTGCTTTGTATTCTACAAGTGTGTCAAATTCACTTACGTCTTTTGCAAATTCATCATCAGCTACAGGAAGTTCCTTAACTTTGATAGAATTTACCACAACTTTAAAGACTACTGATTTGCCTTTAAGATCTTCACTATGATAATCTTCTGGAAAAGTTACATCAATTGAAAATTCTTCGCCGATAGGACGACCGATAACTTGTTCTTCAAAACCAGGAATAAAAGATCCAGAACCAATTGCGAGGTCATAACTTGCGCCTTTTCCACCATCAAATAAAACGCCATCTAGGGATCCTTCATAATCAATATTTGCAGTGTCACCAGTAAGAACTTCACGATCTTCAACTGGAATCATTCTTGAATTTCTTTCTTTAACCTTGTCAAGTTCAGCTTCTATTTGATCATCAGTTACAACAACGATAGCCTTTGAAACTTCAATCCCCTTATATTGGCCAAGTGTAACATCAGGTTTTACAGTAACAGTAATGGTAAATTTAATGCCTTTTTCACTGCCAATTTCAGTTATTTCACCGATTTCAGGACGTGAAACTGGGTCCAATTTGTGTTCTTCGATTGCTTTAACATATGATGAACTTGCAATTTCTTCAATTGCTTCATCATAAAGAGCGCCTTCTCCGTAGTATTTGGTAACAATTTTCATCGGTGCTTTGCCTGGACGAAACCCTGGTATATTGAATTTTTTTGCACTTTTCTGAAATGACTTCTTCAAAGCTTCGCCAAAATCCTCAGCTGAAACGTCAAACGAAATTTCAACAACACTGTTTTCTTTCTTATTAATTACAGAACTCATGGTATATTCCTCCTAAATGGATTTTTTAATTAAATAATTGTGCCACTTTTGCACAAATGCTATAAGAGTCTATCACAATGCATTATTCTTGTAAATGATTTATGAGCCAAAAAAAGATTTTTTTCGCATTTCAACAACTTTTAAACAATATTCCAACAACTTTTCAACAATATTTTCGCTATAATCTTACATAGTGATGTAAATTGCCAAAAAGTCCATAGGGCTGAAAAAGCAACCTCTTAACAAATAAAAGATGTCATTTTGAATTTTTTAAATTTACAAGTACCTTGCGATTACTTTTAAAGAAAATATAATAATCACAGCTTATTTGCCACAATTCTATATTGTCAACAAAATGGATTAATCTCTAAAATACGATACCCCGGATTCAAAAATCTTCTGATCTTTTTCTCCAAAAATATTTTTACCCACGTCAATTCCTAGTCTCTCAGAATGCCCCATTTTACCAAATATTCTTCCGTCAGGACTTGTTATCCCTTCAATTGAAGCTACTGAGCCATTCGGGTTAAAAGCTGACAAGTTAGATGGAATACCGTTTTGGTCAACATATTGTGTTGCAATCTGTCCGTTAAGAGCGAGATTATCAATCATTTCTTGAGATGCAACAAATCTTCCTTCGCCATGGGAAACTGGGATACTATGGATATCGCCGCAATTAGTTTTAGCAAGCCATGGTGATTTGTTTGAAATAATTTTTGTTTGAATATATGAGGAGACATGCCGGCCAATGCAATTGAAAGTTAGAGTAGGATAATCATTCTCAAGTTTAAGTATTTCACCAAAAGGAAGTAACCCAAGTTTGATCAAAGCTTGGAATCCATTGCATATTCCAAGAATAAGCCCATCCCTGTCAGTTAAAAGTTTTTGGATTTGTTCAGCAACAAAAGGGTTTCTGAATGCTGTTGCAATGAATTTTCCTGACCCTTCCGGTTCATCTCCGCCACTAAATCCACCAGGTATCATAATCATATTCGCGTTACTGATGGCTCTGCTCATTTCATTAATTGAGTCTTGTATATCATTTGGTGTAAGGTTTCTAAAGACAACGACATCTGCAATTGCGCCTGCTCTTTCAAAAGCTGCAGCTGAATCGTACTCACAGTTTGTTCCTGGGAACACTGGAATAAATACACGTGGTTTTGCAATTTTAATAGTTGAGTTTCTCGTGTTGGTATTTTTTATTTCACTAAAAGCTTGTGGGCTGCCTTCAAGATTTGCATGAGCAGGAAATACTTTTTCTAGAGGCAATTCCCAATTTACAAGACATTCTGAAAGCGAAATTGTTTGTCCGCAAAATTCTAAATCGGCTTCAACGGATGTATTACCGACGATAAATCCGCCAGCATCAATAATTTTTTTCCACAAATCTTTCGTTTCTTTGATTTTTGTTTCATTAGCATCAACTTCAATAATAAGACTTCCTTGCATAGGAAGGAAAATATTCTCTATCTTTAGGTTTTCTTCAAATTTAAATCCAATCATATTTCCGAAAGCCATCTTTGCAATTGCAACAGCAATACCGCCAACTTTAACAACTGACGAGCTTAAAGTAAGATTGGAATCCTTAAGCATATTTACAATTGAATACATTTCTTTGACTTGGGTTTTATCTGGAAGGAAAAGATCATCAACTTTAACGGGTAACATAATAACAATGCTACCACTTTTCTTAAAACCTGACGAAATTACACTTGAAGAATCAGTTATTCCTACTGCAAAACTGACCAATGTTGGAGGAACATGAATATCCTTAAAAGTTCCTGACATACTGTCTTTACCACCTATTGCAGGTGTTCCAAAATCAATCTGAGCTTTATACGCTCCCAAAAGTGCCGCAAATGGGTTCCCCCACTTGAGAGGATCAAATCCAACTCTTTCGAAATATTCTTGAAATGTAAGTCTTGCTTTAAGAGGATTTCCGCCCATAGATGCAATTTTCGACAAAGATTCAAGCACGGCATAATATGCTCCATGGAAAGGGCTCCATGATGAAAGATACGGGTCAAAACCATAAGTCATTAGCGATGTTGTGCTAGTTGTTCCATTAAGGACAGGAATTCTTGCCGCCATACCATTTTCGGGTGAAAGCTGCGTTTTGCCTCCAAAAGGCATTAACACAGTATTTGAACCAATTGTACTGTCAAATCTTTCTACAAGACCTTTTCGTGAACAGCATTCCCGTGACTTAAGAATTTCTTGCATTGTTTTGACAAAATCGCCATCTTTAAATTCAAGCGGAAGAGTTTTAAAATAAGAATTCTGCATATCAGGAGAAGAAATAATAACATCAGTTTCCTGAGGAGCTCCGTTTGAATTAATAAATTCTCTCGAAAGATCAACTATTTTCTTGCCTCTCCAAATCATCTCCATGCGCTTTTCTTCAGTTACAGTTGCAACTTTAACAGCCTCAAGATTTTCCTTCAAAGCATATGACAAGAACAATTCTTCGTTTTTGGCATCAATTACAACAGCCATTCTTTCTTGAGATTCAGAAATGGCAAGTTCAGTTCCATCAAGCCCGTCATACTTCCTAGGTACCAGATTCAAAGAAATTGTAAGTCCATCTGCAAGTTCACCGATTGCAACACAAACGCCACCTGCGCCAAAGTCGTTACAACGCTTTATTAAAGTTGAAACCTGTGGGTTTCTAAACAGTCTCTGGATTTTTCTTTCGGTTGGAGGATTACCTTTTTGCACCTCTGACCCACACTTTTCAATCGATTTTTCATCATGTTCTTTTGATGAACCGGTTGCGCCACCACATCCGTCTCTTCCGGTACGACCACCAAGCAGAATCACAATATCACCTGGCGAAGGCTCTTCACGAACAACATTCTTTGCAGGTGCTGCAGCTATAACTGCACCAATCTCCATGCGTTTTGCGATATATCCAGGGTGGTAAAGTTCATCAACTTGACCAGTAGCAAGACCAATCTGATTACCGTATGAACTATACCCAGCAGCTGCTCCAGTTGAAATTTTCCTTTGTGAAAGTTTTCCTGGCAAAGTCTGATTTAAAGGTGCAGTTGGGTCTCCGCTTCCTGTCACTCTCATTGCCTGATATACATAAGAACGGCCAGACAAAGGATCTCTAATTGCGCCACCAAGACAAGTAGCTGCACCGCCAAAAGGTTCTATTTCGGTAGGATGATTATGAGTCTCATTTTTGAACATTACAAGATATTCTTGCTTTTCTCCATCAATTGTTACAGGAACGCGGATGCTACAAGCATTAATTTCTTCAGATTCATCAAGGTCGTCAAGAACACCGTTTTTCTTAAGTTGTTTCATTGCCATAGTCGCAAGATCCATTAAGCAAATTGGTTTAGACGATATTCTTGCACCGTAAATTTCTTCTCTTTTATTCTTATAATCAGTAAATATCTCATGCATTTTGTTTGAGATTTTGTCATTGCTTGCAAACTCAACTGATTTAATTCTTGTTAAAAATGTTGTATGTCTGCAATGATCTGACCAATATGTGTCAAGAACTTTTAATTCAGTAATTGTCGGATTTCTTTTTTCATTAATAAAATATGATTGCGTAAAAAGCAAATCTTCATCTGACATAGCAAACCCCGTATCCACTCTGTATGATTTAAGGTCATCAGCGGTCATATTTATAAAACCATCAACGGATATGACATCATCTGGTATTGGCATTTCCTGCTCTAATGTCAAAGGCTTATCAAGACTTGCCTGTCGGCATTCAACTGGGTTAATCATGTAATTTTTAATAGAATTGACATCCTCTAATGATACATTCCCAAAAAGGGCAATTACTCTCGCAGTGATGCAAATTGGCTTAATTCCACATGTAAGAATCTGAACACATTGTGCAGCAGAATCTGCTCGTTGGTCATACTGACCAGGAAGGGATTCAATAGCAAAAACAGCAGTCGCTTCTAGGATATCTACATTTTCTAGGTAAACATTGTCTACGGGAGGTTCTGAGAAAACAAGGGGTAAAGCTTTATCAAATTCATCTTGTGTAACACCTGAAATATCGTATCTGTTAATAACTCGGATGCCGGTTAACGTCTTTATTCCAAGGTTAGTTTTAAGATCTTTTAGAATTTCATTAGCTTCGATTGAGAATTCCTTGCGTTTTTCTACAAAAACTCGTCGCACCATCTGTTTTTCATTCATGATTGATAGGTTCCTTTCTGATTAGAAAATTTACAACAATGATGCAGCAGCCTCATCAATAAGAATAGTTGCATCCTGATGGAAATGTAAAATTGATGCCGGACATGCTGGCGTGACTTTCTTTTCGACCATTTCACGGATAGCGGATGCTTTTTCATAGCCTGAAGCAACAAGTAAAACCTTTTTTGCTCTCATAATTGTTCCAATTCCCATACTAATAGCTTCTTTAGGAACTTCATTGATATGGTTAAAAAAGTGTGCATTAGATATTCTCGTAAGCTCAAGGAGTTCAACAAGATAAGTATATGGAGAAAAATAATCAGAAGGTTCGTTGAAACCAATATGACCATTTCTACCAAGACCTAATAATTGAAGATCGATTCCGCCTGCCTTGTCTATTGATTTCTCATATCTCTTGCATTCTTCAAAAACCTCAATTGCTGATCCGTCAGGAATATTAAATGAATCCTCCGGTATATTAATCCGGTCAACAAGGTTTGTTCTGATATAATTGTAATGGCTTTGAATATGAGTTTTATCTAATCCCCAGTATTCATCAAGATTGAATATCTGAGTTTTCGAAAAATCCACATCTCCATCTTCATAAATATCACAAAGCGAAGAATAAACGCCAAGAGCGGTACTTCCTGTTGCTGTTCCTAAAACTGTTTTAGGCTTGGAAATAACTTGCGCAGCAATTATAAATGCTGCTATCTTACAAAGTTGTTCATAGTTTTGTACTACTTGAATGTTCATATGTGACACCTCCTCTAAGATTTGCTGTTTATAATTTATTATACCCCAATATCATTCCATTGTGAATTTAATTGTTTTTTTTGTGAATTTAATTGTTGGTTCGGGTGTCAAAAGCATGATTTTTATTTATTGTGATTAGTCAGATTTTGCTCGACGATGACTTAAAGAAGATTTCAAATGCCAGATTGCTTGTAATGGCCAATATTTGGCGATTTCATCAACTTTTTTAACATACAGCTATCCGGTTAACTTTTGACACCCGAACCAATGTTTATCTTTCGTGAATCTAATTGTTTTTATTTTTTATATTTTATCAATTTCTTCTTTTAAAATTGTGTTCACAACTCCTGGGTCTGCTTTACCTTTCATCTGGCGCATTACCTGCCCTACAAGGAAAAGAATTGCCTTATCTTTACCATTTTTGTAATCACGGACTGACTGTTGGTTGGTTGTTAATATTTCTATTACACAGGCTCTGATTCCAGCATCGTCTGAAACCATAATCAGATTGTGTTCTTTTATGAAATCATCTAGATTAATCGGATGATTAATTATTTCAGATAAAATCAATTTTGCAGCATTCCTGTTGATTTTTCCAGCTTGTATTAATCCAATCATTCCTGCAAATGTTTTAGAATTAATTGAAACTTCCAAAGGCTCCATGTTTTTGTCTTTAAGGAGTTTCATCAAATCTCCCATTATCCAATTTGATACTTCTTTAGGAGAACAGCCAAATGCAATAGTTTCTTCAAAAAGATCAGCAATATTTTTTGTTGAAGTTATTATATCAACATCAAGCTCTGGCAAAGTATAGTCCTTACGATATCTTGCTTTTTTCTCTTCAACAAGTTCTGGCAGAGTTTCTCTTAATGATTGAATCCATTCTTCAGAAATTGTCATTGGTAAAAGGTCAGGATCCGGGAAATACCTATAATCTTGTGCGTTCTCTTTTGATCTCATTGCAAAAGATGCGTCTTTATTTTCGTCCCAACGACGGGTTTCCTGGCGAATTTTCTTTCCGTTTTCGATAGCTTCAATCTGTCTTTTTGCTTCTTTTTCAATAGCCTTTGAAATTGCTTTAAGCGAGTTCATGTTCTTCATTTCGGTTCTTGTCCCGAGTTCTTTTTGCCCGACAGGACGTACTGACAAGTTTATGTCTGCACGAAATGAACCTTCTTGCATTTTACAGTCAGAAACTCCAAGATATTCAAGAATAGCCTTTAATTTGTTTAAATATTGTATGGCTTCATGTGCATTTCTTAAATCAGGGTCACTTACTATTTCAAGGAGCGGAACTCCGCATCGATTATAGTCAACTAATGTACAGTCATCCCATGGATCATGTATTAGTTTGCCAGCATCCTCTTCCATATGGATTTCGTGTATACCAACTCTTTTTGTTTCACCTGACAAAGTCGTAATATCAAGATATCCCTCTTTGCATATAGGCAAGTATAATTGCGAAATCTGGTATGCTTTTGGCAAATCAGGATAAAAATAATTCTTACGGTCAAATTTCGGATTTGGTGTAATGCTGCAATTAGTTGCAAGACCTGTAAGAATTGCTCTTTCTACAACCGATTTGTTTAATACAGGCAATGATCCTGGCATTCCTGTACAAACA
Source organism: Saccharofermentanales bacterium (assembly GCA_038326615.1). Lineage (GTDB taxonomy): Bacteria > Bacillota > Clostridia > Saccharofermentanales > UBA5734 > JBBQKF01. The sequence continues at coordinate 61,907 of JBBQKF010000002.1, read as the reverse complement.
GGACAGCAATGGGTGTTTGGCTCTCCGCCAAAATCTGTTTTGCATGAACAGAATATTTTTGATTTTGTTGATAATTCTACATGGACTTCAAGTCCAATAACAGTTTCGTATTGTTTCATTTGTCCTCCGTCTCACTGGGTTTAACCAGAGATTAAAACTGATTTTAAAATTTTTTATTTTGCTGACAATTTATATTATTAAAATTCACAAAATCTTTTTTTATATAAATGCTATTTAGATTGTTTATTATATTACTAAACTTATTTTTCATAATAATTCATTTTTAAATATTTATTTACGGTTCGAGCGTCAAAAGCATGACTTTTCTTTTTCAATGGACTAGATGTTGTTCGAAGATGGCTTCAGAAGGTTTCAAGCTGTAGATTGCTGGTAATGGACGATTTCTGATGATTTCAAAAACTTTTTTAACATACAGCTATCCGGTTAACTTTTGACACCCGAACCATTTACAATATTTCCAAAAAATAAAACTTTCTACTATTTATTGATAAATAGCATTTTATTTTATTCTATATAGTAGTACATATTAATTTCATTCCTTGGAATTTCAAATTAAATCTGGTCTTCTCATATGATAGTCTGTACGTTGCTGATAAATTCCACCTAAAATAAATAACTTGTCTTCTTCAAATGCGCTGCCTATAAGCTGCATTCCGATTGGCATATTATTGGAATCAAAGCCGCATGGAATCGACATAGCAGGAATACCTGCAAGATTAACAGAAACAGTGTAAATATCATTCAAGTACATTTTTAATGGATCAGACAGACTTTCTCCAAGTTTAGGTGCTGTATCGGGAGAAGTTGGTCCAAGAATAGCATCATACTTTGAAAATGCAAAATCGAATTCCTTCTTAATTCTTCCTTTGACTTTAAGAGCGGTCTGGTAATATGCGTCAAAATATCCTGAACTTAAAACAAATGAGCCAAGCAAAATTCGTCTAGCAACTTCATCGCCAAAATTTTCTGTTCTTGTCTTATAGTAAAGTTCCATCAGGTCATTTACATTTTCTGCTCTTGTTGTATATTTAACACCGTCATATCTTGATAAATTGGAACTTGCTTCAGCACTTGCAAGTATATAATACGTTGGGACTGCATATTTTACCATTGGCATCGAGAAATATTCGCACTCTGCGCCAAGGCTTTCGAAGGTTTTTGCTGACTCAAGTATTGATTTTTTGATTTCATCTGCTATACCTTCTCCAAGGTATTCATGAGGTATACCAATCTTTTTACCTTTTAAAGGCAAGCTGTTATTCTCATTTTCATTCAAAAATGAAGTTAGATTTTCGTAATAATCTGATGCTTTCGTTGTAATACATGTGCTATCCATTAAGTCTGGCCCTGTAATTTGGTCAAAAACAGCTGCACAATCTAAAACATTTCTTGTTAATGGACCAATCTGATCAAGAGAAGACGCATGAGCAACAAGGCCGTATCTTGAAACAGCACCATACGTAGGTTTTAGTCCTGTTATCCCGCAAAATGATGCTGGCAATCGAATTGAGCCGCCGGTATCGGATCCAAGTGCACAAAATGCTGTTCCTGAAGAAACGCCAACTGCACTTCCACCACTTGATCCTCCAGGAGAATAAAGATTGTTCCATGGATTTAATGTTTTTCCAAAAGCTGAAGTTTCAGTTGTGCTACCCATTGCAAATTCATCAAGGTTGCATTTGCCAGCAATAATTAATCCACTCTTCTCTAATTTTTCAATAACGGTCGCATTATAAGGAGGAATAAAATTTTCGAGCATTTTAGAACCACAAGTTGTTTTGGTTCCTTTTGTGCAAATATTATCTTTGACAGCAATTGGAATACCTGCAAGCGAGGAAGTCAGAGTTCCATCATCGATTTTTAATTGAATCGACTTTGCATCCTCCAATATTTTTCGAGAATCAAATTGAAGGTAGGCATTCAATATGGCATCCTGCTTTTCTTTCTGGTCAATTATATGTTTAGCAACCTCTTTTACAGAGATGTTTTTGTTTTTAATTTCTTTAGAAATTTTTACTGCCGGGCTTGTAAATAAATCTATTGTTTGCATTTTCCTATCCTTTCTTTTCATAAACTTGAGTTTCAAATTATTATTTAAAAAACAACCAGGAATTTTCTTTCTAAAAATTTAGTAAACAATATTTTTTAAACAGGTTTATGATTATCACAACACTACTATTCCTAAAAGCTCTCTATTCTACAGTTTTAGGAACCTTGAAGCAACCGACTTTCTTATCAGGAGCGTTCTCTAGTAATAAGTCACGATCCATTGATGGAAGTGCAATATCTTCACGAAAACAATTCGTGTTAGAAAATGCATGTGACATTGGTTCTTCGTTTGAAGTATCAAGTTCCTTAAGAATCTCTATATAATTTAAAATTCCTTCAAGATCCTTTTTAAGTTCGTGTGATCTTTCTTCAGGCAGTTTTAGCTTAGCTAACCCTGCAATATAGTCGATCATTTCATCTGATATTTCCATTAGTTATTCCTCCAATGCAATTTATTTGATTGCAAATTTTACAATTTTACTTTTAATTTCAATTTTAAATTTTACTTTTAATTTTACTTTTAATTTTACTTTTAATTTTACTTTTAATTTTAATTTTAATTTTAATTTTAATTTTAATTTTAATTTTAATTTTAATTTTAATTTTTACTTTTAATTTTTACTTTTAATTTTGGTTCGGGTATCAAAAGCATGCTTTTTATTTATTGTGATTAGTCAGATTTTACTCGACGATGACTTAAGAAGATTTCAAATGCCAGATTGCTTGTAATGGCCAATATTTGGTGATTTCATCAACTTTTTTAACATGCAGCTATCCGGTTAACTTTTGACACCCGAACCAATTTTAATTTTAATTTTAATTTTAATTTTAATTTTTAATTTTTACTTTTTATTTTTTACTTTTACTTTTACTTTTTACTTTTACTTTTACTTTTACTTTTTACTTTTTATTTTTTACTTTTACTTTTTACTTTTACATTTTGCCAATTAATTGTTAGATACTGAATTGATATAATTTGTTATTATCATTAAACAATAAAACAATCATATAAGATACACTAATTAAACATTTACTATGCTATGGGTCAAGCCTTGTTTGGTCTCTTGGAAACATTGTTGTTGTCCTTATATTCGATTCATTAAGAAGCTTCATAGTAAGTCTTTCAAGGCCTATCCCTAATCCGCCATGAGGTGGCATTCCATGTTTGTGGATCAAAAGATATGAGTCAAAATCCTCATAATTCATCCCTTTGCTTTGCATTTTTTCAATTTGTTCTTCATATTGATGAATTCTTTGCCCACCAGTTGTGATCTCCATTCCTCTGAAAAGCAAATCAAAACTCAATGTAAATTTGGTGTTCTCGGGGTCATCCATAGCATAAAACGGTCGTTTTTTAGTTGGATAATGAGTAACAAAAACAAACTCACTTTGGTATTCTTCAAGGAAAAGTTGTCCTATGAGTTGCTCTTCTTCAGGCTCAAGATCATATGGATCCTTGATTTTGCGATTATATTTTTTGCTGACCATCTCTTTTGCAACATCAAATCTTACTGCAGGAATCGAATCAAACTCAGGTATACAGACTTTGAGCATTTTTAGTTCATCACTATAATCTGTCTTTAGCAGATTGAAAATATATTTTAAAGAGGCAGTTTCCATATTCATTATATCTTCAAAGCCCAAAATGAATCCCATCTCAAAATCGAGACTTGTATATTCGTTCAAATGTCTTGCAGTGTTATGTTTTTCTGCCCTGAAAACTGGTCCGACCTCAAAAACACGATCATACACACCAACCATTGTCTGTTTGTAAAACTGTGGACTCTGTGCCAGAAAGGCTTTACGTCCGAAATAGTCAAGTTGAAAAATATTAGATCCGCCTTCTGCTCCAGCTGCAACAATTTTGGGTGTTCTGATTTCAGTAAATTCCTGAGAATGAAGAAAGTCTCTAAATCCTCTAACGATTCCCTCTTGAATTTTGAAAATTGCTCTTTGATGAAGATGTCTTAAAGTAATTGGTCTTAACTCAAGATTTTTATCAAGAGATACTCCAAGCTTCCATTTACTAAGAGTTATTGGTGAAAGTGCAAATGGTGTTGAAAGTGTTTTTATAATATGCGCAACAACCTCAAATTCGTGAGGAGCTCTTTCTTCCATACGAATTTTCCCTGTAATTTCAATGCTTGAATTATCCTGCAAAATTTCACAATCAATAATAGCAATGGACTTATCGACATAGCATTGAATCAACCCTTGTCTGGTCCTTAAAATAAGAAATGAAAAATCGCCAAAGTCCCTGACAGTATGAATTGTGCCTTTGAGCAATATCTCTTTATGCAAAACTACGGCCCTTGTATCTTCTGTCTGATTCTCATTCAGCAATTCATTAATGTCGCTTATCTGCCAAATGTTGCTTGTTGTAATTCCTGTACATTGTTCCATTTAATCTTCCTCCAATAAAATTCGTTAAACTAGTTTAAATTTTTAAAGATAACATTTTTTTGCCTAGGATTTGCAGTCTATAGTAATTACTCATGTCGTGATAACATAAAAAATCCCAGAGATCTGTTAAAATCTCTGGGACGAAAGTTCATTCGCGGTACCACCCATCTTGATGAAATCCATTAAAATAAATGAATACATCCACTCTTTCACTTAACGCGTGTCACGTACATACGTACAATAAGTTTTCCGTATGTCAGCTCAGGAGTGTTCCACATTTCTGACGTTTTTTATTGATGCTCTCAGTCCATCGACATCAATTCCCTGTAAAGCGTTTCAGATGCAGTCTCTGTCATAGCCTTTATCATATTTTGTTTGATATTATCATAAATGGCCGTCATATGCAAGTTTTATTTGAAATTTTGTTCAGTTATATTTAAAACTTTGCTGTCAGTTTTTTTTGAAATTTTATTGTAAATTGTTTTTGTCATTTTTGTCATTTAAGGTGTTTTTTGTTTTATCAATATTATGAAGTCCAATCAGTGCAACCATACCCCCTCGGTTTCCTGCGGTGGCACGATGTGAAAACAAATAATCACTGTTACATTTTGTACAAATATCCGCGTCTTCGATATTTTCGGGCAAAACACCTTCTGCTAATAGTTGCTGCATATTAACTTTTTGGAGGTTAATATCGTATTTAGTAATCATTGGGTCGTTGAAATCATGTCTTTTGTTAATTGCGTCCTTAATCATGTAATCAGGTAATTTATAAAATTCATTTGCCGTTTTCTCATCAACCTCAAAACAACATTTGCCAATTGAAGGTCCGATTCCAACTATAATATCTTTAGCATCTGCTCCAAATTCCGTCTTCATCTTTTTTATCATACAAGAAGAAATCCCTAGAACCGTGCCTTTCCAGCCAGCATGTGCAACTCCAACGATTTTCTTTACCTTGTCAGTAAAAAACAATGGAACACAATCTGCATAATGAGTAATCAAAGTAACATTCTCATCGCATGTCACAAGACCATCCATATCTTCCCAAGTCCTAAGATAAAAGATACCTTTTCCGCAATCAGCCTTGGTTACAGTTAAAATGTTTGACGTATGCGTTTGCGAAGAAAAAACCAATGTCTTTATGTCAATCTGTAAAGCATTGCATAAAATTTCAAAGTTGCGAATTACATTATTATCGGAATCTCCCCTGCCAAAACTTAAATTCATTGATTCAAAAATGTCGGTACTTACCCCACCTCTTTTTGTAGAGAAAGCATGATAAACAAAAGGCATATCAAGAAAGCTTTGAAAATTCAAATACGGTACATTCTGTTTGGAAATTTCAATCATCATTGAACGCTGGGTACCTTTTTCTTCTTTTTTGATGGTCTGACAACCTCTGGTTCATGTTTATCCCTTATATAAATATGCCTTGCTTTAGAATTTCCGACTAATCGTTCTTCAAAATCAAACGCATTAAGAGATTTCAACAAAGGAGTAAGTCTTTGAAATCCGTAGTTTCTAGGGTCAAATTCAGGTTGTTTTTTGTTAATATGTGCACCTACAGCAGCTAGATAAGCCCAGCCATCTTCGTCTGCAAGATCCGAGGCAGATGATGAAATTAATTTCTTTAAATCATCGCGCACCATTTTGTCAGGAGGTTTTGGAAGAACAGCATCATTCTTAACAATGTTTTCCTTTTCTTTATCTTTTTCAACATCAGCGTTATTTTCACCGGAAACTTTAATGATTTCTGATTCTTTTGTTTCAACTACGCCTAATATTTCAACATAAATGAATTTGCTACAGGCAGCAATAAAAGAAATTGGAGTTTTACGCTCACCAATCCCATATACCATTTTGCCTGCTTCACGAAGTCTGATTGCAAGACGGGTAAAATCACTATCGCTTGAAACAATACAAAATCCATCAACTTCCCCCGTGTATAATATGTCCATTGCGTCAATAATCATTGCAGAATCGGTAGAATTCTTGCCACTGGTGTATCCGTATTGTTGCATAGGCGTTATGGCATGCTCAAGAAGTGAATTTTTCCATCCACCGAGATCAGGTTTAGTCCAATCCCCATAAATTCGTTTAATTGTTGGCATTCCATACCGAGAAATTTCGATCAACATATTTTTAATGTTCTTTGATGATATATTATCTGCGTCAATAAGTACGGCTAAACGTTTTTCATTCAATTCATTCAAAATCGCACCCTCCTTTGTATGGGTAAGAGTTTATATCTGTTTATATATCTATAGAATACCACAAAACCCTTGCGTTTTGATATAATTCCTGCAATTTTAGGTTTTTTTTAGATTTGTTTTAGAATTATTTTAGAGTAATTTTAGAGTAATTTTAGAGTAATTTTAGAGTTATTTTAGAGTTATTTTAGAGTTATTTTAGAGTTCATCAAAAAGTTTATAGTCAGGTTTCAATTCATCGAACGAATAAATATATGCATCACTGGCAATACGAATATCATTTTCTGAATGTCTGGCATACTCATCATATACTCCAATTACAGTCATGCCTGCAGCTTTTGCTCCAACAACCGCATAGTATGAATCTTCAAAAACTATGCAACTTTCAGGCTCAACGTTATGCTTCTTCGCTGTCAATAAGAAAACATCCGGAAATGTTTTACCCCTTGAAACCTCTTGCGTAACTGTAATCGAATCAAAAAACTGTCTTATTTCAAATCTATCTAGAATTTTTTCGGCTATTTCTAACCAGTTTGCTGTTGTAAGACAAATTGTATACCCTTCGGATTTAAGATGCTCTAATAAATCTATCGTTGATGATTTAAGAGTTATCCTCTCATTATACATTGTTTTTGCATCACGGGTCCATTCTTCAATTAGTTCTTCAGGAGCCATTAAAGAACCGCTATGTTCTATACAAAAAGTTGCAGCATCAACAAAATTCATCGAAAATATTTTTTGTTCAAGATCATCCGGTGCTTCAATTCCTCTTCTCGTAAAAGAATTCATAGCAAGTTCTTTCCATATCCACATGGAATCGATAATTGTGCCATCCATATCAAAAATTGCAACTTTGTATTTCAAACTTATTCCTCCAGATTGTTTAATTATTGTTTTTTATTTTTTAATTTTTTTGTTGGTGCTAAAATAATGGATTTCTTTAAACTACAAAGACTAATTTAATTGCTATAAAGTCTAAATTAACAAAAACGAATCATAAACGAATCAATTATTTACAATTATCAAAGATTATAAAAGCTGAAATCTCTGTTTCAAATTAGCATTTTTATTTCTTTAAAACAATTTCCCCCGAATTTTTATGGATTGAGTTTGAAGGAACAAATCCTCTAACCATTGAAATAGGGTAAATATTTGTATTTTTGCCAATAACTGTTCCTGGATTAAGTACACTATTACATCCCACTTCAACATTATCACCAAGAATGGCACCAAACTTTTTGAGTTCAGTTTCAATCATCTCAGTATCCGCTTTTAGAATTACTAAAGTTTTATCAGATTTAACATTTGATGTAATTGCGCCAGCACCCATATGAGATTTATAGCCAAGAATTGAATCCCCAACATAATTATAATGCGGGACTTGAACACCATCAAATAAAATAACATTTTTCAGTTCAGTTGAATTGCCAACAACAGCGTTTTGACCAACCAATGCATTTCCTCTGATAAAAGCACAATGTCTGATTTCCGCTCTGTGTCCAATTATTAAAGGCCCAGCAATCGTTGCATTTGGATTGACTTTAGCAGTTTTGCTAATCCAGATATTTTCGCCTTTATAATCATATTCATCAGGCGATAGGCTTTGTCCAAGACTAACTATAAATCCCCCAATTAAAGGAAGAACTTCCCATGGAAATTCATATTGTTCAAATAATTCCCTTGCAATAGTATAATTTAAATCAAATAGTTTGTTAGTAGTATAATCTTTAGTTGATATTTTCATATTACTTCCACCTCTTAAAAATGATTATCGCTCATGAGCCAAATGAAATCAGATTTTAATAATTATTTATATGTAAATAAAATTTGATTTCTAGCCTACTATATTTTAACATATTTTAATTGATGTTTGGAAAATGTTTGGAAAATGTTTGGAAAATGTTTGAAAAATGTTTTTACTATCGTACTGCTTCACGGTTTATTAATACCAGCTCGGATATCAAAATAGCTATTTTTCTCTAAATCAATTAACTTTGTAACATATTTATAAATCAAAAAAACAATTCAAAAAGCAAGTTCCGATTTCTGCTATAAATAGCATTTTTTTGCTTGACATCAAACATTTTTACTGTCAGAATAACAATTAGCACCTAGTAAATTCTAAAATTATATATAATATTTAGAGGTTATAACGCACCAGTGAAAATAACCAGTGAGTGTTTTTGTATAAATTGTTAAACTCACTAGGATTTATAGATTTATTAAGTTTTTGAATAAACGAGTGATTAGTCTTTAAACAAAAAAAGAGGTTGTCTTATATGAGTGAAAATCTGAATAAATTCAGATTCTGCAAAAATTACTGGTATGTCAATACCAATGCCATACCTACTGACTGAGACGGTAACGAAATTTTTATACAAGGAGGATGATATAAATATGAAAAATAGTGAAATGGTAAATAAAGATGAGCTTGCAAATTTAGCAATTAAAAACGGAGCAGATAAAGTTGCTTATGTGGAAACAAAAAATATTAATTTTTCTGAAGAATTCAAAAACATGTGTGCAATGAATTTTTGCGGGAAATATAATACAAACTGGATGTGCCCACCTGCCCTTGGTAAAATTGAGGATGGCATCGACAAAATACGAAAATTTGATGAGGGTATTGTAATACAGACAATTTCACAACTTGAAGATTCATTTGACTTTGAAGGCATGACTGAAGCCGCATTGAGGCATGATAAAGTTTTCAGAAGTACCATTAGTGAAGTCAAAGAGAGATTCCCCAATAATACAATTATGGCTCTTGGAGTTGGTGGATGTTCTCTGTGTGAAAGGTGCGCTTACCTTGATGACCAACCTTGTATTTTGCCGGATTTAGCCCTTCCTTCTGTTGAAGCATTTGGAATTGACGTTAATAATCTTCTAACTGTTGCAGGATTAAAATACAACAATGGAGTTTCTACCGTTTCATATGTTGGGTTGATTTTGATTAAATAAGCAAATCCTATCTAATTTTAACTAAAATAGGCTCTGCCAGTTTGACAGAGCCTATTTGTATATTTGTATTTATTCATTTTTTTGTGTATTTATTTTCGGCAAATAATTTTTGTTAGTTATTGTTGCACTTGACTTTTTGTTGGTAGAATAATTGCAGCAATGATGTATGCTATAAGGCCTGCACCACCTGCAAAAGCTAATAGAGCCCAGCCAATTCGAACGAGACTTGGATCGATATCAAAGTATTCTGCAATACCTCCGCACACTCCACTAACCATTTTGCCTTGTTCAATTTTATAAAGTCTTTTCATTGTTTTTCCTGTTTGAAATCTCAAACTTTTCCTTTCTATTTAGTTTTGTTTGTCAAATAACATAATTCTTGATCTTTTTTAATTTTTTCATTTTCTTTACATCTGTTTTCAAAATTTTATGTTCAATATATTTGTTCAACATATTCTTATTGAATTCACTAGTCAAATTAGTTGAACTTCATTTTGCAGATTATTATCAACATAATCGTATAAGATACAATTTAATTTATATTATATTATAACCTAATTCAATTTAAATATATAATCATTTTAGAAAATTAATACGTTTAGATAATAGTAATTAGTCCATAAATATATAAATCGTATAAACTTTTAGGAGTAAAGGTAAGGAGTTACAGTAAGATTTATTTCACCAATACCACAATCAATGTTAAATTCCGATGCAGCATTATTGTTTGTTATTTTTTTGTCGCTTATTCCAGAAAATGAAGTGCCATTAATTTTTGTCTCACCGATTCCTACTTTAACTGTGTAATTATATGAATCAGGGTCACCTTTAAGATTAAGAAAAATCTCACCAACACCACAATTAATCTTGGAATTTCCGCTAATTGAACCTTCAATGCCAATTCTGCCGACACCACAATCAAGATTTGAATCTTTAGCTGTGAGGTTGCTTACATCAATTTCTCCAGCTCCTACTTTCACACTAAAAGTATCAGCATTTATAACATCGGCACTTATTTTGCCTGCGCCAATACTAAAACTGCATTCTTTAAGCATTGTGTTCTTTGGCAGATAGATTGTAACTTTGGGATCATAGTTCCAATTAATGTTGCCTATAAAATAAAAGAACGATTTATTTTTATCAGTTATTGTCCAAACACCATTCTCTACTTTACTAGTAAAACGACCTTTTGAAACGTTTTCCGCTACAATTTTGAATTCCTCACCGTTCACTATTGAAATTTCACCTGCGCTATAATCAATATTTAAAGTATTTACGTACTGATATGTTTCTGTCAAATTAGTTCTTTCACCCTGAAAAGCATTATTAACTCTGCCACCGAAAACAAATGCAATCAGTGCAATTATAAGTCCTATAATAATTAAACCGCTACCAACAAATATGGCTAATTTTCTTAACATTTTCATGCAAATTCCCCTTTCCTACCTGAAGAATATCTAAATCCATTTCTAAACAAATTAATTATCCACTTTACAAATTTAGGTATCCAGACTATGAAAAATTGTAGTGCCAACGTCAGGAAAACTAATCCAAGACCAATGAGGAAGAGCCCAAGACCAATCAAAAGTAATCCATTCAGAATGGCGCCAGCAATAATTGTAGCTATTCCCCAGATTGCGAGTGCAACGCCTGATACGATAACACCTATGGCGGCTGCGAAAAATCCTATTGCAATTCCAATTGCTCCAAAAACAAGTCCTACCGATGTTCCAAAAATCCCTGCCACTGCTGGTATGATTACTGGAATAAACAAAATTGCAATCAATATTATTGCCCAAATCGGAAAAGACTTTTTACCAATATTGACTTTTTGATCGGTAAACGAAGTGTTCTTTGTCGAGTCAACTGTTTTTGCACTTTCATTATTAGCACTATTAGTAGTATTAGGATTAGGATTAGGGTTAGGATTATTAGGATTAGGATTAGGATTAGGATTAGGATTACTAGTATTAGTATTAGTATTAGTATTAGCATTATTGCTTGTCTCATTTGTCTGTTGTGCACTCTTGTCAAATCCAAGATCATTTTTAATCCCAGCCGCTATCACTTCAGGTGATTCGAGTTCGTCAAGAACTTTTTGCTCATTTTCAACTCCAGCGTCATCAAAATATTCCCTGTAATATTTAAGTGCATTTTCTCTTTCTTCTGCGGGAATCAATTTCAGCTCATCCTGCAACTTATCAATAAACTCACTCTTACCCATTTATCCCACCTCCATGAAAAACTTGATCAATTCTGTTTTTGTAGTTTTCCCACTCAATTAAGTAATTTGTTAAAAGGTTTCTTCCTCTGTCCGTAATCTTGTAGTATCTTCTGTTCCTTCCAGCAAACTCCATGTCGTATGTATCAAGGCAATTGTCTTTCTCTAATCTTCTTAATACAGGATACAACGTTGACTCAGAGATATCAATAGCAAGTCTTACATCTTGTGTAATCTTATAACCATATGTACCATCTCTGGCAACAACAGCCAAAACAACGGCGTCCAATAGAACTGCATTTGAATGAAATGTCATTATTCTTCCCTCCTTGCTATTCCCTTATCAATATTATAGCCAATATAGTATCGCAGTTATATTATAGCTCGTATAATATTGTTTTGTCAATATGTTTATTAAAAATATTTTTAAATTTTTTGAATTTCCACAAATATTAAAAAAAGCCAGTACTCAAAGAAGTTTACGACTTCTATACTGGCAATTAACTAGAAAATAATCTTATTGTTTATTCAATTCTAAATATTCGACATGCATTTTTAAATGTTATATCTTCAATTTCCTCAATCGATTTACCATAAATTTCGGCAAGTTTACCTGCAACATATCCCACATATAAAGGTTCATTTCGCTTCCCACGAAAAGGTTCAGGTGTCAGATATGGGCAATCTGTTTCAATAAGGATTCGATCAAGTGGTATTGATGGTAAGAATTCAAGTGCTTTTTTTGCATTTTTAAATGTAATCGGACCTGCAAACGAAAGGTAAAATCCAAGATTTAAAAGGATTTTGGCCATCTCGCCACTTCCGGAGTAGCAATGAAATATTCCTGGATTTTTTGCCAAAACGCCTGATTTAGCATAGTGTTTTATAACATCAATGCAATCTCCATGAGCATCCCGGTCGTGAACAATAATTGGCAAGCCAATATCTACAGCAAATTCGATTTGCTTTTCGAAGGCAGTTTTTTGAATGTCGCGAGGGGAATAATCGTAATAATAATCAAGGCCAATTTCTCCAATCGCAACAATTTTCCTTGGATTTTCTTCAATCATTTTTTGAAAATCCGATAACATTGAATCATTAAAATACTTAGCATCATGAGGGTGTACACCCAATGAACAATAAAGTCTCTGGTCAATCTTTGACATTTCAAAAGCCGACAAAGATGATTCATAATCTGCACCTGCAATTAGTATCTTTGATACACCACCTGCAAATGCCCTGTCAATAACTTCTTTATAATCATCTGAAAACCGCTTATCATTGATATGGGCATGTGTATCAAAAAGCATAATCAGCCTACCTCAGCGCCAGGTTCAATATCCCCTTCGACAGTAAGAATTTTGAGAGCACCGCTTGAAGTACTTGCACAAAGAATCATTCCATTGGATTCTTTTCCCATCATTTTTCTTGGTTTAAGATTTGTTACGAGAATAACGGTCTTACCAGTCATTTCTTCAGGAGTGTACCACTTTGCAATTCCAGAAAGAACCTGGCGTGTTTCATTTCCGATGTCAATTTTTGATTGAAGAAGCTTTTCTGAACCAGTAACTTTCTCACATTCAAGAATTTTGCCCGTCTTGATTTCTACTTTTGTAAAGTCTGTAAAATCGATGTATGCTACGCCCTCTGTTTGTTCTGGCGAATTTGCTAAATTTGCCAAATTTATTGATTTTTCATCCATTGTTTTGCTATTGCTCGCTTTCTCTTTTTCTGTAACATTATTATTTTTATCATTGCTACTTGTTTCGTTTTTAGTATTATTTCTATCGTTGTTTACATTATTGTTGCCTATATTATTATTATTATTATTTTTGTTGTTATTTTCTGCTGAATCTTTGTCTGGGTTTCTACTGCCTACGTCGGCACCATTGCTTTTTGCTTTTTGGGCTAAATCGTCGCTTTCATTATCGTTACTATCCGAATTTGCATTCTCATTTAACTTAGATAGCTCTTCAAGTTCTTTTGCAAGGTCAATGCGAGGAAACATAACTGGCATTTTCTTAATTCCAGAATGTGTTTGATACAAACCAAATTTAGATGCACTATCCCAAGAGCAGATTGAAGCGTCTTCGATTCCCATGTTTTCCCAAATTAATGGAGAGGACTTAGGCATAAACGGCAATAACAAAATCGAAATAATTCTTATTGATTCGGCAAGATTAAACATTACCATTGCAAGACGAGGATTGTTTGTAGTATCTTTTGCCAAAACCCATGGTGCTGTCTCGTCAATATATTTATTACACCGCGCAATAACTTTCCATATTTCTGAAAGTGCAACACTAAATTGCAATTTTTCCATTGAATCTTCGACTTTAGAAAGAAGCTTGCCACCCATATCAACAAGCTCATTATCAAGTGAATCACTTAGTTTATCCTCTGGAATTATCCCAGCGAAATATTTTTCAATCATAGCAGATGTCCTGCTTACAAGATTCCCAAGATCATTTGCCAGATCAGAATTAGTTCTTTGTACAAGAAGTTCATTTGTAAAAATACCATCAGAACCAAATGGAACCTCACGTAGCAAGAAATATCTCACTGCATCTACGCCGTATCGATTACACAAAATAACCGGGTCAACAATATTTGCTGTATTGTTCTCCTTTGATTTTGAAATTTTCCCACCATCAAGCAAAAGCCAGCCGTGTCCGAAAATCTTCTTTGGCAGCGGAATATCAAGTGCCATAAGCATTGCAGGCCATATAATAGTATGAAATCTAACGATTTCCTTACCAACAAGATGCACATCAGCTGGCCAGTATTTTGCAAAATCGCCATTTTGATCATCAGGATATCCAAGAGCCGTAATGTAATTGGATAATGCGTCAATCCAAACATAAACGACATGCTTATCATCAAAAGGAACTTTTACTCCCCAATCAAATGTTGTTCGTGATACGCAAAGATCATCTAACCCAGGTCGCAAAAAATTATTTAACATCTCATTAGCACGTGATGCTGGCTGAATAAAATCAGGATTTTGCTCAAAAAGATCAATCAACGCCTGCTGATATTTTGAAATTCTGAAAAAATAACTTTCTTCCCTAGTTCTTTCAACTGGTCTTTTACAATCAGGACATTTACCATCTACTAGTTGCGTTTCTGTCCAAAATGATTCACATGGAGTGCAATACCATCCTTCATATTCACTTTTGTAAATATCGCCCTTGTCGTAAAGCTTTTGAAAAATATATTTGATAGCCGCTTCATGCTCTTCATCTGTTGTTCTTATAAACCTGTCATACTTTATGTCAAGAGTGTTCCATAAACTTTTAATCCCAACAACAATATTGTCAACATACACTTTAGGAGTTATGCCTGCAGCCTTTGCTTTACGTTCAATTTTCTGTCCGTGCTCATCTGTGCCAGTCAGAAACATTACGTCAAACCCTTTTAATCTCTTATATCTGCACAGCGCGTCAGCCGCAACTGTAGTGTAGGAATGTCCGATGTGGAGATTTCCGCTTGGATAGTAAATTGGAGTTGTTAGATAAAATGATTTTCTCATGAAGGCCTCCGCTGCGCCATACTGTGTGGCGAAATTTGTCTGTCATTAAAATATATTCATAAGATTATACCATTATTTGTCAAAAAACGTAACCACCGGAATCAAGGATTGCTAGCAAACCATCTTATTTAATAATTGATCAGTCATAGCAATCTTCTCCTTCTGTATCTAATCCATAAACGATGTCACTGTTCATTTTTGCAATTCTTTTTTCGTGGGAAAAATATCATCGCAGTTATAGCCGCAATCAACAATACTCCAAACGCTATTCCGGTTAAAATAGATATAGCAGCCCAGGAAATACCTATACGAGCGTTTCCACCCAATGGTACAAATATAAAGTGTATTGTAAAACTTGCCTTACCATATAAGAATCCGTTCACAAATGGATTTACGTAGCACATCAAATAGGATATGAAAAACACCGGAATACAGTTAAGCACCATCGCCGAAATCAAGTTGTAACCATATTGGCGTGATCGTTCAATAACTGATTTGAAATAAACAAAACTAATCAGTGGAGCTGCACTAAAAAATACCGCATACAATCCTAAAAGCAGGTAATTGTTAGATAGAAATCTATTTGCATAATCCGGTAAAATAGTGGTTGGTAGTAACACAAAACATAGCAAGATGAGTAAATAAAGAGCACGACGAGCTTTATATTCAAAATATCCGACACCGAAAGCTGATATACCGCCCACCATTGTTACAATAAAGGCAGGGAGAAAAGGAACAACGGCCATATTGAACAACCAGCTGGAGAAGCGGTAGTTCCCAATGTCCATTGAGAACAAATTAGTATAGTTTTGCAAGTCAAATTTCTTGGGGAAGATTTTTGGGGGAAAGACAAAAACCTCAGAAAGATCTTTAAAGGAATTCATCAGCAAGACTAAAAGTGGAAAAAGCAAAACCAGCGCAATGAAAATCATAACTCCACTTATAACATAAGCGCTTATTTTTTTTACTTGGGTCTGTTGGTGTTGGGTAGATTTTGAAAGAGCAATTTCACTTCTAATAAACGCAATCAGATGCATAATGCCAAAACTTATTACAAAAAATATGATAAGGAATATGACCGTAAAAACAAAAGAAACTACACTGATTGCCGAAGCGTATCCTAGTTGAAATCGCATACTACCGTAATCGATAAAATGATCAATTATCGTTTGCGCAGAGTAATCAGTTGAGGGAAATCCGACGGCTGACATAACGGCCCCCCAACAAATCGGTGTGATTAAGATGGGCAAACTGCCTGCTAAATAGATCTGTAAACTGTGCTCAAGCGGAAATAATAGTCTCATTAATTTACTCCCTGAAACCCCGCGCATTTTTATTAAACTTAACACAGAAAGAATGGGGCCAAAAAGAATAAGGCAAATAATTAACAGCTGTATTTGTTGTGCATACATTGAGAAAAATGGAATCGCCTCTTTAATACTGCCCGCCTCGATCAATCGACTGTTAATAAAACCATATACATCCCCGCTAAACAAAAAGCTGATTCCCCCAGCTAGCACAAAAATCGAAACTAGATCAAACAACAAGACAATAGTATATCGAACAGCTTTATGTGCTGGCCTAATCAGCCACGAAATAACAAAAGCCAGCGTGCCGACAATTAGTGTAACAAACAATGCAATTACAAAATTGTTTCTTAATGCAATTTGAAAAACTTCGTCGTCTGAAAACAGGTTTATAAAATTTTCGAACCCGATAAATTTAGGAACTTCAATAACATTATAATCAGTAAAGGCACGAACCAGAATTTTAATAAGCGGCAATATCAAAACCACCAGCACCACTGTAACTATTGGAATTAGAAACAATACCCCGAGCGTATTTTTTGTGCGAGGGATCAACTCTTCTATTTCTTCTTTAATCGGCGCCACCTCTGACGGTTGTATAAAATCAATGGATTTTCCCATGTATTTAGACCTCCATTTCGTTCTATAATGTTCAAAATGCATTTCATTTCCTTATATCTACTTATTGTTCACTTGGATATTTTCTAAAAATCTTTACTAAAAATATATAATAAGCAATAACGCTGATATATTAAATATTGTCCAAATTGAAGTAATTAAAAATTTCATTATTGCTCCCTTCATGCCTTTTGATTATTTTTCGCACATTAACCGTCAGCAATTTTGCTTGTGTTCTCAGATTTCTTTTTAGAAATAATTTTTGATAATGTTTTTATATGAGAAAATAGAATTAGGGAAAGTGAAAGTAAATACAATGATACGTTTATGCAAAAATAAAAATAAGTCATATGAATATTACTACCAAAAGTAATAGAGCTATAATCAGTTAAATGACTTGCAATTGAATGACTTGTTTTTAATGGGGGGAAAATACCAGGAATTATAGATATGACAATTGTTAATAAGAGTATTAAAACACCAATTATTTGTTCCTTGTTCATTTTTGTTTCTCTATGAATTTTAATAATAAAAGACACTTGTTTGTAGAAAATCAGTATTAATCCGATAAATATCATTATAATACACGCACAGTAAATTATTTCTAAACCACCATATGTTTTTAGAAAAGCACTAAATCCCTGATAATTAATATTGCCTCTTTCAAAAAAATAATTTCTATTAGTATTAATGAATACAATCCAAATGACTATTATTGACAACACGCCTAAAGGAAAAAGTATGAATCCTGAAATGAATTTTTTATCAAAGTTTTTTTCGTGTTGAAAAAATTCAGTTTTTAAAGTTCGGTTTTGTTCATCAGTATTTTTTAATAAATAATCAGTAGTAACTTCAAATATTTTGCTTATAGCAATTATCTTGTCGACATCTGGTACAGATTGATTACTTTCCCATTTAGAAACCGCTTGACGTGAAACATTAAGTTTTTCTGCAAGTTGTTCTTGCGAAAGTGTTTTTTGTTTTCTAAGAAATCGTATTTTTTCGGATAAAGTCATTTTTCATCACCTCTTTCACAAAAATTATAACAGTAAAACAATTATTTAACTATCATCTACAATTGGTTTTTTGTCAACTATAAGTTGCATGGCGACAACCAAATATAATTTTATATAATTAGGTTAAAGTTTGCGAATTATTTTTTGACAGTTATTTCTTTTCCGGTAATCCAGCAACATATATTAATGCAATAATCCCAAAGAAAAAACCATAAATCCTAAATCCGTACCATCCTTTTATATTTGCTAACTTTTCCACTACATATGACCAAATGCTACCATTAATAATTAAAATAATTATTAATAGAAAAATAAATGGCGGCATGAAGTAATTCAAGCCCGCACCTGGTGCTGTTTGTTGTTGCATGTTCATTGCAGTTTGTATTTGCATATTCTGTCCTCCAAAATATTTTTTTATTCTTAATTAACGTGAAAGATATCTTTTCGCGAATGTGATTTTCTTGTTTCATATTATACCTGAAACTTGTTCATTTTTATGAAAAATGTATCTTCAATTATATAAATACTCGTATGCCTTTTTTCTTATCTCCTCCATATATTTTATGCTTTCATCATAGTCAAATCCATAATTATTGAGTTGATCTCTGGCAATTCTTGCTTCTATAGTCCCAGAAACAGGTATCGATTTGTATAAATAACTATAAATAAGGCAAGCACCCGCGTAGCCAGCCAAATTTGTTGAATGAAAGAATTGATCGTTAATGCAAAGACGAAATTTATCAATACCGGCATCAAGCAATGACTCAACAAAGCCTTTCCAGTCTGCAATTCCTGCGTTTGGGCTTATTATGAATTGCTCGTAAGGTGAATTGGGTGATTCATTATGTGCAGGGAAAATTACCATTTTTGTACTAGCAGCTTTTATATTCATTAACTTATTAAAAGAAACTTCGTCATTTCCATAAAAACCTGAGAGAAACAGGAAATCATATGAATCATTATGCAGGCGATTAGAGATTTCTTCATTATCCGCAAAAGTTCTTACGCTTGCATAGCCTATACTTTCAACATCTATCAAAAGATTCTTTTTGTTTGCTGAAATAATTTCCTGCAATACAGATTGGATTTCTGAACTTCCGATAAAGCTATTGCCAAGAATAATTATTTTTGCAGATTTATTTGAATAATCAATTGCTCCTGCTTTATTTGAACTCAAATCATGTCTTGCACTAATCTTATTTACAAGTTTTTGAAATTGATCAAGATTCATCGCATCTTGTCTTATGTCAATAACAATAAACGTAGAAATATTTTGAGCATTACAGACTGCTCTGTAAATATCCACAGAGGCATTTTCATATTTTACCTGCATAGAATAAACCTGCATTTTTTCATTACTGTCTATTTCTTTAACAATTGTCCAATCCAGACAATCTAAAAATAAACTTATATTTACCCTGCACTCACCAACAACAATATTATTAGCTATGATATCCCCGTGTGTGTATATTTTGCCCGACTCCTTTGTAGTCCAGAATTCAGGTAAATATATTCCAGCTTCATATTTATTACGATTTTCAACAAATTGAAATGCCACACTTTGAAATCTTTCGGTGATTTTTGATTTTATAGCTGTCATATTAGAGGCTTTACGACTTTGCAAATATGCAGGGATCTGAGTTTCGGCAACCGAGATAGCTGAAGATTTTGTGAGTGAAGAAGAAATAATTGATTTGGTTGAGTTTTCTTTATCAGAAGAATTTTGGCCTGAAGTCATTAAATTTTCTGATATTCTTTCGTCATAAATTGAAGCAACACTTAAACTTAGCAATGGCGATGAATCAAATACATCCGAGATAGAAATTGATTCCAAAGATGACCCACCACCTTCATTTCTTGAACATCCAAATAATGATGCAATTATAAACATAGATAAAATAACACATAAACTTTTTCTCATTTAAGTCCTCCCCCTATTAAAATTAAAGATACCATTTATATATCGGTATTCATTGCAATCCACAAATTTACTGACTTCAATTGTTAATTGAACAATTGTAATTATTATCTATAAACTTACTAAATACTAGATTTATATCACCACTCAACAATTATATAAACTATTATAATCGATTACAAACAAAATTTGGTTTCCATATGACAATTTTTTGTTTCCATTTCGCAATCACAACTTGTTTATTATTAAATTATTGTTATTATTAGTGTGTAAATAACTTTAGAAACAGATTTTTATTAAATATGTGATGATTGATGTTGCAGGTTATAAGACGATTGATAAAACTGGTTATGTGATGATTGATATTACAAGTTGACATTTATGAATCACAAATTTAAAATAGTAGTTAAATAAAAAACATAATTGGTTATAAAAATGGAAATTTGCTAGTATACTTATGTTAACTTTCAAGGGGGAATATCGATGCAAAATGAGAATGACTTTGAAAATATACTTAAAGAAATGAATACCCATGGCTATATCGGAAAATTCGAAGAAACTAGTCTCAAAATCAAATATAGAAAATATCTTAAATACAAAGAACACCTCGATTCGAAGGTTTCATTGCATGAAAATATTATTGTTCAAAGCAATACCCCTGAATATAAACATCAAAGCTTTAAAGATACCGATGTTAATATAAATGACAACGTAAAAGTTGAAAACACTGCTAGTGTTCCTGCGAAACAAATAATAAATGTTCAAATGACAAAAGAGCAAATAAGAGAACGCAATCTTTCGTGGATATTAAATATAGGAGTAATACTCTTACTTGTTTCAGGAGTGATATTTGCTACAACAACATGGAGTTCCTTTAGTAATGTTGTAAAGGTGATTTTATTGTTCTGTGTCAGCTTGTTTTTCTTTGGTGTAAGTATTTTTTCAAAGAATGTTTTAAAAATCAACAAAACATCAGACGCCTTTTGGATAATGGGCAGCCTGTTTTTGCCTGTGTCACTTCTTTCCATAGGTTTTTTTAAACTATTAGGGGATTATTACTCATTGTTTGGTCATGGAAGGTATCTGTTCGGTGTTTTTTGCATTTTAGTTTGTCTGCCTATTTATATTTTTAGCACATATAAATATAAAAGCCGAATTTACAGTTGGCTTACTCTTTCTATTTCCAGTTTGTTATTTGCGTTCATCATCGCAAGCCTGTATTTGCCGCATTTATTGCTTGTTCTGATACTTTTTATATTTAACGCGCTATTATTGTTGTTTAAATACAAAGCAAACTTGTCTCAGATTATTAATCTGTTTTTTAAAGATCTGGGAATTTTCATACAGTTAAATCTCTTGATAACAATAGCATTCACAATGACGTCCTTCAGTTTCGATATGTTGTATTCAATAAATGTTCTAATATTGTCGCTCATTGTATTTGCTCTTTCCATAACGGAAAAGAACCAATTATATGATTATTTTTCGGCAGTGATTTTTAGCATTGGAATATGTCTTTTAAGTCAAAGTATAAATAATATAAATATCACATTATTGCTAATTACTTCAATCGGTTTTGTTTTTTCGTCAGTCGCTTTTATATATAAAAATGATACTTTCAAACACAAAAACTATGTTCTCATGAGTAGTATAGCTACGGCAATTTCTTTTTTATACCTGGCATTAACTATTCCATTTATACATTCAAATGATTCGGCAATTTATATGGGAATTGCCTATCTGATATTATTAATCATGAATTATGCACTGTTATTTTCCAAAGCAAATCTCAAAATTGCAAGCGCATTTATTCCGATTCAAATTTTTGTGGTTATTTATGAAATGCTCAGTGTTCTTAATTTATGGACAAATCTCAGTATTAGAGTTGATTATTTGACGGCCATGACTGCAATATTTTTTGTAATAGGATATTGTGTCAACAAATCTGCGCGGCTTAAGATATTCTCTTTTTCTGTTGCAATAACATCCTTTTTAAGCACAATATTCGTTTTTATCCTATGTATAATCCAAAAAGGTATATTTGTCAGTTTACCGATAATAGCGGCTGTTTTTTCATTCCAAATTTTTATTATATGGATAAAAACACAAAACAAATACATTAAACTTACGACTGCATATCTTCTTCCCTTTACGATCTGGAGCGCCCTTAGCTTAATGAGATATTCATACGGTATAAATGATTTTTCTGCCATTTGGTTTTATTTTATATGCGCATTAATTGTATTTTGCCTTCAATTTGCAGCTGCTGGGAAATTAAAATCACTTAAAGATTCATTTTTTTACATTGGTCACATTTTAGCGGGATTTATTTGCTTATTATTGCTGTTATCCTCACAGACATTGCAGATTCAAACACTTAGTCTCACTCTGATGTGTGTTGTATATTCATATAGTATATACCGGCATAAAAATAGCAACCTTTCTTATCTCTGGCTGAATGCACTTCTTCTAACATTCTCAGTTTTGTTATTTTATCTGGCGAACATATTATTTACATACATGCATATCGACTTGTTTCGATTTGTTTTGTTTATTAATGGCTTTTTACTTTTACTTTCATTTATTTTTATTAAAAGCATAAATATAAAACGAAATATTGTTATTTATATGTGTTTCCTGGCTGCTGGAATAATTTTAGAATTTTATTTTCTGGCAGGTGAATTTCTATGGTATATGTATCCGATTTCTTTGGCATATTCTGCACTAATATGTGTTGCCATATCAAAAGTCAAATATAATGGAATTTTGTTTTTACCAATGCTTTTATATATTATATCGACGTATTTTTTCATCAATATTACATTGGAATCAAACATATACAGTATAGTTGTTGTTATTGCAGGGATCGTTGTATTGATGACAGCAGGCCGTCTTAGTAGCAAATTGCTTTTCAGTAGCGAAAATATAGACTTTTATAGCATTACCGCATTGGCTGCAATATTTATTTTGCCATATCATTATGAAGAGGTTAAAATTCAATCCTTGAGTGTTCTTATTCCTAGCGTTTTAGGGAGTATCTGGTTTTTTTACAATAGTAAAAGGATAACACAAAATGACTGCAGACCTGGAAACACACTTTTTGCAGCAAGTCTTTTATGGCCCTTTTATTGCTTTGTGTCCACTTTAAATATACCTTCAATTTACTTTACCGAAGTGGTTTTTCTGCCTCTGATTGTTTTATCCTTCACGTGCATAAAATGGATATACAGAGGAGTTCGTTTAAATCTTTTCGAGTATATCATACCGGCTTTTTGTTATTCGATAATAATTCTTAGTCTTCTGTCATCGGACAATGTCCTGCAGGCTTTAATCATCGGAGGATTTGCTTTGTTTTCTCTAATCTATGGCAGTATTTTCAAAACTAAATCCGCACTTCTTTTTGGTGGCATTGTCGTAGTTTTAGTTGTTATCATTAAATCAAAGGATTTTTGGCTAAGTCTGCAATGGTGGATTTATCTTGCCGTAATCGGCGGAATTTTAGTTATTACCGCAAGCATTAATGAATATCAAAAGAATAAAAATATTCAAAGCCTTTTACCAAGAGTCAATACGTTTCTGGAAAAATTCAGAGATTGGGAATAAAAACTTAAATTAATCGAATTAGTAGCGATGCTGAAATCGATGTTATAATTAGTGTATTAACCACTTTAGAAATGAGGTTTTTATGAATTATATGACTATTGATAAAATTGATCATTCACGGATAATGGAAATCAAGGCGAATTTCAGCACTGAACTTCTTGTTCCAACAGCCAATATTTTCATGTTGTCGTTGATTTCCAGTGGCAATTGCGTCGTTGAAATCTGTGGTATCACATATTATATCGAGGCACCTGCAATGATTTGTCTTGATGAACGCAAGAAAATAAAAGTAATTTCATCAAATTCTCTGGATGTGAAAACCATCTATTTCAACCCGGCCTTTATTAACAGGAATATGACAATCGATACTATCCGAAGTGCCGAATATCCTGATTTAATCGAAAAACACAGTTTTTTACAGCTCTCACCTTTTATGGAACACAATGATTCATACCCTTCTTTTTTCAATCTAGATAGCAGTCTTTTCCTAAAATTGGAAGAGGCAATGGATAAGTGCAAAGAGCAACTTGAAAACCAGGAAGACTGGTATTGGTCCTGCAGAGCGAGATCTTATTTTACGGAAATATTGATGCATATTGAGCGGATTTATCATAATTATAATGTTAACCAAAACCGTGATGTTCTTCAAACCACAAAAATTTCCGGCGATTTCACTGCCGTATTGGAATACATCGATGTCAATCTAAAAAATCTCAAAGGAATCGATGAAGTTTGTCAAAAATTCAAAATAAACAGAACGACTATGCAGCTCTATTTTAAAAACACAATGGGAATCACTTATTATGATTATATTACAAAACTTCGACTGGAAAATGCTACTCATATGCTTTGTTTCACTAGCCTGATATTGGATGAAATCGCTTTTAGGATTGGATATTCGTCGACCCAGAATTTTTGCAAATTTTTCAAAAATAACATGAAAATTTCGCCGAATCAGTTCAGAAAAACCGAAGTTAGTGAAAGAATTCAATGGCAAAATGGCAAGGCAAACTAATTTTTGAATGGAAAACTATTTGTTCTATTGAAGCAAAACTCATACTACTTATTATTTATTAGATTTTTTTGATAATCGTACTAATTTTGTACATTTAAAATTAGATGAAAAGTGCCCGTTGAAATAATCGATTGTAGGATTGAAATTAATAATGCTAGAGTCTAGTTTAGAAAATGTTCTAATTTTTTTAACCTCATGTAGCAAGAATTCTCCCTCCTCTATTCAACCTTACTCGCGAATGCGAGAAGAATAGGTGGGATGAATTGGGCAAATAGTATATTAAAATCAGTAACCATTAGGCAAAAACCCTCCGGGGATTATTATATATCCATTTTATTTGAATATGAATCGGATATTAAGCCTATTATTCCTACACCGGAGAAGGTTATAGGACTTGATTATTCATCGAAATCTCTGTATATAGACAGTGAAGGTAATAACCCAAATTATCCAAGACCGTACAGGAAGGCAGAGCCAAGAAGCTCCCACCTCTACAGGTGGTGAGAGTAGGTCACTAAGTAATTCGAGCTAAATATATTATAATCCAAAACATCTTACAAAAGATCCTTCTGTGCCTGTGCAAGTGCGTAGGCTTCCTTTTTCGTGATGCCAAAGTTTTTCGCAATTTCGACAGAAATTTCTTTGGTTGAAAGATTGTTTTTCAATAATTTAATAATGCTTTTGTTCATTTCTTTTTCAATCGCAATATTCTCATCCAGAGTTTTTTCTGATGCAGGTTGCCTTACAAAAAACTCGGAATTGCCTTCAAGAATAATTACATATTCGCCTCTAGGCTCTTTTTCATCGTATAATTCAATAGCGTTCGAAACGGTTGTGCGAATAAATTCCTCATGCATTTTGGTAAGTTCCCTACCAAAAGTTATACGTCTTTCATTCCATTCATTTTTGGCAAAATCAGCAAGAGTTTTCCTTACACGGTGGGGAGCTTCATAAAAAATAATAGTGCGAGGCTCACTTTTTAAAAACAAAAGTCTTTCTTTGCGCTCTTTTCCGCTACTA
The DNA here is from genome assembly GCA_038326615.1 of Saccharofermentanales bacterium. Taxonomy (GTDB): domain Bacteria; phylum Bacillota; class Clostridia; order Saccharofermentanales; family UBA5734; genus JBBQKF01. The sequence goes on along the minus strand of JBBQKF010000002.1, from coordinate 36,010 downwards.
GGCAAAAACCCTTCGAAAACAAACTTGTCCGTATCAAGTCCGGAACCTGCAAGTGCTGAAATTGCAGCGCATGGACCGGGAATAACTATAACCGGTATTTCGTTTTCTGCACACAATGCGACAATTTCTGCGCCAGGGTCAGAAATGCAAGGCATGCCGGCGTCACTAACAAGAGCAATATTAGTGCCCTCTTTAAGTTTTTCGACGAAGTGTACACCTTTTTGTTCTTTGTTGAAATTGTGGTAGCTTTCGAGCGGCTTTTTGATTTCATATTTATTAAGTAAATTTGCAGTTCTTCTCGTGTCCTCGGCTGCAATAAAATCAACACTATTCAAAACCTCAAGTGCTCTTGGCGATATATCAGACAAATTTCCAATCGGAGTTCCAACAAGATATAAATTTCCTTTGTTCATTTATCGAATCCTCACTATTCCATCATAATTAGAAATCTCAGCGCTCTCAAAAAAGTTTTTATTGGTCTTCACCGTCAGTGTCACTATCGGCATCAGAATGGTCATCAGCCAATTCGTTATCTGAATGCGCATCTGCAAATGATGTCTTTTTCGAATCACGTATCAGCCTATTTATCTCAGAAAGCTCCTTTGGTGTAAGGTTTTTCCACTTTCCAGGCTTAAGATTTCCAAGAGCAACATTCATTATTCGAATACGCTCAAGACTAGTTACTTCGTATCCGAGAAATTCGCACATTCTGCGAATCTGACGATTTAGGCCTTGCGTAAGAATTATTCTGAACATTGTCTCAGTTTCCTTTTTTACAAAGCACTTTTTCGTAATTGTATTAAGTACAGGAATCCCGTTGCTCATTTCTTCAACAAAAGATTCATCAATCGGCTTATCAACGGTCACTAAATATTCTTTTTCGTGGTTGTTCCCTGCACGAAGGATTTTGTTAACGATCTCGCCGTCATTTGTAAGAAAAATAAGCCCTGTCGAAAGTTTATCGAGACGGCCTATTGGGAAAACTCTCATCGGATGCTTTACTGCCTCGATAATATTTCGGTATACCGATCTGTCAGTCGTACAAGTAACTCCTGACGGCTTGTTATAGGCGATATAAACCAGTTCCTCTTCAAGAGAAATCACCTGATTTTCTACTTCAACTTTTTGGTTCGGAAAAATCTTTTCACCCATTAGTGCGATTCTTCCATCAATCAGAACTTTCCCTTCTCCAACTAGTCTGTCAGCTTCTCTACGGGAACAAAAGCCCGCTTCACTCAAAAATTTATTGATTCGGGTTCCTGTCGTTGATTCATCGTGACCAACAATTGAATTTCTTACATACTTCATTTTGTTTTCCATGATTAAAATTTACATATATGAATAAACCTTAATCATTTTCCTTCCCACTTCTGAATTTATCAGAATAATTATTTATATTATAATACCGCATCATCAAGACTCCAAGCGAATAATATCCTTATAAAGTTCTTCATTTGAAAGCGGTGGATATTTTCCATACATATCGGCAACTTCTTTCGTGTAAACGGTCGGACTATCAAACAACACGAGAGGCTTCTCAAATACAAATCCACCTGATTTACCATGTTTTTGAGCCATTACCAAAAACGCAGTCGGCGCTTTATCTGCAAAAGGAACAATAATCCTAAGTTTGCGCGGTTCTAGTCTATGTTTCCTAAGACCTTCGATAACGTCAATCATTCTGCTTGCTCTCAAAATCAAAAAGATTTTGCCATTCGGTTTAAGCAAATACGAACTAATCTCGAGAAGTTGATCGAGGGAAGAAGCTATTTCTTCTCTGGCAATCCTAATATCAGTGATATCTTTTTTTGTATTTAAATCGGGAATTGCATATGGCGGATTAGAAACTATACAATCCACCTGGCTTGGCGAATAAAAATCGCGCAAATGGTTCCAATTAGATTCTATGCAAATGATTTTGTCTTTAAGATTGTTTAGTTCGATATTTCTGTTGAAAATGTTCGCTGCAGTTTTAGTTATTTCAACGCCGGTGATTTTGGAACCAGCTACTTTTGCTGATAAGATTAAAGAAATACTACCACAATTACAGCCTAAATCAAGTATCGTTCTGCTGGCATTTCCTGTTTTTGCAAATATTCCTGCGACAAAATTTGCAATTAAAACTGAATCTTCTCCAAACCGAAAACCATCCTTCTTTTGAATCATGCGAAGTCCATTTAACTGCAAATCTTCAATTGTCTCATCACTTTTCAACAAAAACATTCTCTACTAAAATCCTCTCCTAGATACACACCAATTCTTTGCTATTATTTCATATCTTCCTATTATTCTTCCTATTATTTTTCCTATTATTCTTCTTGTTATTCCTATTATTCTTCCTACTATTCTTCTTATTATACTTCTTGTTTCTTATTTTCTTCTTCTTATTCGATTCGTATATTCTTTTTCTGCTTTTTTATTCTAATTCTGGTTCGGGTGTAAAAGCATGATTTTTATTTATTGTAATTAGTCAGATTTTGCTCGACGATGACTTAAGAAGATTTCAAATGCCAGATTGCTTATAATTGCCAATATTTGGCGATTTCATCAACATTTATCACCTATCACTGCTTTGATCCTTTTGACACCCGAACCAATTCTTATTTTTCACTCAAATTCTGCTTCTATTAATACTAATACTGGTTTTAGTAATGATAATGATAATGATACTGCTACTATTTGCTGAAAATTTCTAATAGTCATTTATAATTAATTTTTATACCCTGCAAGAACACAAAAAGGAGAAAAACTGTTGACGCCTTTCTCCTCATTATGAAATCTAATTCAACTATAAATTAAACAGGCTTGATTGCATCAACTGGACATGATGATTCACATGCACCACAGTCAATACAGGTAGCTTCATCAATTACATAAATTCCGTCACCGGCTGAAATTGCTGATACTGGACATTCGCCTTCGCATGATCCACAAGAAATACATGCATCAGATATTCTATAAGCCATAATAAACACCTCCTATTCGCTTGATATTTTACCACGAAAATAAAATTACTTCAAGTTTAACGCTTGTCGATTTCATTTTTGCTATAATTTCTGTTTTTAGAAAATGATTTCTCCATCCACATTTAAATTCTATAATGTCTGAAAAATATCGATTCTATATCGTCTGCCAAATATTTGTTTTATAAAGTCTAATAAATATTTGTTCTTTAATGCCTGATAAATACTATTCTGTAATGTCTACTAAATCTCTATTCAGTTAAATTTGCCATATCAGCCATATCAGAATCATTCACGGATTCACCTTTTGATTGATGTTTACCAGCACATTTGCCACCGCCACCACATTTTCCTCCACAGGCTTCTTTATTTCCAGCAGGTTTAGTGAATTTTATGTCTTCAGCTTTAAATACAACAAGGTCAGCTTCGCCGCCGCGATCAAGCCTTACAGTAACAGTTTCACGAAGAAGATTGAGGTTTTCAACAACACCTTGTCCCTCTTTAGTAATAACAACAGTGCCAAGTTTAGGAATTCTCGAATGAGCGTCTTCATAAGCTTCCTGCTCATATTTTAAGCAGCACATAAGTCTTCCACAAGCTCCGGAAATCTTTGTGGGATTCATTGAAAGGCCCTGTTCCTTAGCCATTTTAATTGAAACTGGCACAAAATCATTAAGGAATGAACAACAGCAGAGTTCTCTACCGCAAATTCCAAGTCCCCCAACCATTCGAGCTTCATCACGAACGCCTATTTGTCTTAATTCAATTCTCATTCTGAACACAGACGCAAGGTCTTTGACAAGTTCACGGAAATCAATTCTTCCGTCAGCCGTAAAATAAAATATTATTTTAGTTCCGTCAAAAGAATACTCAACGTCAACAAGACTCATTTCAAGTTCGCGAGAAATAATTTTCTCAGCACAAATTGCAAAAGCCTCTTTTTCTTTTATTTTATTCTCTTTTGCCTTAATCAGATCAGCATCCTGCGCAATTCGCATAATAGGTTTAAGCGGCGCATGAAGCATTTCTTCAGGCATTTCTATAATCTCGTCAGAAACCGTACCAATCTCAATACCTTTGACAGTTTCAACTATAACAACATCACTTTGATGAAGGTTATAATCGAGCGGGTCAAAATGATATGATTTCCCAGCTTCTCTAAAACGTATACCAACTACTTTAGGCATTTTTAAGCTCCTTCCTTAACTGTAACAACATCGAACAAATGCAGTTTTCAAAACTAGCATTCAATTCAATTCCTCTGCGAGCAGCATGAATAATTTTATCGGCATTTGCCAATGCTGTTATCGAGTTTTCACCCAATGGACAGACTTTCTTCATTTCTTCGCGCTTATCATCATTTATAAACTCGGCACTATCTTTACATGTCCGGTAAACTATCAAATCTCTGATCCATGTGTTCATAATATCTAGCAAAATCTCAACTTGTTGCTTGTTAGAATCAAAATATGTAAAATAATCAATCAAAAGCTCGCTTCTAGATGCATTTGGTAATAAAACCATTTTGTTTATTATATCTTCGCGAAATTGGGGAAACTGGTCATTTTCTAAAAACTGTAATGCAACACCAGGAATCCCGTCGGCAAATTTTGCAATAAAGTTATACGGCTTATCTGCACCTGCTTCATGGTTTTTTAGAATTTCTACAATTTCCTGCGTCGTATTTCTTTGAAATTGAACATGTATAACTCTCGAAAGTATTGTAGCAAGCAAGTTTTGTGCTGCTAAAACAGCCAAAATTATAACTGCATATTCAGGTGGCTCTTCAAGCGTTTTAAGTAAAGCATTCTGTCCTTGTTCGTTGATATCATCTGCGTCGATAAAATATACTTTACGCTTTGAAATCTGCGGTAACATAAGAATATCTCCGCAAACAACTTTACGAATAACATCCGTTTTTATTGTTTTTTCTTTTTCCTTAAGTAACAGCTCTTTATAATCAGGATGAGACCCTTGAATAAAATATTTGCAACTAGGGCAAACACCACATCCTCCATTTGGGCCTGGGTTAAAACACAATAATCCCATCGCAAATTGTCTTGCAAAAGAAGTCTTTCCGATTCCATCTGGACCAACAAAAACAAAAGCGTGCCCCGGAAGCTCATTTATCGCTTTTCCGAGGCGTGCTTTCAATAAATTCTGACCAATTAGGGAATCAAAACCAATCATTACATTTTTTCGAAGTGTTCAACATTCAATACAAACACTGTTGCTCCACCGACCATAACTTCAACGGGATACGGAATGTATGCTCCACCGATTGCAGCAGGTGTAACATTCGTATTGATGGCAGCTTTGCGACTACTTGAAAATTTACGTATAATATCAAGAACTTCATCAAGCTTATCATCATCAACAACGATCATTAATGTCGTGTTTCCTGAACGAAGAAACCCTCCTGTTGAATTAAGCTTTGTTACACGATACCCGTTCTTGTTCAGTTCAGCCATCAATCTCGGATTGTCCTCATCATTGACGATCGCATATATTAGTTTCATATTATCTTACCTCCTTAAAAATTCTGTATATATCACGCGAAAGTTCCTCGATGGAATTTTCTGCGTTTAACACCTTAAATCTCGACGGTTCTTCTTTTGCAATCTCTAAATATCCTTCTCTGGCGCGAGTCATAAAACTTGTGCTTTCGTCGTCAAGTCTGTCTCTTGCCTGAGTGCGAAAAGATAATCTTGAAGACGCAACTAAAGGATCGATATCAAACAAATATGTAATTCCAGGTCTTGTATTGCCAACTGCGTAATCATTTAGCATGTCTACAATTCTTCTGCCAATTGCACGACCAAATCCTTGATATGCAACTGAGGAATCAATGAAACGATCACAAATAACAATCTTACCTTCATCTATAGCAGGATTTATTACTTCATTAACAATCTGAGCTCTTGCAGCTTCAAACAAAAGTAATTCGGTCTCGCTACACATCTTCGTATTCTTTTTGTCCAGTAAAATCTTTCGGATTTCTTCACTGATTATTGTGCCACCCGGTTCTCTTAGTAAAAGTACCGAATAGCCTCCAGAAATAAGCCGTTGATAAAATAGATCAATCTGTGTGGATTTCCCACATCCATCAATCCCTTCAAAGGTTATAAAAAATCCCTTCATTATCATCGCTCCCCCATAAATCTTGCTTTCAAGCTAATTATACAATAAATCCGGTAAAATTAGTATAGCAAAATTAGTATTTAAGCAATTTTTTCAGAAATCATTAAAATTTGTTAACAAGACTATAGCGTTTACTCAGTATAAATAGATAATTTTGACAATATATGGCAACAATATATTACTAACTACTGCCACCCGTACCTTACAACAATTCATATTATTAACATTAATTGGTTTTTTACTACTAAAAATAAAAACAAATAACTTAACAAATATTTTTAATCAAGCGAAAAAAATAAATAAACTTGAGTGAAAACATTATTTAGGAATAAAAAAGTGACACTAAATCGAACATTTGTTTGACATTATCTAATAAATCGATTACAATTAACATAGGTAAACAATTTAAGAACTGGAGGGGATTTCGCTTGAATGTATCAGAGAAACTTGCAATATTAGGAGAAGCCGCAAAGTATGATGTTTCCTGCTCTTCAAGCGGCTCTGCGAGAACTACAAGACAAGCTTCCTCAAAAGGAGGAAGCAGTGCATCTGCAATTTTAGGTAATACTTCAACAGGAGGAATATGCCATTCATGGACTGATGACGGACGATGCGTTTCGTTGCTTAAGGTCCTTTTAACCAATCACTGCGAATACAACTGTTCTTATTGCATGAACAGAAGAGATAACGACAATCCGAAGGCTGCTTTTACACCGAGGGAGCTCGCAAGTCTGACAATTGAATTTTACAAACGCAACTATATTGAAGGATTGTTTTTAAGCTCAGGTGTTGTTAAATCCCCTGATCACACAATGCAGCTTCTTATTGAGACAATTTCCATTTTACGCAATGAATTTTTCTTTGGTGGTTATATACATGTCAAGACAATTCCAGGAGCTTCGCAGGAATCAATATTAATTTTGGGACAATTGGTAGACAGACTAAGTGTAAATGTCGAATTTTGTTCATCGAAAGCGCTTTCCCTTCTTGCTCCGGATAAGAAACCTCAGGACATTGTTGCACCGATGGCATTCATTCATGATAAGAAGACAGAACTAATGGATTTTAGGAAAAATTTTCTTAAAGCGCCAGAATTTGTCCCCGCCGGCCAAAGCACCCAGATGATTATTGGCGCCGTAAACGAGAGAGATTACCATATTCTTACATTATCTGAGAATTTATATAAACAATACGAAATGAAACGCGTCTATTATTCTGCATATATTCCCGTCAACACTCACCCTAACCTTCCTGCTGTTACAAGTGCTCCCCCGCTTCTTCGTGAGCACAGGTTATACCAGGCTGACTGGCTTTTGAGATTTTACCATTTTGATGCCAGAGAGCTTGTAACTAAAGAAAATCCGGATTTAAGTCTGCAAATGGATCCGAAATGTGGATGGGCAATGCAGCATCTTGATCTTTTTCCAGTTGAGATTAATCGCGCCGATTATGAAACATTGCTTCGAGTTCCTGGAATAGGTGTTTTGTCGGCAAGAAGAATAATTGCAGCAAGAAGAACGCAAGGGCTGAACCTTGAAGATGCTAAGAAAATCGGAATTGTAATGAAAAGAGCGGTTTACTTCATAACATGCAATGGCAAATATGGAGCACCATTACAACTTAATGCAGCAGAAATTCATAACGCAATGATTGATAACCAGGGCAAGAGAATGATTTCTCCATTACAGATGAGATTGGAGGACCTTGATGTTTTACGTGTATGACAGAACATTTGAAGGATTTCTTTCAGCAGTGACAATTATTATGCGAGATGATAGAGTCGTACAGTGCGGATTGAAAACTGCTAAACCATTTTATGGCATTGTCCGCGAAAATTCCTGCATACCTTTGCTGGACTGTTACACGGTATCAAATATTCCCGATATTGTTAATGATTTTGGAGAGTATATAAACCACAATTTCGGAGAATTAATGACTAAAACAATATACCATGCATATCTTTCTGAGATTGAAGGAATTGAAAATGCTATCTTTGACTATATCTTACTGGCCCGCAAGCAAAGAAAAGATCCTGCAGACCAGCTATATACTGATTGTGTCAAGAAAGTTGTTGGAGCAGCAAAGAAAGTTACTCGAGAATCTCATCACTATTTAGGCTTATTAAGATTTCGCAAGAAATCTTTAAAACATAGCGATTATATCGAGGACAACATCTATGATTTGAGCAAGGAAATTAGTTCTGGATTGTCACGAGCAAATATAAGTTCTGAATTATCAAAAAATCATGATGAAAATAAACAAAACAGTAGGTCCAATGATTTGAGTTTAGAAATTAGTTCCGAATTGTCGAAAACACATCATGAAAATAAACAAAACAATAGGTCAGCTGATTTGAGTAAAGTTATTTATTCCGATTTGTCTATAACACATCATGGAAGTATACTAAACATTATGTTAGATGATTTGAGTAAAGATATAAATTCTGATTTGCCACTTAAAATTTTGAACGAGCCTAAATGTAGTGTGTACACAAGTCCAATTTCTTCTGTAAGCGAGATATTTATCGCGGAATGCGAACCCATTACTTGTTCATTGCCTTTGATTGCAGAACATTTCGTCGACCGGTTCCCCAATCAGTTTTTTATTATTCTTGATAAGAAACGCAAAATATGCGTTATGCATTTTCCGGGCGAAAATTGGGATCTTGTTCCATATGACCCAGAGCTCGAAATATCTCTTATTTTTGATAACGAATTTGAATCAATATGGCAAAAGTATTTTAAAGTTCTCGCAATTCCTGAACGTATTAATCCTAAGCTTCAAAGTGGCAATATGCCAAAACGTTATTGGAAATACTTAGTGGAAAAACCTGGCAAATAATTTATCAAGATTAAGTAAGAATATGTAATTGCATTTGATTATTTTACTTTATTTAAATAACCGGGAGTTTAATTTCTCCTGAATTCTTCCATCACTATTTACCTCTACATGTCTTCTATAATTCCTAATCTCCTTCATAAATTTTTAAGATAATAATAATCAATTAAACACAAATTACGAAATCAAGAACTCAATTTAACTTAATCAATTATGCAGGAATAGTTGATTCAACTGGTTTATTGATATATACTAGTGATGTAGGTTTTATCAAACTAATAATAACCATTTTTAACAATATAAATCAAGGAGGAAATTTATGAGAAGGAATCTTAGCAATATTTTATGGGGATTGCTCTTTATTTTTGTAGGAGTAGGTCTAATTGGAAACATTTTTGATTTGTGGGACTATAAGATATTTTTCACTGGATGGTGGACTCTTTTTTTGATTATACCTGCATTTGTTAGTATGGTGCAAACTGGAATCAAAATCGGTAATTCGATTGTTATGGGAATTGGGATTTTATTACTTCTTGATCAACAAAACGTGATAAAGGATGGCTTGGTTTATCAGTTTGCTGCTCCTGCTGTACTTATTATTATCGGACTTGCAATTCTGTCTAAGGCAATAATTAAGAAGCCAGTAAAGACAAATTCTGTTTTTACTGGTAAGGCTGTTACAAGTTCAGAAGATTTCCCAAGTTACCTTGCAGTTTTTAGTGGAAATACTGTCAAAAACAATTCCATTAATTTTCAAGGCGGAAATGCGACAGCAATTTTTGGTGGAAATGAAATCGACCTTAGTGATGTTATTCTTTCAAAGGATGTTGAATTTAATGTAACCACTATATTTGCCGGCACAGAAATCATTGCCCCCAAAAATGCAAGAGTTGAATTGCACGGATTCCCAATTTTTGGTGGAAATGAAAATACCGCAATCTCATCCGCAGACCCTCAAGCATTCAAAATTGTTTTTCAATGTACATCAATATTCGGCGGAACTGAAATCAAGTAATCCCAGAATATCACCTTTGTTATTTAACAATATAAAGTTATCGTATCTTCATGAATAATAATTAGCAAATCGCAATTCTATATACCAATTTGATTCGGTAAAAAATATATAAGCTTCACAGATTTACAAGATGTTATTCTCGATGATCTTCACTTTAAACATGATAATTATCTGGGTCAATAAGAAAGCTTATTTCTATTTTCATCCAATTACAATTATAGCCAAAAACCACCTGATTGCAATCAATTTGCTTTCAAGTGGTTTTTTACATCAATATTAATAATTTTACTTTCTTAGTGCAAAAACAATCCCAACAAAGTGACACGCGGCTCCTGCATTTATGAAAAAATGAAATATCATATGTGAAAATTTGAAATTACAAGCATAAAATATGCATCCTAACGAGTAACAAATGCCCCCGGTTATAACCATCCAAAATAACAATGGTGTTGCTCCATGCATAAAAGTTGAAAAGAATAATACGACTGACCATCCCATTATCAGATATACTGGCACTGATAGCAAACGCGATTTTCTCCAAAGGAGCGTTTTAACAAGGATTCCAGCTAAAACCATTGTCCATTGAATTGCTATTAAAGTAATCCCCTGACTTCCACCGATTACAGATAATGCAATTGGTGTATATGTTCCTGCAATTGCAAAGAAAATTGCAATATGGTCAAGTTTGTTATAAATAACCTTGTGCTTTGTTTTATGTATCATCGAGTGGTATGAGGCTGATGTTGCAAACATAAAGAATATGCATATGCAAAATATAGAAACACCAACTGCGTCAATTAAGGCAAATTCTTTTCCTGTTATATAAGCCCTGATTGCGGCATATGGGGTAAGTATCAGTGTCACTATTGCCATTATACCATGGGTTATTGTATTACCAATCTCTTCTCCAAATGTCTCTTCTTCACCAAAAGACTCGTCAATTATTTTATCTTTTCTAATCTTTTCAATCTTCTCTATTATTTCATTTTTATTATCGTCTTTTCGTCTACTATGAGTATTAGAATTATTCACCATACAATTCCTACCTTCGTTTTTATTATACTGTTTAACCCAAAATAAAATTAAAAATAATTATAAGAGATTGGTAATCGTCGAAAGCATATTATTTCAAAAACTCATCTGATTTTGTATGAATAAAAAATACAACACCAGTTTCGACAGTAATTTTCGCAAAATCATCATTATTATTACCTTTAGTATTAATAGTAGTTGTAATTACTTCATTACTGTTTGTATTAATAGTTGTTGTAATAGCACCAATACTATTAGTAGTAGCAGTATTAAGATTAAAATTAGTATTAATGTTAGTAGTCGAACTTGCATTATTGTATTTTTCAGATTCTATTTTTGCAGCCTTTTTTGGAACGGTATTGCTCACTGCTCTTGTCGAACCAAACATAATGATTTCTTTTTCAAGTGGGTAATCAAGACCTTCAATAGTAACCTTAACAAATTCTCCTGATATTGGAATAATAGAAAAAATATCTTCTTCAGAAACAAGACCTGATAAAGGATAGCAAAGAGGAGAATTTTGACTAGTAACTGTAAAAAAGAAAGATTTTCCGTCGGTAAGAATCACATTTATTCCTTTTGATGCAAGCGATGCCGCCATCATCTGATTTGATAGCATGTGATCTAGACGGTTTCCGAATGCGCCAAGAAACAAAAGCGAATCGCATCCACTTGCAACAGCTGTATCAACAGCGAGCTCAGAATCTGTGAAATTCTTTCGCTTATCAACTTTAATAATTTTAATATTTTCTTTGATACATTCTTCAAGTAATTGAGGTTCGATTGAATCAAAATCTCCTGCTAGAATATCCGGTTGTATTCCAAGCATTCTAAAATGCGCCATGCCACTATCTGCAGCCACAGCAAAATAAGATTCTGGAATTATTTTACGCAATCTTAAAGTATCAATGCAAATTCCGCCTAAGCTTATTATGCCAAGCATTTTCTTAGCTCCTTAATCGCACCGACAGGATCATTTGTTCCATAAACTGCGTTTCCGACAACAACGGCATTTGCACCAGCATCATATACTTTTTTGATATTTGCTTTTCCAATGCCGCCATCAACTTGTATATGTGCAAATATGTTGCGATCATTCATAATTTTACGCAATTTAGAAATTTTATCAGTCATAGTTTCAATATAAGTTTGCCCGCCAAAACCCGGATTTACAGTCATTAGAAGAATCATATCTACAAATGGAAGAATTTCATCTAGTACGCTAAGCGATGTCCCTGGATTTATTGCAACTCCTACATTTACGCCGAAATTTCTTGTATATTGAACAGCTCTATGTAAATGCTTACATGCTTCTGCATGAACGACAATCAAATTCGCACCTGCTTTAGCAAAGTCTTCAACATATCTTGTTGGATCTTCTATCATTAAATGAACATCAAGTGGAAGAGTCGTGTATGGTCGTATTGCCTTAACAATAGGAATGCCAAAGCTTATATTTGGAACAAACATTCCATCCATAACATCGACGTGTATCCAGTTTGCATCGTTTGAAACAAGATCAATATCTTCACCTAATTTTGCAAAATCAGCCGATAGAATTGACGGACATATTATCACATCCCTGTCGTTTTTGTTTAAATAATCTGAATATTTTTCTATCATTTCTTGTACCCTCCGCAACCGTTAATTCAATTTCTTATAATCAAATAATTCGTGTTTCGTGTTTCATATCTAAGTCTTCCTGCTTATTTTTATTACTTAATATTTATGATTTTTCTTTCCTACGCGACTTTTTTCACCATTTCAATGCTCGTGTTTATGTCTCGTGTTTATGTCTCGTGTTTATGTCTCGTGTTTGTATTGAATGTTTGAATTTAATATTTGTAATTAATATTTATGTTTTATATTTAATGTTTCAGGTATTATTTCTACTATTTCGCAGTTTCTATAATGTTTTTAATTTCATTTTTAACTTCTTTTTTCATATCTATCTTTCATATCTATCTTTCATATCTATCTTTCATGTCTATCTTTCATATCTATTTTTCATATCTATTTTTCATATCTATTTTTCTTTTTTAAATCGTAATGATGAATTTCATCCATGTTTTTGCGGTATTGCCTATATCTGATAAGCCTTTCAGGATTAATCTTTGATTCATCAATTGCACAGCCAGTTTCGCCTATATGCCTGCAGTCTGCAAATTTACATTTGCTTTCAAACTTTTCAATTTCAGGATATCCTTTAAGTACATCAGGTCCTGTTATTTCAAGCTCCTCCAGTTCCAACGAGCTAAACCCTGGCGTATCTGCTAGTAATCCTGATTCATAAACAAATATTTCAGAGTGCCTTGTCGTATGTTTACCTCTTCCAATCTTCTCGCTTACAGTTCCTATATCCATACATTGTTTATCAAATATTTTGTTTAGAAGTGTCGATTTCCCTACACCAGACTGACCAGCAAAGGAAACAATTTTACCTTGCATAATATTTTTCATTTCATCAAATTCTTGCGAGTTTTCTTCACAGTCACCTAATATAAAAATAGGAATGCCTACTTCTTTATATTTTTCTTTAAGTTCAATTGCATCCTGTTGGTCAAGATCCGCCTTTGTAATGCAAAGTGCAACCGAAATTCCAGCTTTATAACACAATATAATTAACTTATCAATTAAAAAACAATCAGGTTTAGGCGATGATGCAGAAACTGTTATTAGCATAAGGTCAATATTTGCAATTGCTGGACGTATAAGGAATGATTTTCTTTCGTGAATATTATCAATTGAATACTGCTCTGATTCTTCACTTTCGGAAGACAAGTCTACTATATCTCCTGGATATGGGGATATCTTCTGCCTTCGCAAAATTCCTCTTGGTGTAGCAGTAACCTGACTTCCATCGCTTAAAAGAATCTGATAGTTTCCTCCGACACCCTTAAGAATTCTGCCCTGAATTATAGTTACATAATTTAGATTTAACCCGTTTTCATTATTCACATTGCTAATTGAATTAGCCTTCATTGGCTCCGGAATTCGATTAACTTTCGTTGTGAATTGAACTTGATTAACCATTGCTGGCTCCTGAACTTGATTGTCCCGTTGATGATGATGACACTACAATAACTGGCGTAGGTTCTATTGTTGGAGTGGGGGTTACAACTGGCAGTTTCGAATTTAGATAATCATCATGGCTACCAAGGGTAATAATAACTCCTGTTAAGGCTTTTACTTCCGTTCCTGGAGCAGGATCAACACCAATTATAAATTGCTGAGCCTCAGGTAAATTTGGATCACTTCCTAATAATGCTTCGGATATAACTTTGAGATAATTTTCTTCAAGCAACTTTACTGCTTCAGCTCTTGTTTTTCCCAAAATGTCTGGAACTTTTACATTCACTAGTCCCTCACTAACAATAAGAGAAATTTCACTACCTTTCGGCACATCATTGCCGGCACCTGGTAATGTTCCAATAACGCTGTCTTTAGTCACTTCGCCACTGAGTTGCTTGACTACTTTAACTTTGAGACCAAGAATCTGCGTAATCTCGCTAATAACAAGTTTATAGTTTTTGCCTTTATAATCCCCTAGTCTGACCGTATTTTTACCACTACTTATTTTGAGAATAATGCTCGAAGCGCCTCCCGGTCTCATTGTTAATCCCTGTAAAATGCTCTGGTAAAAGACTATTCCTTGCGAAACTGTATCGTTTTGTTCATAATTCACTACATATCCTATTTTAACATTATCAAGTTTCTTTTTTACATCCTCTATCTTGCTTCCGACATAGTTTTCAACAGTATAATCTGCTTCCTCACTAGTAAGCTGTGTTGATAACCACTGATATGCGTAATATATCCCGCCAGCAAGCAATCCAATTGTTAGAATAATTGATATGAAAATAATAGCACGTTCGCGCTTTTTCAATTTGCTTTTTTGCTGAATGTTTATCTCGAGATCACGAAGCTTTTTAAAATTTGATTCTTTGTCAAGAGCTTTGATAACAGTCGTTTTTGAGTAATCTTCGGTTTTTTCTATAAATCCGTAAAGTGCTGTAGGATCAACCATAAATCCATCCATATCGTCAACAAGTTCCCGAACTTTCTTGTATCTAGTGCCTGTAGACTTCTGAATACATTTCATAACAATATTATTAAGTCCCTCGGGAATATCTTTGTTTACTTCCATCGGCGGAACTGGATTATGCTGTATATGCTTCAGTGCTATAGAAACTGATGTATCACCATCAAACGGGACTTTACCCGTAAGCATTTCGTATATAAGTATTCCTAAAGAATAAATATCAGACTGTTCTCCTACGATTCCACCTCTTGCCTGTTCAGGAGAAAAATAATGGACCGATCCCATAGCATTTTTACCTGATAAAGTTACTGTATTTGCAGAAGCAGCTCTTGCAATACCAAAGTCTGTAACTTTTGCAATAAGTTCAGGAGTGACAATTATATTATGAGGTTTAATATCCCTATGAATTATTCCATTTTTGTGGGCATTTTCGAGTGCAAGGCCAATTTGTATAGCTATTGGTACAGCAACTTCCCATTCTAGAAGACCATTTTTCTGTATTAGTTCTTTCAAAGATATCCCATTAACATATTCAAGAACCATATATCGGAATTTATCTTCGTGTCCAACATCAAGAACTTTAACAATGTTAGGATAGTTAAGACTTGATGCAGCATTAGCCTCAGTGTCAAATCGCCTAATGAATTCTTCATCATTTGTAAGTTCTGATTTTAAGACTTTTAAAGCAACTTCTGAATTATTCTTAGTATCATTAGCAAGGTATACATCAGCCATTCCTCCCCTACCTAGAAGCTCCAAAATCTTGTATCTGTTTCCAAGGATTTCTCCGATCATTCCATTACTCCTTGAATCGTTATTTGAAAATTTTTGAATTACCTCAATTTTATTAATGCTAGGGAATTCATCAATTCTGGCATCTTTATCAATTTTTGCATCTTTATCAATTTTTGCATCTTTATCAATTTTTTGGGAATCATTTGCTTCAATATTATTATTCAAATTGTTTTCCAACCTATTATCTTTAGAAACAATTTCATTTTCATTATCTTCCCCTACATCTATAAACCCATTCATCAAAATATTATCCTCCAATTATAAGTATGCCGCTATTACAGTAACATTGTCTTCTCCGCCTGATGAATTGGCATATGCGACAAGTTTTTGAGTTGCCAAAGCCGGATTGCGTTCTCTTTTTAGAATTGTTTTAATAACTGATTCCTCTACAAAGCCATGAAGTCCGTCGGAGCATAGTAAAATTCTATCCCCTTTTTCTAAAGAAACCGTGTAGATGTCAGCAGTCATATATTCAGGAACCCCCAAAGCCCTCGTAAGAATATTTCTTTTTGGATGTTTCATCGCCTGTGCTGACGTTATATTTTCGGAATCGACTAACTCCTGAACTAAAGTATGATCAACAGTTATTCTCATTAAAGAATTTTTGCGCAACAAATATACTCTGCAATCCCCAACATGTGAAACGATAAGGGTTTCTTCAAAAATTGCAGCTAAAGATAATGTTGTTCCCATACCATGATTCTCAGGATCATCAAGAGCACCTAGATAAACTTTTACATTTGCTTTCTCAACAATGTCTACAAGAAAGTTTGATATTTCCTCTACAGTAGAGCATTTCAGAATAGAATTGGAGATTTTCTCAAAAGCGTAATCAACTGCAATACGGCTTGCAAGTTCACCTTTACGATGACCTCCCATTCCATCTGCAAGGATTACCACAACAGGATATCCTCCACTATTTGAATAAATCTGATAGGAATCTTCATTGTTTGAACGAATTAATCCTTTATCAGTTGCTGACCCATAAATCAAAGCTGTATTTCTCCTTCTTCTATTGTTCTTCTTAGTTGTCCACAAGCGGCAAGTATATCTGTGCCAAGTTCTCTTCTTACTGTTGCATTCATTCCATTGTTTATTAGAATTTCCTTGAATTCCTGTATCGCTTCTTTACTGCTTTTCTTAAAAGCACTTCCCTCAAATTCATTTGCCGGAATCAAGTTAACATGACAAAGAATTCCTTTGAGATTCTTTACTAGTTCCCTTGCATGGACGGGCGAATCGTTTATGCCACTGAACATTGTATATTCAAAAGTTATTCTTCTTCCTGTCACCCTTACGTGCGTCCTGCAGGCATCAAGTAATTCCTTCATTGAATACTTGTTTGCAATTGGCATAATTTTCTTTCGGATTACATCATTTGGTGCATGTAAAGATATCGATAAAGTTACAGGCAATCCTTCCTTTGTAAATTTTATCATTTCATCGACAAGTCCGCAAGTCGATACTGAAATATGTCTCATACCAATTCCTATAATGTTAGGGTCATTTACGGCTTTTAGGAATAAAATCAACTGTTCGTAGTTGTCAAATGGCTCTCCAATGCCCATAATTACAATATTTGAAATCCGATCTTCGATATCTGCACTGACAATTGCAACTTCAGCAAGCATTTCTCCAAAACTTAAATTTCTTCCAAACCCAGCTCCCGTAGATGCGCAAAAAGTACAGCCCATTCTACACCCGGCCTGCGAAGAAATACAGATGCTGTTCCCGTGATGGTATCTCATCAAGACACACTCAATAACATTGTTATCCTTTAAACGAATTATATATTTGATTGTTTCATCAATTGCTGACACAAGCTTATGCTCAATTACCACGCCATCAATATAAAAATCTTCAGATAAAGTACTACGGATTTCTTTTGATAAATCCGACATCTGATCAAATAAAGTAACGCCTTTAGAAATCCATTGAAAAATCTGTTTTGCCCTGAATTTGGGATATCCCTTTGTTTTAACCCATTCTTCTATTTCGGGATACGAGACATCATAAAGATATCTATTGCCGAGCACTACGTTTGTAGCTTCCACTTTTTCCTCCAATTTTTAAATAACAATATTCAAATTATCCTTCATTAGTATTTTATTTCTGATATCTTTTTCTCTTTTTTGTATATTTCCAGTTTATTCTTTTATTTATATTTCTACTTTTAATTTTTTATTTCTACTTTTAATTTTTTATTTCTACTTTTAATTTTTTATTTCTACTTTTAATTTTTTGTTTCACTTCTAATTTTATATTTCTACTTTTAATTTTTTATTTCTACTTTTAATTTTTTATTTCTACTTTTGATTTTTTATTTCTACTTTTGATTTTTTATTTCTACTTTTGATTTTTTATTTCTACTTTTAATTTTTTGTTTCTAATTTTAATTTTTTGTTTCTAATTTTAATTTTTTGTTTCTACTTTTGATATTTTAGTTCTACTTTTAATTTTTTGTTTCTAATTTTAATTTTTTGTTTCACTTCTAATTTTGTTCTTTTATTCTATTAAAAACAAATATTTAAATTAAGTTAAATTATTATTCCTGAAATAAATTCTCAA
This sequence comes from Saccharofermentanales bacterium, assembly GCA_038326615.1. GTDB lineage: Bacteria > Bacillota > Clostridia > Saccharofermentanales > UBA5734 > JBBQKF01. Next base: position 17,616 of record JBBQKF010000002.1, on the reverse strand, counting down.
TATCATAAATTCTTTTTCCTTTTCATTTTTGCAATGAAAAATCCGTCACATTCGTGAAGGTCAGGGTATAGGTTCAGCATTCCATTTTTTGCAGTATCGATAAGGGTCGGATCTTTTCTAATCAATTGATCCGGGAGTAATGAAGAAATATCAACCATTTCAAATTCCCCCTTGTGTTCCTCAATAAATCTTTCAATTTGATCTTGATTTTCGATTGGATTCATCGTGCACGTACTATAAATCAGATTTCCTCCATTGTTTACAAGCGATGCTGCATTTTTAAGTATATCATGTTGTAATGGATAAAGAGAAATCATTTTCTCGTGTGTCATATTAAGCCGAATATCAGGCTTTTTACCTAGAATTCCAAGTCCACTACATGGCACATCAGCAAGTACGATATCCGCACTTTCCTTTGGTAGAATATCGTTATTGATTTTACTTGCATCAAGGCATTTATAATCAATAATTGTGATTCCAAGCTTATCGGCATTGTCTCTCACTAATTCAAGTCTTGCAGGATGAATATCACAAGCAACAATTATTCCTGAATTATGCATCAGCTCTCCCATATGACATGTCTTGCCTCCCGGTGCTGCGCAAAGATCATAAACCGTATCACCAGGATTTGGTGAAGCAATGATTCCAACAAGCATCGCAGCTTCATCCTGAATAACAAATTCGCCATTTTTGAATGATGGCAAACTCTCAAGCATTGATCCGTTCGTTAAAATTGTGAATGCATTTTCCATAAAAACTGAACCAGATATACCATACCCATTAATTTCAAGTTCAGAGATAAGCTCTGCTTTAATTGATTTTAATGTATTAACTCGTGCCGTCGGTGGCTGAGGATTATTCATTACATCACAAATCGTAATAGCGCGCTCATTGCCAAACCATTTTTTGAAGTAACCAGATAGTTCTCTTGGTAGTGAGCACCGAATATAAAGGTCTTTTGGATTATTAATGTATTTGTTTTCTATATTGTCTCTTTCTCTTATGATGTTACGCAACAATCCATTAACAAATGCGACTGCACCTTTATTTGAGATTTTCTTTGCAAGATTAACACTCTCATTACAAGCTGCAAAATCTGGAATGCTCTTTGACCAAAATATCTGCCATACTCCAATACGTATTATATTTCTTATCCCACTTTCGATTGAAGAAATTGGGATTTTAGAAAATTCCGATATTATAGCATCTATTGTTACAACACGACTTATGGTTCCATAACCCAACGCTGTAGCAAAAGATCGGTCTAAAGCTGAAAGATTTTTACCAGAAAACGCTTTTTCAAGTGACAAATTAGTATATGATCCATTTTCCAGAACGTCAAAAACAAGCTCTGCGCCTGCAGACCTTGCTTCATCTGTTTGATTCTCGATTTTATTCTTTAATATCTTTCCTTGAGATTCTATATTCTTTTACCTGCGTCTTCCCCGTGAAAGTAATATCAATCTTGCAAGGCTTGCCAGCGCAACAAGTAATGATGCAACATAAGTCATCGCAGCTGCGGTAAGAACACTTCTTGCACCAGTAATTTCATCTCCGTAAAGAATATTGGATTCACGAAGCAAGTGCATCGCCCTGTGGCTTGCGTTAAATTCTACTGGTAAAGTTATAAGATAAAAAAGAACTGCAATAGCAAATAATACAATTCCTATATTTACAAGCAATGGCAATCTCATGAAAAGACCAATCATTGCAATGTAAGGACCTGCTGATGATCCGATATTTGCGACCGGAACTAATACTCCACGAATCTTGTTTGGGAAATATGAATTTGCATGTTGTATAGCATGTCCAGCTTCATGAGCTGCTACACCAATTGCAGCAACTGATGTTGAGTCATGCGTTGATTGTGATAATCGAAGTATGTTGGTTCGTGGATCAAAATGATCCGTTAATTCCCCTGAAACTCTTTCAATAGAAACTTGCTGTAAGCCATTCATGTCAAGAATTTTTCTTGCAGCGCTTGCACCTGAGTAATTTGAAGAGGATGGCATCTGGTCGTACTTCTTAAATGTGCGTTTGACCATCATAGATGCAATCATGCTTAAAACAAATGCCGGTAATACTAAGACAATATACCATATATCCCCATATAAAAAGTTTAGCATTTTTTCCTCCTGTCAAAATATGATTTAAAAATCGTAAGGATAATCATATTTTCCACTTTATCTTCCTACTTATATATTTGTTTATTAATCTTCTATTTATTTCTATAATTACTTTTTCCCTAAATATATTTACTTTAAATTATATAAATATTTCAAGATACTTATATTTTCAACAACGCTCTCATCCCAAAACACCCTCAAGAAAATTATGTGCACATTCGCTTGCAAGCATCCTACGACTTCCCTCTAATGCCAAATCAATAATTTCTACAAACCCGTCGTCACATGCTATATAAAGATTTGTCTTTGATTCGGAAACAAGAATACTTCCAGGTGGTAAATCAAGATTATTCTCAAAGCAAATATCAGAAAAATCTTTCCACGGTCTTGCTTCAAATATTTTCATTCGTTTACCCTTAAAAAAAGTATAGGCAACCGGCCATGGATTGCATCCTCTTATTAAGTTATGAATATTTTCCATGTTCTCACTCCATGAAATAAGACCTTCTTCTTTCCTTATTTGCTTAACATCTGTGGCCTGCGATGAGTCCTGAGCAACTGACTTAACCTCTCCATTGCAATAAGAAAGGATTGTATCAGACAAAATACTAGCGCCTGCAACAGCTAATCTGTCCATTAGTTGACCAGCATTAATATCAAATGGAATATCAACATCTACTTGCCTTATGATATTTCCAGTATCCATTCCGACATCCATTTCCATTATAGTTATGCCACTTTTAGAATCTCCATTTATTATACACCATTGAACCGGTGCTGCACCCCTATATTTAGGCAAAAGGGATGCATGAACATTAATACATCCAAACTTTGGAATTTCAAGAATCGATTTAGGCAATATTTTCCCATATGCAGCGGTGATAATTAAGTCTGGAGAAATCTCCCTAATGATATTATTAAAACTTTCTTCACGGATTTTTTCTGGTTGGAAAACAGGGATTTTATTTTCAATTGCAATAACTTTTACTGGAGGTGGAGTAATAACCATATGTCTCCCCTGTGGTTTATCCGGCTGAGTAACGACCCCTGCAATCTGGTAATTATGCTTAATCAGAGCCATTAATGAAGGCACAGCGAAATCCGGTGTTCCCATAAAGACGACTTTGAGTGATTGTGCATTTATAAAAGATTCATTGTTATTATTTTCCAAATTATGGGTCTCCTTGATGTTGTTTTTCAAAATATGGTTCTGTTTTTTCGTAAAATTTTTGTAATAATTATTGAATCGAATTTCCTTGTATTAAATAATTAAGTAAAGATTTCTTTAATGTATTCAAGTTTTACAGATAATTTTTGTTTATATCAAAAATAATTTTAAATTGTAGTAAATGAGTTATAAAGTAAATTATAAACATTACGTAAAACATTACAAATTATTTGCCATCTTCATCAGGAACTACTTTATCACGAAACAAAATGCCGTCAAGATGGTCGTATTCGTGTGATACACAAACCGCTGCTAATTCTTCACCTTCATAAACAAACTCGTTTCCGTCTCGGTCCTGAGCCTTAATCTTGACATAGGCAGGACGGGCAACACTTCCTTCAAATCCAGGAATCGAAAGGCATCCTTCGCAGGAAATTTGCTCGCCTTCCGTTGTGATAAAAACTGGGTTTATAAATTCCAAAAGACCATTCTCGTCATGTATATCCATTAGAAAAATACGTTTCAAAACTCCTACTTGTGGAGCCGCAATTCCTACTCCGTTTGCATTTATCATCGTGTCTTTCATATCATCCAATAATGTTTTGCATTTTTCATCAAAATCTGTAACTTCCCTACATTTTTTGCGTAGAATTTCATCGCCTTCTTTAACAACAGTTCTAAGTGCCAAGTCGTTCACCAATCCTTATCCTATTTCATTTTAAAACATTAAATTCCAGATTACTTGTAAAAAATAACCCTTATTATTATTATACCCAAAATTTGAATATTTTTCCACAAATTTATTATTTTAGCTTTTTGCGATATACCAATTTATTGAATGTAAATGATGATCGTAAAATTATTTATTTGCTTATTTATTGATTCTTTATAACCTCTTTATAGTATCTTTCCAACTTCTTGTCATTTTCATTATTACTTCTAGACTGCCTAATTTAGCTTCTTTATAAATTCTTACTAGCTTATTTATAACTTCATCATAGCATCTGATAAGGATTTAAATCAAAAGATATCATTGCGTCCCCCATTGATTCTACTTTATGCACATGGTCAAAATATTTAACCACAGTGTCTTCTGATTTGGCTTTTAACACAATACGCAATCTGAAGCGGTCTCTAATTTTATAAATCGGAGCCTTCGCAACAGCCATGATTTCAACAGATTTTTCATTATCAGTCATGACGCAATTATCCTTTTCACATTCAGTTAGTTCAAAATGAATTTTTCGCGCAACATCCATTGCCAAACGTTCATTCATTGAGGATATAATAATTACACCAATAACTCCAAACGGAGGGTAATTCATTGCTTTTCTAAAGGCAATTTCCTGCCTGTAAAACCCTGCGTAATCTTGTGCAGCTGCAAAAGTTACAGCATAATCATCGGTATTATACGCCTGAATTATAACATTCCCGTTCTTTTCACCCCGGCCTGCACGACCCGCTGCCTGAGTAATAAGTTGGAAAGCACGTTCAGAAGATCTGAAATCCGACATTCCAAGCATTAAATCGGCCGAAAGAATCCCAACCACAGTTACATTTGGAAAATCATGACCTTTTGCAATCATCTGCGTTCCAATAAGAATATCAGCTTTACCGCTTTCGAATTGCTCCAAAATCCTTGCGTGTGAACCTCTTCCCACAGTGGTATCCTGATCCATTCTAAGAATTGTCTGATTGGGAAATTCTTGATGGCATAGCTCCTCGATTTTTTGGGTCCCTGCGCCAAAGCCTCCAATTCTGGGGCTTGAGCAGTTTGGGCATTTCTTCGGAACAGGATGGATATGTCCGCAGTAGTGACATATTAGTCCATTGTTGGCGGTATGAAAAGTCAAAGAAACACTGCAGGACAGGCATTTTGGCACAAATCCACAGTCTCTGCACAAGTAAAACCCCGAATGGCCTCTTCGATTAAGAAAGAGAATCACTTGTTCTTTTTTTTCGAAGGCATCCAACATCCTCTTCTTAAGGATGCGACTAAAAATACTTCTATTTCCACTTGCAAGTTCTTCTCTTAAATCAACAATTTCAACTGAAGGGAGTTTTGCATTTCCAATTCTTTCAGTTAGCGAAAGAAGAGTAGATTTGCCTGCTTGTGTATGATAAAATGTTTCAACTTTTGGTGTAGCAGAGCCAAGTATCAAAATTCCGTTTTTATGAATCATTCTCATTCTTGCAATATCAATCGCGTGATATTTCGGATGAGTCTCTGATTTATATGTGGATTCCTGTTCTTCATCGACGATTATAAGCTTAAGGTCCTTGACTGGTGCAAAAACAGCTGATCTTGCCCCTACAACAATACTAACTTTTTCTTCAAGGATCATTTTCCACTGTTCGTATCTTTCTTTAGGGGTAAGACGGCTATGCAATACGCATACCCCTTCTCCGAAACGGGACTTCATTCGATAAATCATCTGAGGTGTAAGAGATATTTCTGGGACAAGCAAAATCGCTCCATAACCTTTGTCAATGATGTCCTGGATGGTTTGAAGGTACACTTCTGTTTTACCACTGCCAGTTATTCCTAATAAAAGATATTCATTAAAAGCATCAGACTCGGAGTTAATTATTGTGTTAAGAGCCTTTTCTTGTTCTAGTGTACGTTTAAAATGTTCAACTATTGTCGTTTCAGGAATTTCAACTTCCACGATTGGAGCAAGAAGCTTCCCGTATGTAATTATTTGTTTTTTTACCAGAGTATTAAGCGTTGACTGAGTTATCTGACAAGCATTAATTATGTCTGAAACCAGAGCTTCTTCACAATCAAGCAAAAATTCAATAATTCTGATTTGATTTATTTTATTAAACTCGCCTGAATCAACCATAACGGCCGCTTCCGATGGATTGCATAGAAAAGCTGTTCTGTTTGTCTTTGCTTTAGCATTGACTTGTGCAGGTACCATAAGACGGATAGCATCCCCATTTGTGCATGTGTATTTTTTACAAATCTGCTTTACAAGAAACAATTGGTCGTCATTAATAACTGGACAAGGTAATTCCAGAGAAAGAATAGATTTTACAAAAAAATCATTATCGCTGCTTTCTGAAACACTAATAACATATCCCTCTTTTTGGGTATCACCGCGCCCAAAAGGAACAATTACACGCGCGCCAGGGCATATTTTTGACAAAAACTGTGATGGAACAGAATAAGTGTATTCTTTATCAAATTCTTTTGTCGATTCTTTCAAAACAATTTTTGCATTCATGTTGCTCCTTTTGCTTAACTTTATGAGTCTTATAATCTGACTATTATGTGGCATATTACTATTGAATAATTTGCAGGCTTTCTGTCCAAATATCTGACTATCTTGTTTACGTTCTTTCAGACTATCTTGTTTACGTTCTTTCAGACTATCTTGTTCACTTTCTTACAGCGTATCTTCATGACCATTTCCCCGACTATCATTCATTATTCGACCGATTTATGAATGTTTACAGATGCTTAATATTTTGCTTGATTTCGCTATGGACTTAGTTATATTCTCTTCGATATCCTGCAATATAGGTATTGCTATTCAATAGGTTTCATGCGCCGCTACCTTTTTCAAAGAAATATTGAGTACAGCGCAATAAACTCGTATACCATTAGTATCGCAATTCGTCAAGCTTAGTTGTATAATAATTGTAAAGGTACAAGTAGCAATTAATCTCCCACCTATTCTTCTCGCATTCGCGAGTAAGGTTGAATAGAGGAAGGAGAATTCTTGCTACATGAGGTTAAATAAAGAAAATAAATCAATCTGCGTTGTTTCAGGTAAATCATCAAGACACCCTTGTGAGGAAAGCAGGGAAATAAGAGTATCCCCTATTCCTGCTTTATTTGCAAAATCTTCTCTCGACAGAAATTTGTTGAATTTTGTCCTGGCACTTATTATATTGTTTGCAACATTTTCGCTTAATGAAGGTAACGTGTTAAGCGGAGGACGAATCAAGTTATCTGCAACTTTTGTAAAATGTGTTGCCTCAGACTGATATATATCTAAAGGCAAAAATTCAACTCCTCTGCAATACATTTCCTCAATCAATTCCAAAATGTAATACACCCTTTGTCCTTTGTCGGGAGAAAATTCTTCCTCTTTTCCAAATATTTTGACAACTATCTTTTCTTTGTCGCGAAAACTGCTATGAAGTTTTTCACGATAATGTTTTACAGTTTCAATCCCACGGCACATTATTCGTGCATCGAATTCATCAGCTCTTACAGTAAAGAAGGCGCAGTAGTATTCCTCTTTGTAATAAACTTTAAACCATGCAATACGAAGTGCAGATATCGAATAAGCAGCAGCATGAGCCTTTGGAAACATATATTTAATTTTTTTACATGAATCAATATACCATTCCGGCACATTATGATCTCTCATCATATCTTCTTCTTCGTCGGACAAGCCTTTACCTTTACGGACTTTTTCCATTATTGTAAAAGCAGATTTCGGAGGAAGTCCCCAATGCATGAGACTTGTCATAATACTGTCGCGACAACCGATTACTTCTGAAATGGTACAAGTATTGTTACGAATAAGATCCCGAGCGTTGCCCTTCCATACATCCGTTCCATGCGAAAGACCCATTAACTGAACAAGGTCATAAAATCTTGTTGGCTTGGTGTCTTTAATCATTCCTCTTGCCATGAAAGTTCCAAGCTCAGGTAAACCTAAAGATCCAGTCTCAAGGGTTGTTTCTCCAAGCATCTTAAGAGGTTCAGGCGATAAAAATAACTTCATTACCTGATCGTCAGGAATAGGAATCGTACGGACATCGATCGATGTCAAATCACCTAATACTTTTAGCATTGTAGGATCGTCGTGTCCTAAAATATCGAGTTTCAAAATTGTATCATGCAATGAATTGAAATCAAAATGTGTTGTTATTATTCCATTTTCTGTTTTATCAGCAGGACATTGCACAGGGGTAAAATCATAAATATCGCGTTCTTTAGGAACAACCACTATTCCACCAGGGTGTTGACCTGTTGTTCTCTTGACTCCTATTAATCCATTTGCTAATCGGAGCGATTCAGCCTTTGTAACCGGAGTTGTATTTGTCAAAGAATGTTTAAGTACCATGCTAATGGCATTCTTTTCGGCATATCCACTTATTGTTCCAGCTCTGAAAGTGTGGCTTGAGCCAAACATTTCTTCAATAAATTTATGCGCTCTAGCTTGATATTCACCAGAAAAATTTAGGTCAATATCAGGTTGTTTGTCTCCATCAAAGCCCAAAAATGTTTCAAACGGAATATCTTGTCCTTCACGGATTAAATTGGATTCGCAATCCGGACATAGCTTTGCAGGCATATCGTATCCTGAGCTATATTCACCTGAACAGTTAAACTCTGAATACTGACATTTAGGGCAGTAATAATGTGGTTCTAGTGGATTAACTTCGGTTATACCACAAAGTGTTGCAACAAACGACGATCCGACTGATCCTCGTGACCCAACAATATAACCGTCATCGTTTGATTTTTTTACAAGTTTATGAGCAATATAATACATAACGGCAAACCCATTGCCAATAATTGATTTAAGCTCTTTTATTATACGTTTTTCGACGATTTCAGGTAACACCCCATCTTTTTCGTAAAGCTGTCTTGCTGTTGTCCATGTAAGATTTTCAACATCACCAGCTGCACTTTCGATGATTGGGGGAAATGTTCCGTCTGGAAAAGGTTTCATATCAGGCATTACAAGTGATGCAATTTTGGCCGGATTTACAATAACAATTTCACGGGCAATGTCTTTGCCAAGATAATCAAATTCTTTTAACATCTCTTCAGTGGTTCTAAAATATAGTGGTGCTTGTTGGCTGGCGTCCGAAAATCCCATGTCAGCTTGCATTATTTCTCTATAAAGCGAGTCTTCTGGTTGTAAGAAATGAACATCACCAGTTGCGCAAACAGGTTTTTTCATAAGTTCACCCATGTGAACAACAATGCGGTTTAAGTCCTTAAGGTTTTGTATTGACTGATACTTTGATGGAACAATTTGCCCCTTTCTTTCGGTTGACCGGAGCATAAATTGATTGTTACCCACCGGCTGAACTTCAAGATAGTCATAAAATTTAGCAATCTGCGGAAGGTTTGTTGATGGAATTGCTGCCAATGCACGCTCGTAATCTTTTTCGTTTCTGTCATAAACATCCATTACATTCATGAAAAGCTCTCCAGCCTCACATGCACTGCCCAAAATATTTCCTGATCTGAAAAATTCAAGCAAACTTCTTGTAATTCTAGGGCGTTCTTTATATATGAAATATAAATGCGATTCTGATACTAACCTATACAGTCCATAAAGACCAACTGAATCCTTTGCAAGAAGAACGCAATGATACTGGTTCTTTGATTCTGTAAGAATTGATCGGGTTGTAATATTTCCTGCTAGATAATTTAAGTCTTTAATATTTTCGATGTTTTTTGTTGCTAAAACAAAATCAAGAAATTGACCAGCCATCAGTGCCAGCTCGAAATTACGATTAGTAGCTTCTGACTGAAGTGATGACTTTGTTGATTCATGTTTTTCAGATTTTACATCTGATTCTACTGATTTTACTGATTCTACTGATTTTACTGATTCTACTGATTCTACTGATTCTACTGATTCTGTTATTTCTGATTCTTCTAATGTTTCTGCCAAATTTGAGTTTTTGTCAAAACCACATTCCCTTACATTGACAGAAATGCTTTCAATTTCAAGTTCATTAAAAAAATTAAGTTCATTGTTCAGATCTTCCAAATTGCCTGAAGCGATATCTGGATAAAATATTTCTGCAATTTTTGATGTATCAATTACTGGTTGAAAAAACTTGATACGTGGATCCTCTTCTTTTTTAGTTCTGAAGCCTTCATGCCTTAGAAATGCGGTGATTTGAAGAATATCATTACCAACGAGGGGTCTTTCGTCAATAAAATCCAAGAAATCGGAAAGCATCTCAAGGTGATGGAAACTTTCATCTTGGTTTATAGTACGACTAAAAGCTTCTGTTACAACAAATCGCTTGTTTTCATTTCTTTCAAACAAAAGAGCTTCAATACATTTTATTCGGTCATTTGCAGGATCTATCCCTGAAGTTTGAAGCATAACTGAAATAAATCCATTATCAAGCGAATTATCATTACATTGATACGCAATACATTGACCATCGTTAACTAGATAACACTCAACGCCATATATAATCTTAATGTTTTTGCCTCTCTTTTTTGCATCAAACTGTGCAGATTTTGCATCTGGGAAAGCCTGTACAACACCATGATCAGTTATTGCAACAGCAGCATGGCCATATTGGACTGCGAGTTTTACAATGTCTGAAACTTCACAAACCGAGTCTTTGCTACTCATTTTTGAATGACAATGTAATTCAACTCTTTTTTCAGCGGCATTATCAGTCTTTTTCTTGGGAGGATTCGCAGTTTGAATACCATTAACTCTTGCTACAAGATCTTTTTCGTAATGTGCATCATATCCGATATCCGCACAAACTCTTATATAAGCTATTTTATAATTTTCTTCAAAATCAGCCGCTTCTTCGGGTCTCATAAAGGCAAAACATTTGACAGAATTAGTCCTGTCAGTCAGACAAAACTTAATAAGGACCTTCGTCCCATTACTGACAAGTCTTGATTCTACAGCAAAAACCAATCCTTCCATCAAAGCTGGTCCTGTCTCATGAGTAAATGTGTTCATTTTAACAAGTTGGAGCTCTGTATTCATTTTACCCCAGATAACACCATCTGGCTGTTTCAATTTACGATAGTTCTTGGCAGGGAATTTCTTATCAGATATCTGCTGAATAGTGCCTGCAAGACTTTTCATGTTTGCACCAAGTTTGGATTTAGAAGAAACCCGTTCGCTTTCAGAAAATGAGTTTGTGGAATTGACATTGATATTACTATCTTTTTTATTTTTACTATCTTTACTATCTTTACTATCTTTACTATCTTTACTATCTTTACTATCTTTACTATCTTTACTATCTTTACTATCTTTACTGTCTTTACTATTTTTACCATTGTTTTTATTACAGTTAGTACTATTATTACTATGATTTTTGACAATGTTTGTTTTTATTGCAAAGCATTGCTCATCATCATTTTCAGACGCAATTAATGAATTATTAACATCATTTCCAGAAATGTCATTGCCCAAACGGCTTTTTGTGGCAAGGTCCATTGTGGCTTTAACTGATAATAACATCATTTCATCTACTTGTACTGAACAGGCGGTTACTATAAATGAAATAGATTTTCTCAATGTTTTTTGAAAAAATCCAGTTAAGAAAATATCCGGATTCTTTTCGGAAACATCCTGACAGCCTTGATGAAATGAAATATGGACCACATTTTCATTTTTTTCATCATATTGGGCCGTTTTTAGGAAAGAATATAAAAAAAAGTCAGTTTTTTCTATATGTCGCAAAGCCCATGGCAAATATCCGATCGCCGAAAAAATCTTCTGCTCCTCTGTTATGTGAAAAACAAGATATACATGCGTTATATTAAGCGCATTCTCGTAAGCATCTTCAATAAAACAAATTGTATCGCTTGAAGGATAACTATTTGTTAATACAGTAATTTCAATATCGCCTACATTAGTGACATGAATATTAGAAACAATCGCATCTGCCATTTCGCCAGATTTGACTATAAGATTCTGACCTGTGATTTTACTATAAAGTCCATTTATTGTATTATTCATTAATTCGTTTGCCCCGATATCTTTTCGTTATTATTTCTAATGATTATTTTGTTTTTTATCCATATAGCTTCGAAGTTTTTCGAGTGTTTCGAGGCTAACACTATGTTCCATTTTGCATGCATCAATATCAGCAATTAAAGGGTCAACATCAAGAATTTCTGTAAGAAATGTCTTAAGTGTAGTATGTCTTATTTTAACCGATGCTGCTGCTCGTCGGCCCTCATCAGTTAATATTATTTCAGAATACTTCACTTGAGTAACATACCCTAATTCTTTTAGTACACCGACTGCACGGTTCACACTTGCTCTTGTGACCTCCATCTTCTCTGATAAATCAATTGAACGTATTTTTTCATTTCTATTTGATAACTCAAGAATCGCTTCGAGATAATCCTGGCTTGATGCACTAAATTTCACAAGCTATCCCCCGCATGAATTTTATAAATCAATTTTTCAACTTCAATCCCAAGTTCTTCAAGGGCATTTTCCTCTGAAACTTTTCTCAAAATCTGCCCTTTTGAAAATAATAAATATTCACCTATGCCGCCGGCAATTCCAATATCTGCATCACGCGCTTCACCTGGACCATTAACTCCACATCCCATAATAGCAATTTTTATAGGTTCTTTAATGTTTTTGAATTTTTCGTGAGCCATTACGGCTAGCGAAATAAGATTAACGCTTGTTCTTCCACATGTAGGGCATGAGATTATTTCAACACCACTAGCTCTTAAGTGTAAAGCTTTTAGGATGTCAATTGCACACTCAACCTCTTTAAGTGGATCGCCTGTTAATGATACACGTATTGTATCCCCAATTCCTTCAGAAAGAAGAGCCCCTATGCCAACGGATGATCTTATTATCCCTTCTTCTGGGATGCCCGCTTCAGTGACACCAACATGCAAAGGATATTTTACTCTTTCTGATAAAAGACGATATGTTTCTATAGTAAGCATAGGATTTGAAGCTTTAATTGAAACCACAATATTATTGAAACCACATTCTTCTAACTGTTCAATTGATTGCATGGCGCTTTCGACCATGGAATTTTTATTTATGCCTCCCCATTTTAGAAGAAAATCCCTATGAATTGATCCAGAATTTACACCTACACGAATTGGAATTCCTGCAATTTTTGCAGCATCGGCAATCTGTTTAAGATTTTCTTTTCCACCAATATTACCAGGATTAATTCTTATTTTTGATGCACCGTTTCTTATCGACTCAATTGCTAATTTATAGTCAAAATGGATATCTGCTACAACAGGAATTGGCGATTTTCGACAAATTTCTTTGAGAGCAAAAGCTGCATCCATGTCTGGAATAGCAACTCTTGTTATATCACACCCCGCTTGCGTTAACGCTTTTATTTGATCGAGTGTCTTTACAACATTACGGGTATCAGTGTTGTTCATCGACTGTATGGCAATTGGATTCTTTCCTCCAATAAGCACATTGCCTATTCGTATAACATTTGTTTCTTTTCTGAACATATTGCTAACCCCACTGCGCTTAACCTTATTTTGAACAGTATTTAAAGTAACAAATAATCTTTACTTTACTAATTATACCTAACTGATATCTTTAGAAATTCAAATAATTTCTATCCTCTAAAATTATACACCAATTGACCTCATACTGAAAAACATTTTCCTCGATATTCGCAATTTAAAATATTCTACTTATGGCGTTCTTGAAAATGCTTATTCTTCTATCTTCCTGAAATTCTCATTATGTCAAAAACAAGTCCTAATATTGCAAGTCCTATTATTAAAAAGAATCCAGCCATTACTATAGCACTTTCTACTTTTTGAGAAAGTCTTTTACCTCTTATCGCTTCAACAACAATTAACAACAAATGGCTTCCATCAAGAGCAGGTATTGGAAGAAGGTTAAAAACACCTAGATTCAATGAAATAAGTGCAAACATCCACAAAAGATTTGCGATTTTATCGATAAAAGGAACTTGCTGATTTACGACTGTTCCGACCATATCAACAACACCTACCGGACCTGAAAGACCATCTTTTGCAGCAATCTTACCTGTAATTATCATTGCAAGGCCTTTGAATGTTAACTTTACAATTGACGCAGAGTATTTAAATGCCTCAGGGATTGCTTCTCCTATTCCTGTTTTTCCCTCAAATCCAATTCCACGATCATTATAAAGCTCCATAATTGATGGTGTAGAAGCAACAGTCACTTCCTTTTTGTCTCTCAAAACAACCATCAAAACACTTTTCCCACCACTGTTAGAAACCTGCAAACTGGATTTTTCTTGATTGACTGTAGAAACTCCATTAATAGAAAGAATCACATCTCCTGCCAAAAGAGTTGGTTTACCTCCATTTGATGTTTTATCAACTGCAATTATTCTCCACTCATTTGTCTTTTCGTCTATTTGAGTTGTAACACCAAGCTTATAACTCGATTGCTTTATGGGTTTAAGAGTGAATGCTCTTTGTGTCGTTTCACCTGGTCTTATAACACTTACAGTCATCGGACTATCTTGTTTTGCAAAGCTGAGTTCAAGAGAATAGTCAATAGATGTCCATATCTTTGAGTCATTTACCATTACTACTTTGTCACCCTTTATTAATCCTGCTGTTTGAGCTTGTGAATTTTTGTATGTTCCTGCAACAATTGTTGATGTAAACCCAATTGATCCAAAAAGTATAAGCAAAGCAAGTACACCCGCAAGAATATTTATAACCGGTCCTGTTCCGATAACAACTGCTCTTTTCCACTTTTGTTTCTTTGCAAAAGAATCGGAATCATCACTGTCGTCTTCGCCCATACCGGATTCTCCATCGAATCTTACAGAAGCTCCGATTGGCAATAGTTTCAAACTATATTTGATTCCTGTTTTTTTGCTGGTTTTAGATAGCAAAACAGGTCCCATGAATAATGAAAATTCAATAATTTTAAATCCCAAAATTCTTCCAGTCATATAATGTCCTAGTTCATGAATAAACATTAGTAAGCTCAAAATTAATATTCCAACAATTATTCCCATTGTAGTCCCCATTAATATACCTCTATCCATAATTTATTTTAAATTTTCACCGTAAACGCGAGCCCATAGGTCAAGTTCAAGAATTGTATCAATATCAGGATTCACCGTAAAATTTCTCTTGTGATGTTCATTCATAATTTTTTCAACATTTGATGCGATATCAAGGAAACCAATTTTGCCTTTTAGAAATTTTTCTACGGCAATTTCGTTTGCTGAATTTAAAACAGCTGGCATGCTTCCACCAATTTCACTAGCATGATAAGCAAGAGATAGGCATTTAAATGTCTCTAAATCTGGTTTTTCAAATGTCAGTCTGTTAGCAACAAAAGGATTGAAAGGAACATAATCTCCACGAATTCTTTCACCTTTCATAAGTGCAATTTGTATTGGTAGCTTCATATCAGGAAATCCCATTTGTGCAATTACAGAGCCATCACAATATTCAACCATTGAATGTATTATGCTTTGGGGATGTACAACAACTTCTATAGCCGTTAAAGGCACGTTAAAAAGCCATTTTGCTTCAATAACTTCAAGTCCTTTATTCATCATTGTTGCAGAATCAATTGTTATCTTACCCCCCATTTTCCATGTAGGGTGGGCAAGTGCTTGAGAAACATTAACAGCTTCAAGTTCGTTTCTGGATTTACCTCTGAATGGTCCACCAGAAGCGGTAAGAAATATTCTGCTTATAGAATTGTTATCCGCCCCAGCAAGACACTGCCAAATTGCTGAATGTTCGCTATCAACAGGATAAATCGAGACATTCATTCTCTTTGCTAACGGAATAACAATTGAGCCACCCGCAACAAGTGTTTCCTTATTAGCCAGAGCAATGTCCTTACCAGCATTGATTGCTTCAATTACAGGCAATAACCCAGCAACACCAACCATAGCGGCAACAACCATCTGTGCATCACTCGCTCTAGCTACTTCAAGATTTCCTTCCATCCCCGACATTACAGTAATGGAGGGACTAATATCCTTAATTCTGTTTCTCAGTTCGTCAGCCGATGATTTATCTGACATTGAAACAAGAAGGGGCTTAAACTCTCGAACCTGCTTCTCCATAATGTCAACATTTTTATTGGCACTTAATGCAACGACTCGTATATTGAATGTTCTTGCAACCTCGAGGGTTTGAACGCCTATCGAACCTGTAGAACCAAGGATAGAAATTGTATTTATCATTGGAACCTCTTTTCAAAATTATTCCTCAAAATATATTCAATTAAATTTGTAAAATATCTCAAATAATTTTAAGAATATGAAAACTTATTTTCTAACATATTTAAAATTTCATCTTTTTGCCAAGGTTAAAACAAATAATAGAAAATCGATGCTATCAACATTATTGGAAATGTAAAAAATACCCCGTCAAATCTGTCCATCAATCCTCCATGTCCAGGAAGAAAATTACCGAAATCCTTTGTTCCTACCCACCTTTTAATTCCTGAAGCAAGCCAGTCACCAAGTTGTGATCCCGCACTTGTCAGAAGCCCTATTACAATGCCGAAAGAAATTCTGAAAACCATTGATTTTTCGACAATATCTGGTCCATTCATAAAAACACCAAACCATAATGTCATAATAAAAATTGAACCCAATACCCCTCCAATGCTACCTTCCCATGTTTTCTTAGGACTTATTTGTGGGACAATTTTATGTTTTCCTAAAGTTACACCTGCAAAATATGCAAAAACATCAGATATCCATGATGTTGCCATAGCCGCTATAAGCCATAGATAGCCATTTGGAATGACATATAGTAATATTATCCCACATGTTATAGGTACCACTACATAAACAACTACAAATACCATCGACAATGCGTCCATTAGAAACTTCGGGCCTATGCTTATTATCTTATAAAATATTGTTGCATAAGCATATAAAGCAAGGAAAAGGAATAAAAACGATATACACTCAGTTACATATTTCAATAAAATGATTCTTTCGGTTATAAGCTTATTGGGTGATGCTGTAGCAAAATCCACAATAAGTCTCCAGCTCAAGTCTCCATGAATAAGAACTGCTATAAGAGGTGTAAATACGAAAAGACTTCCTATAACACAAATTGCTTGATCGAGGTGATTAAGTTTTATCTTTACTATAGTTGAGACTTCAATTATGCATATTGCAGCAACCAAAAAAAAGAAAAGTAATGGAAGTTGCGGTATTATATATCCAGGTAAAACAAAACCTGCTACTGCTAAAGTAAATATTATACCCGTTATAATTCTTGTCCTCATTTATGTACCTGTGATTAAATTTTGATTTTAATCATCCCTCCATAATAATTTTGGGGCTGTCATTGAATTACTTACTTGGAAGTTTTTAAGATATCCAATGCAATTACTTTTTACAATCAATTTTTAATGATTTTTCTATTTATTAAATTTATTAAATTTATTAAATTTATTGGTTTTATTGGTTTTATTAAATTTATTGGTTTATTGATTTATTGGTTTTATTGGTTTTATTGGTTTTATTGGTTTTATTGGTTTTATTGGTTTTATTGGTTTTATTGGTTTTATTGGTTTTATTGGTTTTATTGGTTTTATTGGTTTTATTGGTTTTATTGGTTTTATT
>JBBQKF010000001.1:0-94460 GCA_038326615.1 Saccharofermentanales bacterium | reverse complement strand
CCGGTTTTCTTTTGGATAAGACGAATAATTACTAAGGAAATAAAGCAGGTAAGTACATGTGCATTGATTCGATCTTCGCGTGAGACATAAACCGGGCGGATGTCCAAATCGGTTTTTGCAACTTTAAAGTTATCTTCAATTGCGGACAATCCGCGATAAATTTCGATCATACGACAAGCTGGCATTTCCAGTTCGCTGGTTACTATACAGTAATATCCATCGTATTTAGCATCTTCCTCGGCTTTTTCGCTGTCAAACAACAATTTTTCACCGATTGCTTCGCATATTTCACCTGTTTTTTTATTGAATGTTATGTTTTTAATATACGCACTAGCCCCATGTACCGTGTTTTTGTTATGCTTTTTGGGATCAGAAATAACTTCAAGTGCCCTGCTTATTATTTCCTCACGTTCTGCCCTTGCCTTATCCGCGTAATTTTTACTCCAAAAAACTACTTGTTTTTCATCTATCAACTTGGCTTTTTTCGAACCACTCTTCATGGTGACCTGGATTTCACGCACTTCGATACGGGATTTTATCTTATATGTAAAATCTGACTTCAACACTTTTCCATCACTATCCCTAAATCCAGCGTCGTCGAGAACATATTTTTTGAATTTTTCCGAACCTTTTCTAATTGAAAAGCTGAAAACATAACCGTTTACATGTTTGTCTCTGTCGCCTCCTTTGAGAAAGAAGATATTGTCGGAGGATGTACAACCCATATCCGCAACAGCAATGACTCGTCCGGGAACAAATTTTACACAAACATCCTTAAAAACAGGTACAAAAGTTTTACTGTCATGGGTATTTTCAGGGAAAATTTTGTAATATAGCGGAATTCCATCTGCATCCATTGCCAATGCCATCTGTACAATAGGATCCGGCCGGTGATTTTTTTCTTTTCCGCGTTTGCGTAAATCGTCTGTTTTATCTATTTCAAAGTGGAAGTTTGTAACATCGAAGTACATAAGACTGGTATCTCTGCCGAACTTTGTCTGGATTTGGTCGCTGATGATTCATTTTTTAACTGTTAAACAAGCGAATTGTACGAAACATAACCCCGATTCTCCAATGTTAATTGGTAATCTCGAGCCCGAAGACAAGGTGACTTTGCGCAAGATGGAGTCGTATTTTAATAAACAACTCGAATTGTTTTAGTGAAATCTCACATAAGCTCGAATGATAATTTATGCAAATAATCGAAATGATGTAACTGTCCAATATATTGCCACACCATTGTGTTATGTTTATGGAGGGTCAATTAAAAAAGAAATAAGCACATGATTGTTAAAATCTTAAAATGAATATCCTGCATATAAAGAATATTGTAGTTTAGTGGAAAAAGTTTTTGATACTAATTCATCTAATTAGTCAAATTATAATTCACAAGAAACTGCCAAATGCAATTCAATACAAAATAAATATTGTAAGGAGTGACCATTATGCCCGTGCGACGATAGATAACTCGTATGTTCGAAGCGGGAATCTTGAAATCGATAAATTATTTACCGTGAATGACGTAACTTCCGAAGCGAAAGATATATACAGGGATGAAAACATTTTATGACAAAAAGATTTGACAGAGTGGATGGCAAAAAGCTACATATGCAGTCTTTGGGCGCAATTTCTCATATCGATTATAATAAACCGGGTTTATGTAGTTATGAAATGGCTGCATTAACTGCGAGAAGAATGGGCTTGCCAAGTAGTGACACAGAACAGTTTTATAGAAGAATGATATTTAATGTTCTTGCAGTAAATCAGGATGACCATGTAAAAAATATTTCTTTTTTGATGGATAGGAATGGGATTTGGACGCTATCTCCAGCCTATGATGTAACATTTGCATGTGATTCTGGAAATAAATGGCTTTTGGCTCATCAGATGACGATCAATGGGGAAAAATCAAACATCCTGATTAATGATATGATTGTATGTGGTCAAAATATGGACATTAAGACGTTTAAGTGCAAGAGGATTATAGAAGAAGCAAAAGGTGCTGTAAAAGAGTGGCAGACCATAGCGCATTCTGTTGAGATCAGGGAAAAAACAATTAGCTTTATTAATAAAGAGATTGAAAGTAACAATGCAAAATAGTAAATAACAGAATTACTAGACAGGTCCAATAAAGCTAACTTGTATATTTCAGCAACGCAACCTGCTAAAGCATAGTGTTTTTGTTAAGTGTTATACATATGGAGAAAAAAGCCAACCACTGATTTACAATAAAGAGCTGCGTTTGGCATAATTTAATGCTTTTGCCGGAATTGTTTGCAAAAACATTTAACACTGAGGCGTGATATAGGCAAAGAATAAAATAATTTTAATGCTAATTGACTTATTCTGATTTATTGGTGTTAACCATTCTTTTAAATATGTATCAAATTCGAAGAAATTCAATACTTTTATCTAGCCACGGGTTTTGTTAAAATCTAAAAAGGAAAAATAATGCTAACACATTATCTTGAGGCGCAGATGCGTAAAAATTATTTCAAAAACTTATCAATAAAATCTTTTGGAGAAATTACCGGCACTGCTGAGTTAACAAAATCCTTTTGGTTGCGAGTGATAATATAATCAGCTTTGCAACGTGAGGCGAGCGTGCAAATAAGAGCGTCTTCAAAATCTGCAATATCTAAGTTTAAAGCGTCTTGCAAATCCTTTTTCTTAACATCGGAAATAGTAAATATATTAAACAAAGTTTTAATCACTTCGCGGGTCTTTAAGTCATCGTTAAGGATTTTATTGCAAATATAATAAATATCAGTTACAGCACTTGCGGATATTACAGCCTCCATTTTTTCTTCAGAAACAAAAAGTATAATTTTTTCTGCATTAACGTTCCAAGGCTCTCTTGAAGCAACTGCATCAATAATGACATTTGTATCAAGTAGTACCCTCATGTTCTTGAACGCCTTTCATTTTTGATAGCTTTCTCGTCAATGTCTGCACCTTTAAGAATTCCGAAAAGGGATTTGGCCATTTCAACTTTGTTTGGCTTTTGTACAACAAGCTTTGCAACCGCTTTCCCGTTGCGAGTAATAATAATATCATCTTTTTGAACAAGCGAAATATAGTGTGCCATGTTTGACTTAAGTTTTACCTTCTCAAGTTCTTGAATAATCTGAATCGTCTTCCAAATCCATTTAAGTGCACCATCAAATCGATATCCTTTGAACCCCGACTCTTTCAATATATCGGAAATATCGTCTTTCGTAATGTTAAAATTGACAAGCCCATATAGTCCTCCGCGTTCCTTTGCAATTTCGCACACATAATCATAATAGGTGCCGGAATAACCGAAGTTGGTTGCATATTTTACCGGATTGGTTACTGATTGCGCCACCATTTCCTCCGTATCTTCATAAAATAGGCTGCGACCATTATCGTAAAGCGGATAAAAAGCTTCACTTTCACCGCTCATTTTTATAGCAATGTTAGAAAGATGACGGTCATCTTGACGAGTAATAAAGTCCAGCAAAATCATCCGAGCAATATTATCTTTGTACTGCGGACGAACGGTGATCAAATTCTGATATTCGTTGTTAGAACGTGCGCCGTCAAACAAACGACGGAAATGTACAATGAATTCTTTCGAAAAATCATATAGGAAAGCTGAAAAAACAGTGTCTTTGTCAATCCGATAGGCAGGGCAGCAAGTAACGCCTAATTTTTTCGCAAGCAAATACACAGCAATCTCCGATTCCACATCGGTGGTCAGCGGGCTGATTCGCTGTTTATAGATGCCATAATGTCTGTTATAAACTCCGTAACGCTTAATGTTGTAACCCTCCGGCGTGTCGATGCTATCGCCTGCAAGGTCTATTTTTTGATGAAAAACCGAATTAAAAACATTGGTGATAACCGTGTCCAGTTTTTCATCTTTGTTGCTTGCAATCCACAACAAATCCTTAGGATGAATACCTCTGGTAATTTCAGCAATGCGCAAAACATCGTAATGAGAAAGTCCACAGCGGAACAATAATTTTTCAATATCACGGCGGTCACGGCTTACAACACGTTCGGATAAAAACTCGGAAAATTGTTCAGGCGACCACTTTTTCGCACCGCGGGTATAGAGCGAAACAACTTCGTTGTATTCCGGTTTTATAAAAGTGACCGCATTCATGTTGTCAATCGTTCCGATGACATTGTTCTCCCATTTGAGAAAACGAATAGCGGTAGTGGTTATTTTCTTTTCGCGTCCGTCAGCAGGTTTTTCAGCATTCAGCGGTATTTTATAAGATTTTCCATCTTTAACCGCTCCAGTGATTTTTCCTTCACGGCAAAGAACGCGTACGCGGCGATCGGAAATATTCCATTTTTCTGCCGCTTGTTGCGCAGTCATGTATTCGTTTTTCATATTCCTCACCTCACAAAAACAGTATAGCAATCATTCGGAATGATGTCAATTTATATTATTCCGAAAAAATATTATGCATCGTAAATTTACTAAGCGCAATATTTTACGGTGATTTGGCACTATTTCGTTCGGCGGTTTGGCATTGATTTATCCGACAAATTGGCGACCAGATGCATGTTCCGCATAAATATTAACAAAAATCCAGTTTGCATGATTTTTTATATAGTTCTCATAATATTCCATTTGAGCTTTCAAACTGTTTGCCTGATGGTCCTGCTTCGTGCTTACCCGGCAATATGCCACAACCTTTAGTTTTTTAAAATGCTTATCTAGGAATAATTTTGAGGAATTATGGTTACAATCATTTAATTTGAACTTTCTCCTTCAGCAAGAATCATATAAATAAAAAAGATGGATATAATCCATCATATCAGTAATTGCATAAATATATTATAATGCAAAAAGCTACATTTTCATATAAAAAATGTAGCTTTCAACGTGGTGGAGATGAGGGGGATAAAACCCCGCTCGCAATTCGCGTTGATGCAGATTTAATGCGCAAACAAGCACGCACGGAGTTAGAATCTTCTGTAATGGTTACTGCTATACAAATTGGCAGATGGACACTCAATTATAAATTAGAAGAAATTTTATAATCACACATTGGTCTTTTTATTTTCAGCAGGTTAACATGAAGAAAAAAGGAGTGTGTTAATATGGGAAAGTCAAAATTTGAAAATGGGATTGATTATGTTTTGGTCGGCGATTACTACCTTCATAGCCTTTCTTTACCAGCCGAAGAAGAAAACATTGCTCTAGGAAGATTTGGTATGGATCACAAGAATTGGATTTAAAGCTGTAAACCTATGATTTATAGGCAATTGGTAGCTTCAGCTTCTCTTCTCCTGCATTGTCAAGATGTGCAAGACAGAGCAGGGGATATGCTTGAAACTCTAATGAAACAAATTGCTAATTCCGAAGGCATTACCGAAAAATTGAAAATTAACGACCAAATGGCTTGGGTAGGGGCTATAAATAACGTCAAGAACCAGGCGGAAGAAATTGTGTTACAGGAGGTTATCTACAATGTTTAAGCGGAAAATAAAAGTGGTGCTCCCCTCCAAAACTTTATCGACAGCAGACTCAACCCAAGGAGTAACAAATAAGAAATGGAAATAAAAAAACCGAAGCAAAAAAATCGTTAAATGAATGCAAAAATGGAATTTAAGTAAAAAACTTAGTTAAAAAACTTAAAAAATTAGTTAAAAAATTGATGCGTTTATCCTATAAATGTGCCAATATATGATTGACAATTGTACAACTTTGAGTTTTAATTATAGTAGAATTTTCGACGTAAATTATAGATTACAAAGGAGGATAATCGAATGAAAAAAACTCTTAGCCTTGTTTTTGTTTCCATATTAGTAATGGCAATGATTACGGTCACAGCTTTTGCTTCTTCATTTTCCGGTAGTATATGGGCCAACAAGCCGAACTGGCTTGGTTTTGGATACTATTGCACAGCTGCCAAAAACACATCTAGCGCGGGGACCAGCATCGATCGTGCTGCAGCTAATTGCTATAATAGTGCCAATGCAATCACATCTTCTGCATCCACTATGGGCAGTACTACGGCGATTGCGAATAATGGCAATGTCGTTCCATTTAAAGGGTTTGGTAAATACTGGCAAGTTGGCAATTCTAATCTTGCTTCAGCATGGTTCTATGATTCCAATGGTGATTGGGATTAATTAAGCAACCCACTAATAACTAGTAGACGTCGAAAGTCCTTCTAAAGATAGGAGTATACAATGAATCGTATTGCATTTACAAATTTTTTGCGTTTCTGCCGAACTAACATATTGTTTTTGGTTTTATCTTTTCTTTGTCTGGTCTGTGCATTCGGTAGTTTCCTCTTCATTAATGGGAGAGCGATTTATATGTACAATACTAGCGTTGAAATGGGTGCAGTAAATCAGGTGCTAAGCTTTAAATGCAATGACACAAATACAATTAAAAGTCTTTACGAGAAATTTGAGAACGACTCGATTATGCCGGAGATGGCCATTGTGACGGTTTCTGATGAGAAATATACAGGACTTTATTGGCTTAGAAACCAGAATGAAGAGGTCTTGCATACGCCATACGGTCGATTATTTAGTGCCGAAGAGATGGATTCTGGTGCAACTGTAACCTTGCTAGGAACGCATTTCTTTGCAAATCTTTCTCCAGAAAATATTGACACCATATGGAAAACAGGAATTGATATTAACGGCACCCATTTTAATGCTGTCGGTAATTATTTTTTTGATTCGTCAATGATAGGTGCTGAAGGTGGTTTTGAATTTGAAAAGGTGCCAACAACGATTATAATACCTTTAAAAACATACTTTGCTATCGGCCTTATTCCTTTAAGGTTCAGGTGCGAATTCTCACAGCCACTAACGAGCACACAAATAGAGCATTTAAGTGTTCTTTTTAAGTCGTTCAGTAATGTACAGTCATTATCTCTGCCAAATACAAATAACGCACGTGCAGTTAATAATTACTTTGGAGGAATAACAGTATATGCCGTAGTTTTATTAGTCTCTCTACTCAGCATCGTTAGTGTGATACTCTATTGGTTAAGAAAAGAATTCTCACGGTATCGGATTTATCTGATCTGTGGTGCAAAAGGCAGACAAATTGCGTATTTCATCTCGATGAATGTTGCACTAATAGTGACAGTTACCTATTTATGTGCGTATTTCGCTGTATTCGGAATTACAAATATCACCCCACCTGGAATGGTATCTCCATCACCATGGCAGTTTTATGTATTAATATACTTTGGCGTAATGATTTTCATACAATCGGCTGTCATTATTAGGGCAATCCCGATTATATTCCGTGAGGACATGCTTAAAAAATGAAAGCGGGAGGGTAATAACTTGTCTATGCTTTTAATTGCGATCAAACTCTTCTGGAAGAGAAAGCTGACAAATATCATTTTGATTCTACAGATACTGCTCTCTATCATCATGCTTTCGCAGGTGTTCGTGGCAATCGTAGACTATCAAGATAATCTGCAGGCTGTAAATGAGCTACCTATAAACAACACAATAGTTTTGACAACATTTGATTATTATGATCCAGAATATGTTACACAACAAATACTGTCTTCTCCACAGGTCGATTCCGTCGGCAGGGTTTATATGAGCTCTTGTAACCCTGCCGATAAAACATCATGCAATTTGGTTTTCTATAACGATCCTATCATTTCCCGCTATTCACCAAGGCTGCAAAGCGGTTCCTGGTTATCTGACAGCTTGTCGGTCAAAGGCAACACGATCTCGGCCGTGGTTTCTGGCGATATGGGACTTAAAGTCGGCGACAAGACCGATATCAGTCTATCAGACGAAAAGGCATTCCAAATTGAGATTGTAGGGATACTTAAAAAACCGACACAATACCTATATCCGTCGGGTTTTGCTAGTCCGGCATACTTTACGGCGGCCTCGGTCATAAGTCAAGACCCAGTGATTATATTGCGCTGTGCGGATTTCGATTATACATCTATTTCTGGGATGTCATCGTACGGGGCATACCCAACAAGCGTATTTATATTTTTGAAATCCGGCAATACAGATTTAATCATTGATGCTATTAGGACAGAATTAGGTAAGTACGGCGAAATTTCACAGATGACATCGCTCGTTTCCACTTTTAATAAGAATACAAATGAAATGATTGTGGGAACAACCATCATGTTCGTCGTGTTCCTTTTGCTAGCTGTCACAGGTGTACTAAGCAATAACGTAATCCAAAGTCTGCGTAATCGCAGACAATTCACTGTCTATTACCTGTTGGGGATGGATTGGAAGAAGAGTGCGGTGATTGAAGCATGCCGTGTAGGAATTCTGATTATTATCACTTTGGTGTTGAGTCTGATTGCAGGCAAGCTGGGTTGGCTAATGCTGGAGTGGATGACCCCGAAACGGGCATTCCTGTTCTATGGGGTTGTTTCTTTATACATAGCCGTAATATTTATAGCTGTCGGCGCAGGGTTTTTGATCAAATTGATCCGCGAAGAATTATCAGGAGCACTGAAAGATTTACGGAGGGGCGAATGAGGAGAAGAGTTTTATGTTGATTGAATTGAACGGAATTGAAAAAATCTACAAGACCCGACGTGATGGCGTGGCGTTGAGAGCCCTTAAAGGAATCGACCTTTCCATAGAAAAAGGCGAGATGGTTGCAGTCAAAGGCTCGTCAGGAGCAGGCAAGTCAACGTTGCTGCATATACTTGGCTGTCTCGACAAACCAACGAATGGTATATATAAACTAGACGAAGTCGATGTGTCAAAAGAATCGTCCGCAAAGCTGTCTAAAATTCGGAATAAGAAATTTGGTTTTGTCATGCAGCATTTCGCATTGATTGAAGAAGATAACGCGCTCCAGAATGTGGGGATCCCCTTATTGTTTGGGAAAACGCCGTTCTCTTTGATTGACACGCTGGCGATGGAACGACTTCGACAGCTTGGAATTGAAAATCTGGCCAAGCAGAGAGTCTCAAAACTTTCCGGTGGTGAGAAACAGCGAATAGCAATTGCGAGAGCACTCGTCAATCAGCCAGAGATTATCTTGGCCGATGAGCCTACCGGTGCACTCGATACGGAAAATGCAACTATGATAATGGAAATTTTTAAAACACTGAATGCTCAGGGGAAAACTATCATTATTGTAACGCATGAGGACTTTGTTGCCAATTCATGTGATCGTATTATTACCATTTCGGATGGCAGAATTATATAATTGTTAGTTGACAGCACTTTAGCTTCCCCCCCATACCTTGGAATACCCTACGAATAATCAGCACTTTCGCCTCCAATCCTTCAAATCCTATGGTTAACTGGTGTTCACCATTTTTTCGAATATGTATCAAGTTTGGAGAAAGTCCGCCCTTTCTACAAATCTCAATTTCTTATAGAATCTGAAAGAAATTGAGGATAAAAAATGCGCAATAACTATTTTACAAAACTTGTCAATTACGTGAAAAATGTTTATCATATTGAACACGGAATAAATTAAATAAATGATGGCAGGGTCAATCCGAAAGAATAAACATCTCAAGTAATCCTTCCAGTGCTTTTAGGATATCAGCTTCGGATACAAAGTTTGCTGAATTTTCTATATTTATTGGAATATGTCGGTAATCTTTTTTTAGTAGCTCATAGAAAAAAACACTAGTTAATAGGAATTTTGAATTATTGGGGAGGTGGAAAGTATATCAATTTCCGAAATTGCAAGGTAATGATTGAAGTAAAAATTAAATAACTGATGAAATTAGCTAACATAAACGTTAAAATTAAGGGCAGAAACTAAAGTGCTGGTTTATATCTGCACCTTGTATAATCACTATTTCAATCAGCCACCCGCATAAATTTGTTAAACGGAACTATTGTCCATTGTCAAAACTATGCTATACTTGTATCACAAGGTTTAAACGCCTTGAATTTGAAAGCCGTGAGGTTGCGCGTGTGACCTCAGACTTCTTAGATGAAACTAAGGCAAAATTAAATTTTTAGCCGCTTAGTCGGAATTCTTTGAAGTCAACAGAAGATGGTGCTGTTTAGGCTAACCATTTAGTGACCTTCCGTAAGGAAGGGATCCATATGGGCAAAACCATAAAATATGGCGAAAAGTTCATTTTAGTGTCAGACGAGATAGCAGTATTTCTTGAGGATGAAAGGAAAAGACAGGAGAATGAAAGTCGGAGTGATAGACGTCACCTGAATAAAAATGATTTTGAATCAGCGATGCTATCACAAAAAACGATTAATAAGGACCTGCCTCTAAACAACATCATCAAAAACCTAATGCTTGAAAAGCTGAAGCAGGTGCGAGTCAAATTGACCGATGAAGAAAATTTGCTGATTTATCTGTATTTCCATCAAGAATGGAGTATGGAGATAATTGGCAAATACTTTAGTGGGATAAGTAAAATGAGCATTTCAAAGCGACTAAAAAAGCTCTTAGCCAAAATGAAAAGTCTTATGGAAACATAGGGCTTTTTCATTTTTTTAAAATTATTTCAAAAAATTGGTTTACAAACTCAATATAACTGTCCTATATAGTAGAGGGATATTTTTCAGCGCATAAATTGCACCATAACGGCTCTGTGCCAAACGCGAATTTTGATGCCGGCAGAAATATCTCTCTTTTTGAATATACGAATTGAGTTAAATACTAATTACCACCATTTTTCAACATAACACCTGGCGATTTATTGTTCGTCAGGTGCTAAATTTTTAAGGAGGAGACAAAATGTCAAAGGAACTACAAATAATCAGATTGAGCGAGGTAAAAACACAAGAGGTCAAGTGGCTTTGGTATCCGTATATCCCGATTGGTAAAATAACTATTTTGCAGGGCGATCCGGGCGAAGGCAAGACTATGCTTGTTTTAACTATTACCGCGCTGCTTTCAAAGGGCTTGCCTTTACCGGCTGAAAAAGAAAAGGAGCCGATAACTGTTATCTATCAAACCGCAGAAGATGGATTAGCAGATACGATTAAGCCAAGACTTGAAAAAGCGGAGGCGGATTGTGATAGGGTTGTTGTTATCAATGATGACGATGATCCTCTAACTTTTATCGATGAAAGAATAGAACAAGCCATTATTAAAGAAAAAGCAAAGCTCTTTATAATGGACCCACTTCAGGCATTTATTGGAGCCGATGCAGATATGCACAGAGCAAATGTAATCAGACCTATATTTAAAAGGCTTGCAAGCGTCGCAGAACGGACAGGTTGTGCAATTCTCATTATTGGTCATATGAACAAAATGAGTGGCGCCAAGGGCTTGTATAGAGGCTTAGGTTCAATTGATATTCCTGCGGTTGCAAGGAGCATTTTGCTTGTTGGTAGGTCTAAGGAGACTGAATCAACTCGCTATATGGCACAACTTAAGAATAGCCTTGCTTCAGTAGGGGAATCCATTAGTTTTGAAATTAGCGATAGCATCACATTTATAGGAACTAGCAATATTACCGCCGAGCAATTACTCGGCGGTGGTGGGTTCGGTGGTGATTTTGTTGCGAAGAAAAAAGACTGTGCGGTAGAAGAACTGAATAAGCTTTTAGAACGTGGTGAAATTCCCTGTTCGGAGATTTATGACTATTTTGAGGAAATAGGTATAAGTCAGCGAACAGTGCAAAATGCCAAAAGGGAGCTTGGTGTGGTATCACGCAAGGTCAGCGACTGCTGGCTTTGGGCACTGCCTAAATCAACAACGCAACAAAAATCATAGTGTGTGTTTGCACACTTGAATTTTGCAAGGTTGGGGATTGGGAGCAATGCAGGAGCATTGTATAACGGAAGTCCAGATGGAACAATCTGGCACACACTTTGGAACAAAGTATAGTGTGTTACACTGCTACACCGAAGACAGCAAAATCCCTTAGGATTTTATTGTCTTGACGGCAGTGATAAGCGACACCGCAGTGGAACTTATCACTTGCTGGCATAAGAGGTGTTGCGGTGTTGCAAGGGAGTTCTTTTATATGAAAACCGATAGGTTTTTATATAAAAAGCAACGGATGTGCAATCCATGAACCGCAGTTCAAAACAATATTTAAAGGAGAAGCAACATCGCAAAATCTAACAATAAATATTGTTGCGTTCTTCAAATAACTGAAAGGAGCAAACCTATGCCATACGCAATATTGCGATTTCAAAAAAAGAAAATGGGCGCTGTAAATGCCAGCTATGCACATAACGAGAGAACCAAAGCGGCGTATAAAAGCAATCCGGATATTGATAAATCTCGGAAAAATGAAAATTATCACCTTATTGAGACCACCAATACCTACCGGAAAAGGATTGAGCATCTTATTTTGAAAAATGAGTGTAAGACAAGAAAGGACAGTGTATATTTGGTTGAAACGCTCATAACTGCAAGCCCGGAGTTTATGAAGGCTTTACCCGCCGAAGAACAAAGAGAATTTTTTTTACGGGCATTAACTTTTATGAAGGAACAGGTAGGAAAAGAAAATATAATATCGGCTATGGTGCATATGGATGAAACAACTCCTCATATGCACCTTTCTTTTTGTCCAATTACTTCTGCAAAAAAGCTTTCTGCAAAGGAAATTCTCGGTAATCAAGCAAAGCTTTCCGATTGGCAGACAAAATACCACGACTTTATGAATGCTCGCTGGACAGAGCTTGAACGAGGACTTTCTTCAATGGTAACTGGTCGCAAGCATATTAAATTGTGGATGTACAAAATGGCCGAAAGACTTGATAAGCAATATGCAGATGTATCGGCAGCTTTATCTAACATTTCTGTATTTAATGCAGGTAAAAAACGCGATGACGCACTTGAAATTTTGCAAAAATGGGTTCCGCAAGCCGAAAAATTTACTGCACAGATTAAGACGGTTGATAATTATATAAAAAACTTAGAACATTCTGTTGAGCTTAAAGCTCAGACAACAGATTATTGGAAGGACGAAACCGAACATGTTAAAGATAAATTGTTTGAAGCAAACGAAAAAATTTATTCCTTAAAAAATGAGCTTAGCCGTGCAAACAGTTTGTTTAAAAAGATCCCACCAGAAATTTTAGAGGAAATTACCCGTAATAAAAAAACAAGAGATATGGAGAGATAGAATATGAAGGATGTAATAAAAACTATAAATTTGAGTGAATTGCATGCGTTCCCGGACAACCCTTTTAAGGTAATAGAAAACGAGGAACTTCAGTTACTGGTTGAAAGCATAAAGCAGTTTGGGGTTATTTCACCGTTGCTGGTTCGTCCTAAAGACGAGGGTGGCTATGAAATTATCTCAGGGCACCGAAGAGTAGCAGCATGCAAGCAGGCAGGAGTTGATAATATTCCTGCTTTTATCCGTAATATGAGCAAGGATGCTGCAATTATTGCTGTAGTTGACAGCAATCTTCAACGGGAAAATATTTTGCCATCTGAAAAGGCTTATGCTTATAAGATGAAATTAGAAGCGATAAAGCATCAAGGTATAACTTCTCGCCAACTTGGCGAGAAGTTGAGTGTTGCAGTCATCAGTGAAGATACAAAGGAAAGCGAGCGACAAATTCAACGATATATTCGTCTTACAAAACTCATTCCTCAGCTTTTAAAACTTGTTGATGAATATAAAATTGCCTTTTCTCCCGCTGTAGAAATTTCTTTTCTTAATGAAGAAGAACAAATTAATCTGCTTGAAACCATTGAAATTGAGGACCGAACTCCATCATTTTCACAGGCGCAAAGAATGAAACAGTTGAGTTTGAACGGGCAACTAAATATGAATATGATTTTTTCAATTATGTCGGAAGAAAAGCCCAATGAAAAAGAACAGATCAAATTTAAGACTGAAAGTATAAAAAGCTTTTTCCCGAAAGATTACACAAGTATACAAATGCAGGAAACAATTATGAAGTTGCTTGCTGAGTGGCAACGCAAAAGAGAACAACGCAACAGGGATAGCCGTTAATTTTAAATTACGGCTTATATTTGCAATTTGCTGTGGTTTTGCACATTGTACATTGCCACGGTAAATATTTTATAATGGAGGATAGAAAAAACATGATATTTTCGATAGAAAAAATTAGCATTTCAAGAAACGAGCTACTAAAGCGAGATGATAGTAATCTATGCAGAGAAATAACGGATGAATTAATTGATAATCAAGTTGAGGGCATTCTTTGTGACATTGTTTCAAAAATTATAAGTAGTAAAGATGACAAAGGAGACTAAAATAATATGAATGTAATTGAATCACTGAAAGCAAGAAAAATAACTCCAAAAGCTGTTCTTTATGCCAGATTTTCAAGTGACAATCAAAGAGAGGAAAGCATAGAGGCTCAGCTTAGAGCATTAAACGAATTTTGTGAAAAAAACGGCGTAATAATTGTAAATGAATATTGTGACAGAGCACGTTCGGCAGCAACGGACAATAGACCAGAGTTTTTACGTATGATTGCAGATAGCAAAAAAGAAGATTTTGACTTTATTATCGTTCACAAACTTGATAGGTTTTCCAGGAATCGTTATGATTCAGCATTTTATAGGCATGAGCTTAAGAGAAACGGAGTGTCGATTATTTCAGTTTTAGAACAAATTGACGATAGTCCTGAAAGCATAATCTTAGAGAGTATGCTTGACGGAATGTCTGAATACTATATAAGGAATTTATCCCGTGAAGTAATGAAAGGAATGAGGGAAACTGCCCTGAAAGCCAAATCCACAGGCGGTCTTCCTCCTTTTGGGTTAGCGGTTGATTCTACTACCAGAAAATTTGTAATTAATGAAGATGAGGCGCCGGCGGTTCATCATATATTCGACTGTGTTGCAAAGGGCAAAGGCTATTCGCAGGTAATTAAAGAACTAAATGATATGTGTTATAGAACCCGAAAAGGCAAGCCTTTTGGCAAAAATAGCATTCACGAAATTTTACGAAACGAAAAATATAAAGGCGTATATATTTTTAACCGCTGTGCGAAGAAAAACTTATATGGCAAGAGAAATAACCACTGCAATAAAGGAAATGAGGATATTATTCGCATAGAGGGCGCTATAGAGCCAATAGTTGATGCAGCTATCTTTGATATTGTAACAAAAATAATTGGATCAAGGCGCAGAGAAACACCATCTACAGCCAAAGAAACATATCTGTTGGCAGGTAAGGTAGTTTGCGGTGAGTGCGGTGCAGCACTTACAGGAAATCGCAAACATAGTGGTAGAAATAAGACTTTATATGTAACCTACCGCTGTGGGGGAAGTCATTTAAAAAGCAGGCTGGACTGTACAAACAAGGAAATCTCCCGTGACAAGTTAGAAAGCTTTGTATTGAATGAGCTTGAACGAGTGATATTTAATGAGGATACCACTAATGAAATAATCGAGCTGTATGGCAATTTTTGCAAGCAAAATAATACTGAGGGTCTTGAAAAAATTGAGTTTGTAAAGAGAAAACTTGTAGGCATTCAAGCAAAAATAAATAACATTATAGGCGTAATGGCTGAAACCGGTAGTAAAAATTTGATTAATGCAATGGTAAATTTAGAAAAAGAACAATCACAGCTTGAAACAGAGCTTGCTAAGTCAGAAAATAATCTTGAATTTCCCAGAATTGATGAAATCAAAATCAGGGCAGCATATAGGCTGGCAAGAGAGCAGTTTCTAAATGGAATTTTAAGCGAAAAAACATTGCTTATTAACCAGTATCTCAGTAAAGTAGTGGTTTACAGAGAGCATATTGAGGTTTATCTCAACAAGCTTCCGATATATCTACTAAGGCTTGATGAAAATTTATTTACCTCACAACGGGGCAAAAAAAACGCTCACAATCTCACCTTAATTGGTGGGATTGTGAGCGAGTGTGGTGAAGGCGAAGAGGATCGAACTCTCTACCTTACGGATGCGAACCGTACGCTCTTCCAGATGAGCTACATCCCCACGTAAACAATGAATTTATTATATCACAATAATTATGGTGTAGTGGCAATTAGAAATCGCAAAGTTTAACAAAAATGCAAATTAAAGCAAATTTATGCAAATATATTTTGAAAAATGGTTGAAAAATCAACAAATTTTGAAAAAATGCTATTGACAATAATGCAAAATACCATTAAAATCAATCGTGCGCAAAACGCTGATGTAGCTCAGTTGGTAGAGCAGCTGATTTGTAATCAGCAGGTCGTGGGTTCGAATCCGTCCATCAGCTCCAAGTGCAAAGTCTTGTAACAGAAATGTTGCAAGGCTTTTTATTTTTTCAAGTTATGAATTATTTATGTGACCTACTCTCACCACCTGTAGAGGTGGGAGCTTCTTGGGAAGTACAAACTAATGTTCGCATTATTACCAAGCTATCTCCGCTTGGATGCTTATGCATCCAATTGTAATATTTTGCTTGGCTGTACGAAAAATGCTCAATATTACAGTTATGAAATCTTTGATTTCATAAGCGGACCTTCTATTGTACTCCAACTGCCAAATCGTCTTTTCACTGTTTTTCGATGGTATTTCCTATAATTATTTTCGTCTGATAATTATCAATATACAAATTGTTTGAAATTGTCGTATATACAATAAAATAAGGTATCACAGGCTTTATTAATTGCTATAATTATACCATTCTTATCATATCCGAAAATGAAACATTTCTTTTATATGCTTTTTATTCATATTCAAATTGTGAATTGATAAGATAAATTAAAAAAATCAAGGAAATTTAAAAATTTTTATTTGTAAATTGATATGACAAAATGAATATTTTGACTATTTTTTGTAATTATCAATAAAAAGGATTATAATATATGTATACGAAATTTAATAAAACAGGAGGAAAACAAAATGAATAAAATGGCTATCCAATTTATCCATGCCCGCGAAATTATTGATTCAAGAGGAAACCCTACCGTTGAAGCTTTAGTTGTTTTAGAAGGTGGGGCAAAAGGTAATGCTGCTGTTCCGTCTGGTGCATCTACTGGTGTTTTCGAAGCTGTTGAACTACGGGATGGTGATGCTTCAAGATATCTCGGAAAAGGTGTAATGAATGCTGTTTCAAATATTAATGAAGAGATATACAGTGTGCTGAAAGGGATGGATGCATCAGACCAAGCTAAAATAGATGCAACAATGATTGCTATAGATGGAACGCCTAATAAAGCAAATCTTGGCGCTAACGCAATTTTAGCTGTCTCACTTGCAACTGCAAGAGCTGCAGCACATGCTTTTGACATGCCTTTTTACAAATATGTCGGCGGAATTAATGCTCATATTTTACCGGTGCCAATGATGAATATTTTGAATGGCGGAGCTCATTCATCAAATAATGTTGATATACAAGAATTCATGATAATGCCTGTTGGAGCTAAAACTTTCACTGAAGCAATGCGCTGGGGGGTTGAAATATTTCATCATTTGAAGAAGGTTCTTTCAAAGTCTGGAATGTCCACAGCTGTTGGTGATGAAGGCGGATTTGCGCCAAATCTTACTGACGATGAAGATGCCCTTAAAGCAATTATGCATGCAATAGAAGAGGCAGGTTTTAAGGCAGGAAAAGATATTATGATTGCTATTGATGCAGCGACAAGTGAATGGTACAAAGACGACGGCACCTATTTCCTCCCTAAAAAGAAAATTAGCAAAACAAGAGAAGAAATGGTTTCTTATTGGGAATATATTTCATCAACATACCCTGTAATCTCATTGGAAGATGGAGTTGCAGAAGAAGATTGGGAAGGGTGGAAACTTCTTACCGATAGACTTGGCGAGAAAATTCAACTTGTTGGCGACGATTTATTTGTGACTAACACTAAACGTCTCCAAAAAGGAATTGACTTGGGTGTTGCAAACTCAATTCTAGTAAAGTTAAATCAAATAGGAACCTTAACCGAAACCATTGAGGCAGTTCGTATGGCTCAAAATGCTGGATATACTGCAATTATTTCGCACCGTTCTGGAGAAACAGAAGATTCAACAATAGCAGATCTTGCTGTAGCATTAAACGCTGGACAGATTAAGACTGGTGCACCTTCTAGAAGCGACCGTGTTGCAAAGTATAACAGACTCCTCGCAATTGAAGAAGAACTTGAAGGAAGTGCTGTTTTCCCTGGGAGAACATCCATCAAAAGATAAAAATATTATAATTTTAGATGTTAAATATTTTAAGTTAAATTATTGGTTCGAGTGTCAAAAGTTAGCCGGTTAGCTGTATGTGAAAAAAAGAAAAGCAATGCTTTTGACACTCGAAACATTATTCGAAAATTAATATTTTTTACTGCCTTGTAAAAATGAGAATCGTAAGCATTTTTATTATAAAAAGGAGAATTTATGAGTAACTCAAGTAGATTACCTGAAAACCCTAATTTAAATATTAATTACAATGAAAAATCGTTGGAAGAAATCTGGCTAGCTGGTGGCTGCTTCTGGGGGGTTGACGCTTTTATGCGAAGAGTTAAAGGTATAGCAGCGACAACGGTTGGGTATGCTAATGGGGAAACCTTGAATCCTTCTTATGAAGATGTTTGTAAGCATAGCACCGGTCATGCGGAGGCGGTTCATGTAAAATATGATCCTGCTATAATTAGTCTTGAAGGAATTTTACAAGAATTTTTCGGAATAATCGACCCGACAAGCTTTAATCGTCAGGGAAATGATGTTGGATCCCAATATCGTTCAGGCATTTATTATAAAAACGAAGAAGATGAAATGACTATCCGAACTTTTGTTGAAAGTCAAAAATCCAAGTACAAAAAACCTATAGTTACTGAAATAAAGCCATTAGAACATTACTTTATTGCAGAAGAGTATCATCAATCATATCTTGAGAAGAATCCGAATGGGTACTGCCATATTAAATTTTAGTATTTTTGGATAGATTCATATGAATTTATTGGAAGTGCAATTAATTTATCTACCAATATTTGAATAACTATTATGCTCGATATTCATCTGAAAACAGTAAAATGGAGCTTCTAGATTTATTTAGCGTAAAAGTAACTGATAATATAACTTCAAGAAATTTACTGATATTATTTAATATTGCTGTGATATGGAACATCTAGATTTTTTGACGTATAATTACTCATGATTTAAATGCAAAATGCAATATGGAGGTTATTAGAATGAATATTTTCAAAAATATTTTCAGAAATCAAAAAACGGTGGCAACAATATCTGGCGTATTTGTATTATTATTGACTTTAAGCATATTTCAGTTATCATATTTTTCTTCGAATCCGAAAACTAATGACAATGTTCTGCCAAATAGTGTTGTTGAAAAAAGTTTACCTGAGAACGAAAGTTATACAAATTCGAGCTCGTTACCGACAGCTACGAATTCTCCGACAGTTAGTCCGACCAAGTCTGCATCCATTATTAGCAAGGTAATTAGCGGCACTGTTAAAAATAACAATGTTACAATTAAGAGTGTAAATTCTTCAAAGAAGCTACCCAAATTTAAGTCATATCAAGAAATCCTTGATCTGTTAAAGAAGATGGGTGTCTCATATTCAGGTGCTTATCGCGGTGGAGTTATGCTTGATGGAGTACTTGTTGCCCCAGGAGAAAAAGCAGGAAACGAAGCACCCACAGCAAATGCATCTGGCCAAGGAGGTTTTTCATCTACTAACACGCAGGTCAGTGGTATAGATGAAGGTGATATAATCAAAAATGATGGCAAATACCTATATATTGCTAATCAGAATAAAGTATCTATAATGGATGTTTATCCAGCAGCAGGAATGAAAAAAATTAGTGAAATTATTGTCGATAAAAATGAATTTGTTCAGGAATTATACCTTAAAGACGATTTGCTTACGATCATTTGTTCTTCTTACGAAAATAATCCAGTCCCTACAAATCCAACTGACACGCCATCACAATCTTCTGAGACAAGTGGTAAATCCTTAAGTAGCACAACGGCTGATGCCAAAATGGTAGCTCCTGATTATTGGTATTTACAGAAACAATTAACAGTAATAAAAGTATACAATGTTAACAATAAGGAACTTCCTTCATTAACAAGAACATTAAAATTTGATGGGAACCTTATCTCATCTCGTGAAAAAGATGGAAAGTTTTATGTAATCACTAACCGTAATATACAAGCATTCCCCGAAAAAGACGTTAATGCAGATGACATCTTGCCAGCATATTCTGATACTGTCAAAGGAAAGCAAGAAATTTTAATTCCTGCTCAAAATATTGAATATTGCCCAGAGAATGTTTCAGCAAATTACTTACTAATAAGTTGTTTTGACATAACGACGCAAGAGCCAGTTGTTGTTGAAACAGTCCTTGGCGCCGGCAATTCTATTTACATGAGTAATACTGCCTTATATATAATGCAGCCATTCTACCGTTATTCAATTAAACCTATGCCGGCAGAATCAACAATTGTAGAAACTTCCAAAAATTCAGAAAGCTCAGCTAGCATAGCCTCTACAGGGACTGCTAGTGTTCCAGTAGCAAGTGTAGATGTTGCTTCTGTACAAGAAGGCACTGTTATAATGAAATTTATGATTACAGCAAGTGGAGTGCAATTCAATAGGGCAGGAGAGGTTCCAGGACAAATAATCAATCAATATAGTGTAGACGAATATTTGAAAACATTTAGAATAGCTACAACAAGTTGGGGCAGCGATGGATCGACTAATAACATTTTTACATTAAGCGAAAACCTTGATATTCTTGGCAAAGTTACAAATCTTGCTCCTGGTGAGAGAATTTATGCTGTGAGGTTTGTTGAAGAAACAGGTTATGTTGTTACGTTTAGAAATATGGATCCTCTTTTTGTTATAGACCTTTCAAATCCTTCAGCACCTAAAGTTGTAGGAGAGCTCAAAATACCTGGTTTCTCGAACTATCTTCATCCTGTCAGTTCAACTCTATTGATTGGTATTGGACAAAACACGAAGACAGTCTACAAAAAAGACGAAAGCGGTAAGGATATTGCAGTTGGTAGTACTCTAAGCGGACTTAAAGTATCATTGTTTGACGTTTCTGATCCACAATCACCAAAAGAGCTTGATTCCATTGCTATTGGAGGTGTCGGATCGAATTCTGAAGCACAATATAATCCTCGTGCATTTGTGTGGTGGAAGGCTAAACTATCAGCACTTTTCCCCGTTTATTTGGTGGGCGGAGATGGCGGACTAATTTATGATGGTAATAATATTAATGCAAAAATGGGGGCCATGCTTATTTCTGTTTCAGGAAAATCACTGATTGAAAAGGGGCGACTATTACCTGCTGATGTAGCTGATGGTTATTATGGACAATCGCGTGTTGCATATATCAATAATGTCATTTACATTTCGATGAATATGAAAGTAATTGCTTTTGATGCTACTACTATGCAAGAAATATCCAGAACAACGACTTAATATTTGCTACTAAATCCTGCTGCGGGTATAGACGAATTCTAAACCAGAGAGGAGGCTTTTATGGGTAAAATTATCAATTCTTACATTTTCCCACATCCACCGATTATTGTCCCCGGAATCGGAGGTGGCAGAGAATCTGGGGCAGCTGAGACAATTGAGGCCTGCCAGGAAATTGCCAGAGAAATTTACAAAGATGCTCCTGACACTATCATTATTTCATCACCACACGCACCGTGTTTTAGTGATTTTATTTTTATCTCGGATACTGAGAGATTGACTGGTAATTTTGGCGATTTTGGGCATCCTGAGATTATTGTCAACTTCGAAAATAATGCAGAACTGGCAATAGAAATCATAAATATTGCTCAGGAGAATAAAATCAATGCTGGTTTTTTAAGTGAGCTTGAGAAGGCTAAATTTCAAATTTATGACAAAATTGATCATGGTACAATGGTGCCATTACATTTTGTTATGCAGGAACTAGAAAAAAACCGCCACATGTGCAAAGTTGTACATATCTCAACACCATTTTTGTCTTCTGGAAAAATCTATAATTTCGGCAAATGCATCAAAAAAGCTGTTGAAAAATCGAATGAAAATTGTGTCTACATTGCAAGTGGAGATTTGTCACATCGACTTACACCTGATGCACCTGCAGGATATACACCGAAAGGTATTGTTTACGATCGAAAACTAGTAGAGTTTATTCGGAATGCTGATGTTTCCGGACTTCTTTCTATTGGATCAAATGAAATGGAAGAAGCGGGGGAATGTGGAACGAAATCGTTTATCATGCTTTTTGGAGCAAATGATAACGAAAACATAACAAGCAAAATATATTCATACGAAGGACCTTTTGGTGTTGGATATCTAGTTGCAAAAATATCTAAAGCGCATATTATGAAGTGACTTTACGAAGTGACTTTACGAAGTGACATTATGATGTGCCTTGAAAAAGTGCCCTTGTGAGGTGCGTTTAAGTATTCATCTAAAAGTTTCTGGCGATTTTCAAAAATTGTAAATAAACATATTGATGAGGACAGCGAAATATTACGAAAAATAGGTCGTCCTGTTTTATAAAATTTAGAACAAAACACTAGTTATAATAAAAATATAAAGAGAATTTTTAAATTTGAAAACTAATAACAAAATTGGCCTTAAGGTTAAGAATAAAGAAGGAGTGTACTTTCATGAAAACATTTTCTTATCATGACAAAAATTTTATTGAGAATATCAGAGAATCAGAAAGTGATTATGTTTCACTTGCACGCGAAGCTCTTGAAGTTTATGTAAGAGAAAGAAGACGAATTACTATACCAGAATGGGTCCCATTCAAATTATCTGATTATCAGGCTGGTACATTTGTCTCAATAAAGGAGGGTGGACAGCTAAGAGGATGCATTGGAACAATCGCACCTACACAAAGAAATGTTGCTGAAGAAATAATTTTTAATGCAATCCAATCTGGTACCCGTGACCCTAGATTTGAGGCCGTTATTGCTGCTGATCTTGATTACCTTGTATATTCAGTGGATGTATTAATGTCACCTGAAAGAATCCATGTAATGGGTGAACTTGATATTAAAAAATATGGTGTGATTGTTAGCAAGGGTTACAGAAGAGGGCTTTTGCTTCCTGACTTAGAAGGTGTTAATTCTCCTGAAGAGCAAGTTGAAATAGCTTTATGTAAGGCTGGGATTTCTCCTAATGAGTCTTATGAGATGGAAAGATTTGAAGTTATAAGATACCACTAAAAAGGAGATATTCTAATTATGAAAGAAGCAGAGTTTTACCTTCCTATATCGGATTCGAAAACTGTTAAGTGTGATTTGTGCCCACATAATTGCAGAATTAATTCTGGAGAAAGTGGGTTGTGTGGAGTTAGAATAAATCACAATGGAGTTCTTATAGCTTCATCATATGGCGAAATATCTTCATTGGCTTTAGACCCTATCGAAAAAAAGCCATTAAAACATTTTCATCCTGGAAGTATGATTTTATCTGTGGGTTCTGCAGGTTGCAATTTAGCGTGCCCTTTTTGTCAGAATCATAATATTTCAAAAGAGCCATTTGAAAAAGTAAGAACAAATTTTGTCAGGAGTGATAATCTTGTCAGGAAAGCAATAGATTTAATGCCAGAAGGAAATATTGGCATAGCATACACTTATAATGAACCCTTAATCTGGTATGAATATGTAATAGATACTGCCAGGCTTGCAAAAAAAGCAGGACTAATGAATGTACTTGTAACAAATGGATATATTAACAAAAAACCTCTTCACGAGCTCCTTCCGTTTATAGATGCAATGAACATCGATCTTAAGTCGTTTTCGCATGAGTTTTATAGAAAAGTCCTGGCAGGGGGTCTCGATGAAGTTAAGGAAACAATATGTATAAGCAAAAAAAAATGCCATGTAGAAATTTCGACATTAGTAATTCCTGGTAAAAACGACAGCTATGAAGAAATTGAAGAAATGGCTAAATTTATCGCTTATGTATCCCCAGATATACCACTGCATCTGACTCGATTTTTCCCGCAATACAAATGGTCTGACATGGAATCCACACCAATAGAGACTCTAAACAGTCTTGCGTTAATTGCAAAAAAATACTTAAAATATGTCTATATTGGAAATGTATAAAGATGTGTAAAACCATTATCTTTGGCAATTTTTGCCGCCTTTTGGTATAATCCTTATTATTCAGTTCGAATAATATTGAATTGCAGCTATATTTGCGAAATATATTGCCCCATAAATTCATAAACACTATTAGATATATGAATCTGGAGGAAAACATGTCAAAAGACAAGGCTATTAAGACAAACGCACAAAGAATTTTGGATTTCATGAAAATAACTTACGAAACCCACACTTATATTGCGCCGGAGGGATTTCTTGATGGCGTTTCTGTTGCAAAAGTTATTGGACTTATCCCAGATACAGTCTATAAAACACTAGTTTTACAAGGTGTAAGCAAGCAATACTATGTTTGTATAATTCCTGTTGCTCTAGAACTTGACCTTAAACTCGCAGCCCGTCATTTTAACGAAAAAAGTCTCGAAATGATACCTGTAAAAGATATAACTAATGTAACAGGGTATATTAAAGGCGG
Organism: Saccharofermentanales bacterium; assembly: GCA_038326615.1. Classification (GTDB taxonomy): domain Bacteria; phylum Bacillota; class Clostridia; order Saccharofermentanales; family UBA5734; genus JBBQKF01. Next base: position 70,085 of record JBBQKF010000001.1, on the reverse strand, counting down.
TTGCTCACCTGTTGGAATGAAAAAAGTTTACAAGACAGCTGTATCTAAACAAGCAGCTGCCCTAGAACAAATAACTGTTAGTGCTGGCAAAGTAGGTCTTCAAATGACTTTAAGTCCAAATGACCTTTTATCTGCCTCGAATGCATCTTTTGCAATTCTGACTAAAGTGGATTAGAAGGGGGGAGTATGGTTTTGGAAATTCCAAATCATACAAATTATTAAATGTTGGGTACATACGAAATTTTGATCAGGCTTGGACTCGCTATTCTTATTGGATTTGTCGTAGGGTTAGAGCGTGAACGTCATCACAGACCAGCAGGAATTAAGACTCATGTGCTTGTGTGTATGGGAGCTACAATTATATCCCTAATTCAAATTGAAATGATACAAGATGTTATTGCACAGATTGCAAGAGACCCCAAACTTGTGGATGTTTTAAGAACAGATTATGGTAGATTAGGAGCACAGGTTATAAGCGGTATTGGGTTTTTGGGAGCAGGCACAATTATGCGAACAAAAGGTTCAATCAAGGGGCTTACGACCGCAGCCACTCTTTGGTTGGTAGCATGTGTTGGTCTTGGAATAGGCATGGGTTATTATAAAATAAGTATCATATCCATTGCTCTTGTTATGATTATTCTTTCTATTTTGAAATTTTTTCAGGGAAAGTTTCAGCATCGTGGAAGTTTAAAAAATGTTGAGGTTATTTTCCAAAACAAAAAAGAAACAATGACATTTATTTTTGAATATTTTGCGCAAAAGGGAATTATAATTAGAAATATTGAATTCATGGATGAGCTTGATGAAATAATATATAACAACAAATCTACGATGCGTTGTAACTATACAATTATATTGCCTAAAGGAATTGACTTCCAAAGCGTTATAAATGACCTTAGTATGGAAGACAATATTTTGAGAGCAAATGAAAATCAAGAATAAACGAGACAAACACATGAAAATATTTTATTATAAATTAATTTCGAATAAATCATCTTAGTAGTTTATTTATTGTAAAAGTGGTATAATAGACATTGTAGATTAAGCACTAACTTTATAGGTTTCAAAAGGAGGAATTTTCATGACAGGATTAAGACAACAAAAGAAAAATTTGAAAAAGGCCGAGAAGAAGCTTGTGGATATTTTGCCAGTTATTACAACCCATCGCGCAAAGAAAGCAGCACAAAGAAAATCTGGAGCCAATTTAGCTGCCGGAATAGCTGCTGGTGTTGCCATTGGAGCAGCTGCAGGACTGCTTTTTGCACCTAAACCAGGCAAAGAGACAAGGAAAGACATCAAGGATAAGGCAGAGAAGGCAACCGAAATTGTTAAGGAAAAGGCTGAGAAAGCAACAGAAGTGATCAAAGCAAAGGCAGAAGAAACAATTGAGGCTATCAAGGAACAAAAAGAGAAATTATTGTCAAAAACCAAAGAAAAGTCATCTGACATTAAAGACGAAAAACCAGATGAAGTAAAAAATGCTAAGGTAAAAAAAGCCACGGTTACAATAGTTAAAGAAACTAGTGAAGAAATTGTTGCCCCTGAAGAATAGAATTTATTGTAATAAGAATAACTAATGAAAAATAGCCAGTAACGTGATAAATTATGTTGCTGGCTAAATTACAAAAAAGGAGAGAATCAATATGAATACACCAATTACTATTACTCTTTATGATTTGCTGATTGCACTTTTGATTATAGCAGGAATATCAGTTATGGTATTATTAATCATATGCCTAATAAGGATTATTAAAATGCTTGGTAAGTTCAACGATTTCATTGATAAAACAAGCAAACCAGTATCAGATTCAATTGCTTTTTTACCAGAAATAGTTGAAAATGTTTCTATTACAAGCAAAAATGTGGCTGAAATAACAGAATCAGCCGGTGCTCTTGTTGATGGTGTCGGTGATGTTTTTGGGTCGTCTGATTCTAATGACGGCAGTATTTTTTCAAAAATATCATTTATAACAAATCTAGTTCAAAGTGTTGTCACTGTAATTAAAAATTTGTTTTCTAAAGATTAATCAATACCTGATTTATGAAATGTGAAATAATACAAATTTGAATCGGAGAACGATAAATGGCAAAACTATATTTCAGGTACGGAGCAATGGGGTCAGGCAAAACTGCGAACGCGTTGATGGTTAAATATAATTATGAGGAGCGTGGACAAAAAGCACTTTTGGTAAAACCTGATGTTGATAAACGCGACGGTGAAAGAATTCTTGGATCAAGAATTGGATTAAAAAACGAGTGCGTTTTGTTTGAGGATTTAAATGATGAATTAGCAAAGGACAATCATTGTATAATAGTCGATGAATCACAATTTTTGACAAGAGAGCAAGTTGACTATCTTGTAAGAATCGTTGACGACTTTAACGTTCCAGTTATTTGTTATGGTTTAAGAGCTGATTTTAGGGGAGAACTATTTCCTGGCTCTGAACGACTTCTTGCAATGGCCGATACCATCGAAGAGGTGAAAACAATTTGTTGGTGTGGCAAAAAAGCTACATTTAATACTCGTTTTGACGAAAACGGAACTGTTCTTAAAGAAGGCGCACAAATTGTTCTTGGGGCAAACAACAATTATATAGGGCTTTGTCGTAAACATTGGAGCAGAGGCCAGCTCAAGGAGACATCGCAACCAAAATAATGAAATATTTCTAATTTCTAAAAGTAGATTGGATTAAAAAATAATTTATGAACATATAAAAACACCGCCCTTTTATTTTAAAGCGGTGTTTTTATAGTTTTTACAGTTTTTCATTGGTTTTTTGAAAATTCATTATGAATTATTAAGAACATTCTTAAAGTAAATCATAAAATAGCTCCACCATAAATCACAAAACAATTTTCATAATTAATTTTTAAAATCAAATTATCGGCTTTTTAGTATTTTTCAAAAAGATTAGTAAAATCAAAGGTTGCAAAATAATCAGATGGCTTTTCTGCACGACGTATCATTTTAGGACTTCCATCTTCACACAATAGTATTTCGCTAGATCTCAGCTTGCCGTTATAGTTATAACCCATTGCATATCCATGCGCACCGGTATCGTGTATATAAATTAAATCTCCAATGTCTATTTTTGGCAGGTGCCTATTTATTGCAAATTTGTCGTTGTTTTCACACAATCCGCCAGTAACATCGTACGTATAGTCTGGTGAGGCATTTTCTTTTCCCAAAATAGTTATGTGGTGATATGAGCCGTACATTGCAGGTCTCATAAGGTCAGCGGCACAAGCGTCGACACCAATGTATTCTTTGTAAATATGTTTTTCATGAATTGCTCTTGTAATAAGACAACCATATGGTGCAAGCATGAAACGTCCAAGTTCTGTAAATATTGAAATATCGCCCATTCCGACAGGAACCAAAACCTCTTCAAATGCTTGTTTAACACCTTCACCGATTGCCATTATATCTGTTGCATGTTGCTCTGGTCGGTATGGGATACCTACACCACCAGAAAGGTTGATAAATGTAATTTTAGCACCTGTTTCGCTGCGAAGTTCAACTGCTGTTTCGAACAAAATTCTTGCAAGAACAGGATAATATTCATTTGCAACGGTATTACTTGCGAGAAAAGCATGAATTCCGAACTCCTTAACGCCTTTTTTCATAAGGGTTTTAAATCCTTCAGTCATTTGAGCTCTTGTGAATCCGTATTTTGCCTCGCCAGGAGTATCCATAATTGAATTGTCAATTGCGAAGGCCCCGCCAGGATTGTATCTACATGAAACTTTTTCTGGAATACCTGCTGCTTTTTCTAAAAAGTCAATGTGAGTTATATCATCTAAATTGATTATTGCATTAAGTTTTCTTGCAAGTACAAAATCTTCAGCTGGTGTAACATTAGATGAAAACATAATTTTTTCACCAGTTATTCCAACAGATTCAGACATCATAAGCTCAGTAAGTGAAGAGCAGTCCATCCCGCATCCTTCTTCTTCAAGAATTTTTAAAATAAATGGATTCGGTGTCGCCTTTACAGCAAAATACTCTTTGAACCCTTTATTCCAGGAAAAAGCTTTTTTCAATTTTCGTGCGTTTTCTCTTATGCCTTTTTCATCATAAAGGTGAAATGGTGTGGGAAACTGTGATGCTATTTCTTCTGCTTGAGTATTTGTTACAAATGGTTTTTTCATATGATTTCTCGCTTTCTGACTTTAGTGATAAATTTTGTGTTTCTTTTTTCAGTATCTATTTTTAGTATCTATTTTTAGTATCTATTTTTTCATTATTCAATTTATCCTAAGAACTAATCAATTTTCTGACTCTTTTCTTTTGTCTCTAGAATTATTAGTATTCATAATAATTCTCATTCTTTTTTGTCAATTATTATTTATATCCTTAACCTAATTCTTAATAGTTCTTGTTCTTTTACTTCAATATATTTAGCTCTGATTATAGTGATATTTTTATTTTATTGTTTCTGTTCAATAACTTTTGATTTGGTTAATTCGATTAGTTTAATTTCATTTTGCATTGATTCTTTTAAAAGATCAACCAGATTTGATTTTCGTGAAAAAAGGCATGTCGACTGGTTTCCATTTTCGAGGTCCCCTGTTAATACGGTTTTTGAATCAACAATAACTCTTATTTGATTGCTTTCTTTTGGCGTGTTGAAAATTGTTGCACCAGTAAGCTCGTATGGAGTATTAGTTATTATAACAACTTTACAATTTTTACAAATCAAGTCGGAGAGATATGGCTCGACAAGGTTGAGGATTTTTCTTGAAACAGATATATAAACCCTTTGGGTTGTTTGTTTAAGCATATGAATCATTTTATCTTCTATATGTTGTTCGCCACGTATTGTTATATATCCTTCCTGATCATCAGGCTTTGATGCTAATAATTTAGTAAGGTGCAATTTGTTTTGCTCAAGTTTCCTTACCTTGTTATCACAGAATTCATCAACAGGAACTGCCGAATATTTATTCGACGAACCTTCAATCAGATACACACCGCCCTTTTCAACAAGGTTTGCAAGAGAAGAATAAACATTTGAGCGGGAAATACCAGCAAGCTTTGCTATTTCATAGCCTGTAAGCTCAACATGAGCATACAAAATCATATAAATCGAGCCTTCCTGTCTGGTTAGTCCAAATTCTGTTAGTGCATCAATCGGGTTCATCATATCCTTTCTTACTGAATGCAGTTTCGTGAATTGCAAAACAACAGTAACATTAATAATAATAACAATAACAATAATAGTAACAACAATAATACCAGCAGCAATAATAACAACAGTAACCTTAATAATAATAACAATAACAATAATAGTAACAATAATAACAGCAGCAATAATAACAACAGTAACCTTAATAATAACAATAATAATAGTAACAACAATAGTAACAGCAGCAATAATAACATCAACAACAACAATAACATCATCAAAAACAGTGACACCAAAATAATAATAGCAATATATGTATTTTACAGCAAAACTATCTTCAAAACTCCATTTCAGTGTGAATATATATTTCATCAATCAAATAAGTTAAATTCTAAATAGTAGTACCATTTAGAAACACTATAAAATATTTTTGCAATTTTGTCAATATTTGTTATAATACATCGATGAATAATTTTTATGATAGAGGGTAAATTTAATGACAAAAATGAAATATCTTTGCGTTTTCGATATGGACGGAACACTGCTTGATTCAAATCATGAAATTCCGAATAAAAATAAAGAAGCACTCGATGAGCTTAAAAGAAGAGGCATAGGAGTTGTATTAGCAACTGGCCGCACGGAACTTATGACCAGAAAATATCGCAAAGAACTTGATATAAATCTTCCGGTAATTTCAAACAATGGCTCAATGGTTTTTGATTATGAGAAAAACAAAATAATATATCAGAATACTTTTTGCAAAGAAATTCTTAAAAGGATAATTGAATATACAATAAAGGAGAATATAGATTATTTTATCTATACGATTGATAAAGTATATTATGCACCTTATAGTAAAAAAATAAAAATTATGCATTATTATAATTCACTTGTCCCCGAAAACGAACGCATAGAAATTTCGATACTGCCTCAAACAATCAAGGAAGTATTCGCAAATTTGCCTTATGGTGGAGAAAAATGTGCTTTTAAAGTTCTTGTTTCAGATCAGCGTAGTGAAGACGAAGATTTCTTTTTTAACCTTGCAGGAGTTGAGTCCGTTTCATCTCAATTAGATGCACTTGATGTCATGCCGAGTGGCAGTACAAAAGGAAATGCGCTTGAATTCCTTGTGAAATATCTTGATATCGTAAGGGAGAATGTTTTTGCATTTGGAGACAATTACAATGATGAAACAATGCTAGACTTTGCTAAGTATGCAATTGTTCCTGAAAATGGTGTTGACCATATAAAAGCAATTGCCGATTTCATAACTTCGTCAAATGAAGATGCAGGAGTTGCAAAAGCAATTTATGAATTTGTAATTCCGATAATTGAAAATGCGTGATTAATAAAAAACATCGGTTAAAATAGCAATTCCCGAAATGATTACACCTCTCTAAATTTTGACGATCTATTCAATATTGGAATAAGCCTTTGTGCAAGAAGAGCTGCAACTATACATTTGAAAACATCTCCAGCGATCATGAAAATAAAGGTATAAGTAAACATACTTAAGAATGCAAGTGGCTTTCCAACATAATAATTCATTATAAAATACATATAAATCATTCCAAACAGATAAATCGTAATTATTCCAGCAAAGCTGATTAGAAAATAAAGTGAAATCGCGGAAACTGAAGTTGAAGTTGAAGTTGAAGTTGAAGTTGAAGTTGAAGTTTTAACCTTTTTTGAAAGCGCACCAACTATTGCTGTAGCGACAAGAAATCCAATGAGATATCCAAAAGTTGGTTGAAAGATATAACCAATGCCACCACCTTTGGTAAATATAGGAAGGCCAGCAAGTCCTAGAAAAAGGTAGAGACCTACTGAAATTGATGCGTTTCTGGTTCCTAGCAAAAGCCCTGCGAGCACAACGAACAATGTCTGCAAAGTCAATGGTACATTAGGAAATGGGATCTTGATAAATGCACCAACAGCAATTAATGCTGTAAATAAGGCGCAAACTGCCATCGAATATATTGATAATTTAGAGTTGGTTTTAAATTTTGCCATGTTTTTCGTATGAAATGACATCGGTCAAAACATACACTCCTTTCGTAAAATTAATATTTTGATAAACAAACTATTCATATATTATAATATTTTCACTCCATTGTCAACCACCTAGAACGATTAGGTTGACAATATACTCGGTGTGATTCAGTTAATAATGAATACAAATTGATAATGAGTAACAAAACATTCAGAATTATTAGGTAATAATACTATTAATAATTTGCAATACAAGTATTATTGGGTTAACATTTTTATTGCTTAATTTAGTATATACTCAAGACTCTTTCGAAATATTAGTAAAAATATGGTTAATAGATAGTAAAATTGTAGGGGTTTTAATTGAAGTTGCAAAAATTCATAATTGAGTTTTCAAATTTTCAAATATCTAAAAAGATTCCTCTTCCTTATTTGCTGCAAAATTAGTATAATATTCATATGATATAAATTAGAAAAACCAATTGTCATTAAAACCGCCGTTATTAATGACTTGAATTTTTATCGGCGAGATTGAGGAAGAGATATGTCTACAGCAAAAATTAATGCAGGTATTTGTGGATTTACTACTATTGTTAATGTTGAGAGTGAAGATTTACAGATGGCAAATATAAAAATCCAAACAAATTGTCCAAGTCTTAAGGCGATGGAAGGCGATCCAATTGAGGTAGATTGTTTTGTTGAATGTTTTGGTAAAATCGGAGAAGGTGAAGTCTTTGACTGGTGCCGTAAATACTGTAAACACGCAGCGTGCCCTGTCCCTACAGGAATTCTTAAAGCAGTTGAAATAGCATGTGAAATAGCATTACCTAAGGAAGTTAAGATAGAGATTTCAAAATGAGCAGAAAAATCCTTGTCGATGCGGATGCTTGCCCAGTTAAATCTATAATTGTTGATTTTGCACGCAATTATAAAATGAATGTTATGATGTTTGTTGATGTGAATCATGAAATCAATGACGGCTATAGTGAGGTTGTTGTTGTAGATCAGGGCAGGGACAGTGTCGATTTTAAATTGATAGCTAAAGTATGTCCAGGAGACATTGTTGTAACTCAAGATTATGGAGTTGCTGCCATTGCTTTATCAAAGAAGGCAATGGTAATTCATCAAAGCGGATTGATTTATACGAAATATAATATTGAAAATTTGCTTAATGAAAGGTACTACAGCCAAAAAACAAGACATATGGGTATGCGGTCAAAGCGTCCTTCTAAGCGCACAAAAGAAGAAGACGATAACTTTGCTATTTCTTTAAAGAAAATAATAGAAGAGCCGATGAATTAATCATTTAACAAGTATTAATTTCTGAATGTTATTTATACTATTTTTTAGAAATAAATTAATTTGCTTTTACAGAACCTTACGCATTAAGAATGAAAATATAAATTTTTCGGGTTGTAAAAAACATACAAATTAACGAGAAAAGTTGAGGACTGATTTTGACAAACTTTTTGATCAAATTATTTATAAAGAGAAACGACAATGTCTCTAATTCGCAGGTCAGAGAGCAATATGGAAAACTTGCAGGACTTATTGGGATTATTTCCAATTTTTTCTTGTTTCTTATTAAAATTACTGCTGGATTATTATTTAATAGTATTTCAATAACTGCTGATGCTGTTAATAACTTGTCGGATTCGGGATCATCACTTGTGACTTTGTTTGGATTTAAAATGTCTGGCAAACCAGCAGACGAGAAGCATCCCTATGGTCATGCAAGAATGGAATATATTTCAGGACTTGTAGTATCATTGATAATTTTGGTTTTAGGATTCCAACTGATTAAAAGTTCAGTAGAGAAAATCATTACGCCACAAGTAACGGAATTTAGTTTTTTATCAATTGCTGTTCTTTTAATAGCAATCGGAATAAAGCTTTGGCAATGTTTGTTTTATAGAAAGATCGGTAAACTGATTCATTCAACAACCCTGATTGCAACATCAATTGATAGTCGTAATGATATTATCGCAACATCAGGTGTGTTGATTTCGACTATTCTTTCACAAGTAATTGGCTTTAATTTTGACGGCTACATGGGGACAATTGTTGCCATAATAATTATAATTTCGGGAATAAGACTTGTAATGGACACATCAAGTCCTCTTCTTGGAACGGCGCCATCTAAAGAATTTGTAGATTCAATTTACAAGAAGATTTTAACATATGATAATATTATAGGTCTTCATGATCTTACAGTTCACAGTTATGGAAATGGACAATATTTCGCATCAGTTCATTGTGAAGTTGCTGCAGAGCAGGACATCATGGTAAGTCATGACATAATTGACAACATCGAAAGAAATTTTTTAAATGAACAAGGAATCAAAATTGTAATTCATCTTGACCCAGTTGTTACAAGTGACGAAAAAACAAGCAATCTTAAAAATAAAATCATCGAAGAAATTACATTGATTTCCCCTCAAATAAGTGTTCACGATTTTCGTGCAGTATGGGGAGTAACCCATTCAAATCTTATATTTGATGTAGTTGTTCCTTTTGGGTTTATTTGGTGTGATGAAGAACTTAAATCAATGATATCAAAAGAAATTGCAAAAATTGATCCTTCATATTATGCGGTTATAACAGTTGACCATGATTATCTTCCTGGAAAAGACTAGTCCAGCACAATTGTTTTAGATGCTACAAGGTATTAGTATTCGTCAACTACAAAACAGTTTACAGGACGAAGGAATTCATTTATTTTGAGGATTTTTGATTCATCAAAAACCATAACTGTAGTATCGTTTGGAGACATTTTAATTTCGTTTTCAATAATGCTTACAAGGTCTGTGTATCCACATAAAATTTGCATTAAAGAACCTATAGCTATTTTGATGCATGGATTTCCAGCGGTTTTTTTGCCAAGTAAATTAATTATGACAGAATTCTCTGTTAAAACAGGATCATCAATTTCAATAATTATCTCACTAAGCAAACTTGCATTTGCAAACCGTTTTAGATTGAGAGTTTGAATAAATGGTTCGATTTTTGTAATCCCTAAAACATTTTGTGGATCTAATGTAAATCTGATTTCATTTACCATTATTTCATTAGATAGCAATGATTTTTGCTGATTCTGGCTTAGAAATTCCGTAAATATACTTGGGATTTTCATAAACAAGTTTCTGCTGGTAAAAATTTGGCTGAATATATTGATTATTTCAGATGTGGATTGTAAGTCCCAAGAAATCAATTCTTCTCCGTAAATTTTGCTTTTCATATCGAAAAAGAAACAATATCCTGTAAGGTCAGAATTATGAAAAAGTAATAATGCCTCACCGCCAACACATGCGTAATCTTCGGACTTGAATTTGAAAAGGTCAAAATCTCTTTTTACCATACCTGAATATAGAGTAGAAACGGAAGTATAAAGATCATAGCATCTTAAGAGATCTGATTTTGTTAATAAATCAATAGGGCATAATTTGTAATCAAATTTATTGTTGTACAGTTTAGATCTGCAAAATCCCACAGCATTAGCACTTTTCACTGCCTTTTTAATTTTCATGTCAAAATGTATTGTTCTTGACGATGCAAAATGCCCTAATGAATGGTAAGTATTGAAATTTTCAGGTCTGTACGTAATTGCTATAATTCCTTTTTCACGCATTTTCTCTAGATAAAATGTGAACATTCTTTTCATTAGGTGATGACCGCGATACTCGGGCATAGTGCAAACACCAGCAACTATTGCTCCAGGAAAAGAAATTTCACGTATATAAATAGGTAATGGCATTGATTGCATCGCACAGATAATTTCTCCGTCTTTCTCGATGCACACACTGTATTCAGGTAAAAAACGATTATCAAAAAACCAATCAACAAAAGTGTCGGCGTCCTTAAAACAAATTCTCCAAAGCCTCATAAAGCTCACAAAGTCATCACTTGTAGCCATTCTGATAGTTAGTGCTCCGAAATCTAAAGTATTATCCGATTCAATTTGTGCATGACTTTGTTCGTTGTTCTCCATATTATATACATCAGCCTCTTCATTTAATCATTCTATCTATCTATCTATCTATCTATCTATCAATATATACATTTATAAATTTATTTATCTAGATTTTTATATTTATTCCGTCTCATGAAAGAATCAAAATTTGACGGTACTGCTTGACATGAGCCTTATTTATTAATTTACATCATGACTTAAGAAATGAAAATGACACTTTTCAAATTGTAAATTAATTTTACTTCGCTAAAAAATCTAATATCAAAGACGCAGTTTTGTCTTGCTGTGCGTCTCTGGCAATTGTTGCAACTCCATCTCCTTTTTGTTCACCATATGATCCAAAATATCCATGATTCCCGCCTTCGATAATTGATGTTATCGTAGTATCTGGAAGATTTGACTTATATTTAAGAAGATTTGCCTGATTAAGTACATGATCTTCGCTTCCGTATATATCAAGTACTTTTAGTTCGCTTTTTGATAAGTTTGCGGTACTGTAGCTGGCAAGTAATATTAGCCCTTTGAATTTCGCCGCGTTTTTCTCAACATAAATGCTCGCCATTGATCCTCCAAGAGAATGTCCGGCAATATACCAAGTCTTTATATCTGGAAATGCTTTTAATACTTTATCTGCGGCGTTTATATCAAATACAGCAAGATGAAAAGGCATTTTTACAACTACTACGAGCAAATTTTTACTGGCAAGCTTTGCAAGAAGCGGGATGTATGCTTTCTCATCAACTTTTCCACCAGGATAAAAAATTACACCTGTTGTTGTATTTGAAACTGGTGTAAGTTTAGTGATACCTGAGTTTTGTTGCATTTTGAAATTACTTTGGTTTAATGTAGCAGCACTGAGCTCAGAAGTTGTTACAGGTGAGTATTCAAGTAAATATTTTATAACAAATGTAAAAAATAAAATTATCAGAATAAGAATTCCCAAAAGTATTTTCTTTTTCTTAGAAAACTTGCGCATAGCCATTAATCAAAACCTCCTGCTAATTTTATAATAGTCTATTATAACTTAATATTAAAACTATCTTAAATACTTAATACTAAAACTTATCTTTAAAATGCTTAATACTAACTACTTAGCATTATATCAGATTATAAATTTGTGTATCTATTATTTACTAATATATCATAAAAATATTTAAAAACATAACCAAATATTTACAATTAGCATGTTGCAAAGTAACAAAGAAATGTGATAAAATAGTATTAATGTTAATTAGTAACAAAAGAATGTTAGTTTCAAACATTAATATAACATTTAAATAACGCTTAAACAACATTAAAAGAACATTAAAAGAACATTTATATAACGTTTAAATAAGGTATAAATAATATTCAAAGGAGGGGTATTGTGTCAACAAACAGAAGAGAAGTAATTAATCTTTATATTCAGTCAAAAGGCGAAGTTCGATTCGTTGAACTTGAGAATCTTTTGCCTGATGTATCAAGCATGACAATCCGTCGTGATCTTGAGTATCTTGAACAGCGTGGTGAAATTGTTAGAACACGTGGCGGCGCTAAATCAATAGCACATCTTTCTATGCTTAAAGAAGCAGCATATACTCAGCGCGTAGGTGAAAACACCGAAGCAAAAATGATTATAGCTGAGAAAGCATCCAAATTTGTTACTGCTGGCAGATCATTATTTATTGATTCTGGAACAACAGGAATGTGTTTTGCACAAAAGTTAAATGATGAAAATCTATTTGTGTTAACTTCAGCCCCGAACATTGCAATGGAATTAATTAAATATCACAACGTCAGAGTTAGCCTTACAGGCGGTCAGCTTAATAGAGACACACTTTCTTTATCAGGATATAATGCAACTGAGTATATTAAATCGTTAAATATTGATATTGCATTTATGGCTGCGAGTGCGTTTTCGCTTAATAGCGGATTTACATGTGGTGATTATTTTGAAGCAGAAATTAAACGCCTTATTATCAAGAAGGCTCAGACAACTGTTATGTTAATGGACGCCTCTAAGGTTGACTGCGGAATGCCTTACACATTCGCTAAACTAGGAGATGTCGATATTCTTATAACGGATAATCCACTTTCACATGAATATCTTAAAGCTGCAAAGCAAGCAAGAGTTACCGTTATTTAAGAAATTTTCACCACTGAACAATAATATTTGTATTTTAAAATAATAATATTTCATGCCTTAAGGAAAAACCAGAATTAAAAAAGCATTTAACAGGAATAATTTCTAAACGACTATAAAACAGTGGAGTGTAATGAGTAAAAATATTGAAATAAAATGAAATATGAAAAACGTAAGTAATGTTAGAAAAAAATAAAACAAAATTGAGAGTACACACAAAATTTTTGGAGGAAAAAATTATGAAAACAAAAGCAGTAAGATTGTATGGAAAAGAAGACCTAAGACTGGAAGAATTTGAACTTCCCCAGATTAAAGACGACGAGATACTAGCGAAAATAATCTCTGACAGCATTTGTATGTCAACCTATAAAGCAGCAGAACAGGGCGCAGAACACAAAAGAGTACCAGAAGATATCGCAACAAATCCTGTAATTGTTGGTCATGAGTTTTGTGGAGAATTTGTACAAGTTGGCGCAAAATGGGCCGATAAATTCAAAGTTGGCGCTAAGTTTTCAATCCAACCAGCAATAAACGATCCAGAAAACATCTATGCAGCACCAGGCTATTCATTTCATAATATCGGGGGTGCTGCAACTTATATAGTAATTCCCGCAAAATTTATGGAGCGCGGATGTTTATTAAATTATGTAGGTGAAGCATTCTATTTCGGTTCATTATCAGAACCAATGTCATGTATCGTAGGTGGATTCCATGTTAATTACCATACAAATCCTGGTAGTTATGTACATCAGATGGGTATCGTCGAAGGTGGAAACATGGCTCTTCTTGCAGGTGTAGGACCTATGGGCCTTGGCGCTATAGATTACGCTATTCACTGTAACAGAAAACCTGGAATGCTTGTTGTAACTGATATTGACGAGACAAGACTTGCAAGAGCAGCATCAATTTATACTGTTGAAGAAGCAGCTAAAAATGGTGTTAAACTTATTTATGTCAATACTTCAAAATACGAAGATGTGCCTGCATACTTAAGATCACTTACAGATGATAAAGGTTATGATGATGTTTATGTATATGCACCAGTTAAGCCAGTTGTTGAGCAAGGAGATAAAATCTTAGGTCAGGACGGATGCCTCAATTTCTTTGCCGGTCCTACAAACACAGCATTTAGCGCTGAGTTTAATTTCTATAATGTTCATTATATTGCAACTCACGTTGCAGGCAATAGCGGTGGAAACACAGACGATATGATTGAAGCACTTCATATGATGTCAACTGGAATAATCAATCCATCATCTATGATCACACATGTTGGCGGCCTTGATGCAGTTATTCATACAACACTTAATCTCCCTAAAATCCCAGGTGGCAAAAAACTTATATATACACAAATTGCAATGCAATTGACTGCAATAGCCGATTTTAGAAAATTAGGTGAAACTGACCCTGTCTTTGCAAAACTTGCAGACATAACCGATGCAAATAATGGATTATGGTGTTATGACGCAGAGCTTTATCTTCTTGCTAATGCAAAGAGCATCTAGTACAACGCACTAGTACAACGCACTAGAACAACGCACTAGTACAACGCACTAGAACAACGCACTAGTACAACGCACTAGAACAACGCACTAGACAACGCACTAGTACAACGCACTAGTACAACGCACTAGTACAACGCACTAGTACAACGCACTAGTACAACGCACTAGACAACGCACTAGTACAACGCACTAGTACAACGCATTAGTACAAGCCACAAACTATTAAATTAAATAACATTTTCAATGATTCAATTCCAAATTGAATGGCAAATAGTTGATTGGTAAATAATTGATTGAAATTAATTTCAAATAGATTAGGAATCTGAATAAATTCAGGTTTTGGGATGGCTAAATTATGGAGGGAAAAATGAAACACTATTTAGATAAAGTGCAAAGTGATATAACAACAGCAGCAGCAATAGCCCCTGCAGTCAGAATGCTTTGCTCTAAAGAAGGTATTTACCCAGTTGTAGTATTTACTGACGAATTCAAAACTCTTAGTGCAGAAGATTTAAACAGGAAATTTGATCTTACAGAAATGGATGGAGTTATAATTGAATTCGACGAAAGTTTTGAAGCAATTTATAACGGGATAACAGATCAATTTAATATAAACACCGACCTTAGAATTATTGCAGTTGAGTCGATAGGCACTTTTATAATCGGAGAATCAAAAGCTGATGCTGATTATGCAAGAAATTGTTTCCTCAAAGGCGAAAAATACAATATTGATTCAGAGAAATGCTGCACACCCTGCGGAAGACTTTCTGGCAAAATTGCTATTGTAACAGGCAGTGCACAAGGCTTTGGTGAAGGTATTGCTTTAGAAATGGTTAACGAAGGATCATACATGGTAATTGCTGATCTTAATGAAGAACTTGCAAAAACTGGTGCAGACAAAATCAATGCACAATTTGGCGAGGGAAGTGCTATTGCAGTTAAGGTTAATGTATCTGACGAAGATTCTGTTCGAGAAATGATTGAGAAAACTGTTCTTGAATTTGGCGGACTTGACGTATTTGTCAGCAATGCCGGGGTTCTTAAAGCAGGTGGGCTTGAAGAAATGACAATGGCAAACTTTGAATTTGTAACAAAAGTTAATTATACCGCATACTACCTTTGCGCTAAATACGCTGCAAGACCTATGAAAGTTCAAGCACTTGTAAATGCTGATAGCTGGTCAGATATTGTTCAGATTAATTCAAAATCTGGACTTGAAGGTTCAAACAAGAATTTTGCATATGCTGGCGGAAAATTCGGCGGAATTGGCCTTACACAAAGCTTTGCACTTGAACTAGTTACTGACAATATCAAAGTCAATTCAATCTGCCCAGGTAATTTTTATGAAGGTCCTCTTTGGAGTGACCCAGAAAAGGGCCTTTTTGTACAATATCTGAAGGCAGGAAAAGTTCCAGGAGCAAAAACAATTGATGATGTTAAAAATTTCTATTTAGCAAAGTCTCCCATACGCAGAGGCTGCTCTCCAAAAGATGTTTCAAGAGCGATTTTCTATTGTGTTGAACAGCTTTATGAGACAGGACAGGCAATTCCTGTAACTGGCGGACAGAGCATGCTAAGTTAAGAACTTTCTAAAACAATCCGCATTTCAATGCGATATGCGGTCTATAATATTTCGTAATAGAAACAGGAGGAATAATAAATGGCAACACCAGTAATCATGCCAAGACAAGGTCAGTCAGTCGAAAGCTGCATCATCGGAAAATGGCACAAATCCAAAGGAGATGCTATTAACGAGGGAGATTTGCTTTTTACATATGAAACTGACAAAGCAACATTTGATGAAACATCAAAAGTTTCAGGAGTTATGCTTGACGTTTACTTCTTTGAAGGAGATGACGTTCCATGCCTCACAAATGTATGTGTGATAGGACAAATTGGCGAAGATACTTCTTCATTTAATCCAAATTCATCAACTACTATTGATTCACCAGTAGCTGAAACAGCAAAGGTTTCTGCTCCACAAGCAGCTAAATTTGCCGATGCAACTAAAACAATCGTTAGTACATCAGACGATGCAACTGCAGTAATCATGCCAAGACAAGGTCAATCAGTCGAAAGCTGCATTATCGGCAAATGGCACAAGGCTGTTGGCGATAGCGTAGCAATTGGAGATCTTTTATTTACATACGAAACAGATAAGGCTACATTTGACGAAACTTCAAAAGTTTCAGGCGATATGCTTGCGATTTTCTTTGAAGAAGGCGATGATGTCCCATGTCTTATGAATGTCTGTGTAATTGGCAAAAAAGGCGCCGATGTTACAGCATTTGAACCAAGAACAACCACTTCAGAGCAACAAGTATCAGCTCCTGTAGCACAAGTTGCTACAACAACAGCGCAAACATCAACTCAATCAACAGCTGCTGTTCAAACCACTGACAATAAGGCGGTTTCATCCACTGTCACTGATGTTTCGGGCCTTGCAATTTCTCCAAGAGCAAAAGCTCTTGCTAACAAGAATGTTGTTGATTTAAGAGCAGTACAACCTTCAGGACCAAAAGGAAGAGTTATCGAAAGAGATATTCGTAAGTTAATTGCCGATGGAAAGTTTGCAACCGGAGCTGTTGGAACTGATTATGCAACTGGCACTCAAGGAAGCGGAATAGGCGGAAGAGTAAGTGTCGCGGATTTATCTAAAGCAACAGTAAATGTTGTTGGATCAGTTGCTGCTATAGATCTTCCTGCTTCATATGAAGAGAAACATCCTTCCATCCGTAAATTTATTGCTAAAGCAATGCACGCTTCACTTAGTACAATGGCTCAACTTACACTCAATGCAAGCTTTGATGCAACTGACATTATTGATTTCCGTGCAAAAATGAAAAAAGCGAAAGAATCAGGATTGGCAGAGCAATTAGGACTTTCTCTTGCAATGGCAAACCCAACATTTAACGATGTTATCCTTTATGCAGTATCAAGAGTTGTTAAGAACCATCGCTTATGCAATGCACATTACTATGATGAAAAGATGGTGTTTTTCAATACCGTAAACATAGGAATGGCAGTAGATACACCAAGAGGACTTTTAGTACCTACAATTTTTGGCGCTGACAAACTTGCTATTACAGATATTTCTAAGAAAGCAAAGGAAGTTGCGGCTGCATGTCAGAAAGGCACAATATCTCCTGATCAGTTAAAAGACGGAACTATAACAATTACAAATCTCGGAACACTCGGAATCGAAAACTTTACACCGGTTATCAATCCACCTCAGACATGTATACTTGGGGTTGGATGCCTTGTAACTGCAGTAAAAAATGTCAATGGAACTGCTGTTCCTTATCAGTCAATGGGATTATCACTTACTTTTGACCATCGCGCACTTGACGGTGCCCCTGCAGCAAGATTCCTTAAAGACCTTAAAGATACTTTGGAGAATTTTTCACTTCTCCTTATGAACTAGAAAGGATATAACGATGTACGATATAATTATTCTTGGCGGCGGTCCTGCAGGATATCTTGCAGCTGAACGTTCAGGTCATGGCGGTCTTAAAACTTTGCTAATAGAAAAACGCTTTTTAGGCGGAGTTTGTCTTAATGAAGGCTGTGTACCATCAAAAACCTTACTCAACAGTGCTAAAATATTTGATTATGCAAACCACGGTGAAAAATATGGCGTAACAACAACAGGTGCTTCAATCGACCAGAAAACAGTAATCGCAAGAAAAAATAAGGTTGTTAAAAACCTTGTAGCCGGGATCAAAGGCCAGATGAAAGCAAACCATGTTACTGTTAAAGAAGGATTTGGCGAAATTGTTAGCCGTGAAAATGGTGTCATCAAAGTAAAAGTTGGTGATGAAATTTTAGAAACATCAAAGTTGCTAATTTGTACAGGTTCTGAAGCAATTGTACCCCCAATTCCCGGAGCGAAAGTCGGTCTTGAGCAGGGTTATGTTATGACTAACCGTGAAATTTTAAACCTTGAAATCATACCTAAATCACTTGTTGTAGTTGGTGGAGGCGTCATTGGTCTTGAAATGGCAAGTTATTTTAACTCTGTAGGATCTAAAGTAACTGTTATAGAAATGTTAGAGAAAATTGCAGGACCAACAGACCGTGAAATTTCAACAATTCTTCAGAAAAACTATGAGAAGAAGGGCGTTACATTTAAACTTTTATGTAAAGTAACAGGAATGCCAAAAGGTTTCGTAGAATACGAAGATAATGGTAAAAAAGAATTAATCGAAGCAGAGTATGTACTAATGTCGATCGGAAGAAGACCTGTAACAGCAGGATTTGGACTCGAAAATATAGGCGTACTTATAGAACGTGGACACATTGTTGTTGATGACAAAGGAAACACAAACGTCCCAGGAGTTTTTGCAACAGGTGATGTTAATGGTGTATGGATGCTCGCTCACGCAGCTTACAGAGAATCTGAAGTTGTAATTAATAACATTTTGGGCAAAAAAGATGTTGTACGTTACAACGCGGTTCCTTCAGTTATTTACACAAATCCAGAAGTTGGATGTGTCGGTGAAACAGAAGAAACCTGTAAAGCTAAAGGGATCGAATATAAGGTGGCAAATATTTCCATGAATTATTCTGGCCGCTACATGGCTGAAAATGAAGGCGGAGACGGAATTTGTAAAGTTCTCGTTGAGCCTTCTCGCAATCGTATGATTGGATGTCATATTATAGGAAGTTATGCATCAGAAATTATAGTTGCAGCAGCGATGCTTATTGAAACTGAAATGAAAATTGAAGATATCAAAGAATTCATTTTTCCTCATCCTACAGTCTGCGAGATAATCCGCGAAGCCATTTTTCAATTATAAAATGTAACAGAGCCTTTTGATTTTTAGTCGACTTAATTTTTCAAGAATGAAAATATATCAATGAAAAATTTTATTGGCACACATAGAATCAAAGCAAAAGGACTAGAAGCAAAATTGAGAATAGTGCAGTTTTAACAGAAGAACATAAAAGTGACACTTGCAGTTATTTAAACAGTCTAGGAAAAGAATTGGAATAACAATACAAGAAAACAATACAAGAAAACAATATAAAAAAGTTATTAAATTAAGAAATAAAAAAAGTAAAAGTATTAAATTGAGAAATAAAAAATAGTAAAAGTATTAAATTGAGAAATAAAAAATAGTAAAATAAATAGTAAGAAAAAAGAATTGAAATAATTGGAGGTAATAGAAATGACTAAAATTTTGCACATTGATCCTACAGAAATGAGGAAACCAGGGTTTATTGAATTTAACAAAATCCCTGTAAACCAGTACGAAAAGACAATCGAACAGGAAAAGGCAAATTACTCAAAAGAAGATTTTATGAGAATCTACCGCGACATGCGTTTTATCCGTGAGTTCGAAACAATGCTTTACACAATCAAAACAACTAATGCTTATAATGGTATTGATTATAATAATCCAGGTCCAGCACATCTTTCAATGGGACAGGAAGCATCTTCAGTTGGACAAGCATATTTGCTAACAACTGATGACTATATTTTCGGTTCTCACAGAAGTCATGGTGAAATTCTTGCAAAAGGGCTTTCATCCATTCATAAGCTTTCTGACGCTGAGTTAGTGTCAATTATGGAAGAATTCCTTGGTGGAGATGCATACCGTGCAGTATTAAATTTCCATGAGGGTAAGAGCAAAACAGTTAAAGAAATTGCAATTGATTTCCTTATATACGGTGCTTTAGCTGAAATATTTGCAAAAGAAACAGGATTCCATAAGGGTCTTGGCGGATCAATGCATGCATTTTTCCTTCCTTTCGGAATTTATCCTAACAACGCAATCGTTGGTGGATCTGCTGATATTTCTGTAGGTGCTGCTCTTTTCAAAAAAGTTAATCGCAAAAAGGGAATTGTTATTTGTAATATAGGTGATGGTTCTATGGCATGCGGTCCTGTTTGGGAAGGAATCATGATGTCAGTTATGGATCAGTACAAAACTCTTTGGGAAGGCGATATGAAGGGCGGATTACCATTACTTCTTAATGTTATGGACAATCAGTACGCTATGGGCGGACAAACACGCGGAGAAACAATGGGATATGATTTCCTTGCAAGAATCGGTGCTGGTGTTAACAAAGAACAGATGCATTCTGAGAGAATTGATGGATATAACCCTCTTGCCGTGATCGAAGCAATGACAAGAAAAATTGATATTCTTAAGAACAAAAATGGTCCTGTGCTTCTTGATACTCTAACTTATCGTTATTCAGGACATTCACCTTCTGATGCTGATTCATATCGTACAACAGAAGAAAAAGACGCATGGATGGCTCAGGATTCAATTGTTGATTTCAGACTCAAATTAATTGCAGCTGGTGTTGCAAAAGACAGTGATTTTGCAGCAATCGACGATATGATTATTCAGACTGTTACAAATGCTGTTCAGATGGCTTCAGACCCTGTCATTTCACCTCGTATGGATCTTTTCAAAACACCTGATGCTATTGAGAAAATAATGTTTTCAAATCAGAAAATTGCAAAAATGGAAGACCGTAAGCCAGATGTTCTTATGCCAAAAGAAGAAAATCCTCGTGTACTTGCAATCGCAAAAAAAGAGCGTTTTGCATTTGATGCAAATGGTAAAGCAGTTTCTAAAAACAAAGTTTATCAGTACAGAGATGCTGTTTTTGAAGCAATAATCGACAAATTCTACGAAGATCCAACATTGATTGCTTATGGCGAAGAAAATCGTGACTGGGGCGGCGCTTTCGCTGTTTATCGTGGATTAACAGAAGCAATTCCTTACCACCGTTTATTTAACTCACCAATTGCAGAAGCTGCTATCGTTGGATCTGCAGTCGGATATGCAATGTGCGGAGGACGTGCACTTGTCGAGCTTATGTACTGTGACTTCTTAGGCCGTGCTGGAGATGAAGTTTTCAACCAGCTTCCAAAATGGCAGGCAATGTCAGCAGGAATTCTCAAAATGCCTGTAGTACTACGTGTTTCTGTTGGGTCTAAATATGGCGCACAGCACTCACAGGATTGGACATCTCTTGTTACACAAATTCCTGGAATAAAAGTTGTTTTCCCTGTAACACCTTACGATGCGAAGGGTCTTATGACAACTGCTCTTAACGGATCTGACCCTGTTATATTCTTTGAAAGCCAAAGATTATATGATATCGCAGAACAATTCCACACTGGTGGCGTACCTGTTGAAAGCTATGAAATTCCTATTGGTGAACCAGATATCAAAAGAGCAGGTAAAGACATTACAATTCTAACAATTGGTGCAACACTTTATCGTGCCCTTGACGCTGCAAAAACACTTGAAGAAAAATACGGAATCAGTGCTGAAGTTATTGATGCACGTTCAATGGTTCCATTTAATTTCGAAAAAGTTGTTGAGTCTGTTAAAAAGACAGGAAAAATTCTTCTTTCAAGTGATGCATGTGACCGTGGTTCATACTTAAATGACCTTGCAAGAAATATTAACGACCTTTGCTTTGACGATCTTGATGCGCCTGCAGTTGTTCTTGGTTCACGTAACTGGATTACACCTGCTTTTGAGCTTGAAGAACACTTCTTCCCACAAGAAGATTGGTTCATCGACATAATTCACGAGCGCATTATGCCTATCGCAGGATATACACCTACTCGTAGTTTCAATGATGTGGAACTTATGAGACGTGCTAAACTCGGCGTCTAATCGGGATGTGTTAAAACTTCGCAATCGTCATTTTATGACTTACTGCGTTGCGGAATGCTTCAAATTCAGTCACATGTTATGTATATGATCCTTCATTTGAAGCTTCCCGCGCCTTGTCTTGCGAAGTTTTTCCTTTCATCCAAACAATTTTTACACGGATTAATTGTGTTAAAACTTTATAAAAGGAGACTTTTATGGAACAAAATGAAATCGACATCCTAATATCAGAATTAAATGCACCAAATATGGATGACAGGCTTCTTGCGTTAAATAAGCTAAAAGATGCAGTAGATAAAGGTTTTATCTCTGCGCCAATAAGACAAAATGACGTTAACAGCCATATTCATTCAATCTACTCGTTTTCACCATATTCACCGGCAAAAGCAGTATACCGTTCATGGGAAACAGGGCTTTTGACAACTGGGATTATGGACCATGATTCAATTAGTGGTGCCGAGGAATTTATTAAGGCAGGACTTATAATGGGAATGCCTACGACTATCGGAGCTGAAGTAAGGGCAACATTTGCAGGAACAATTCTTGATGGACGAAGGATTAACAATCCTGATCAGGATACAGTTGCATATGTTGCAATGCACGGAATTCCGCATACAGCAATTCCTGCATTAAAAGAATTTTTTGCACCTATCTGTGTTGCCCGTGGCATTAGAAATCGCGAAATGATAGTTGAAATTAATAAAATTCTTTTGCCCGCAAGAATCGAAGTTGATTATGATTTAGACGTTCTCCCCCTATCAATGGCTCATGAAGGAGGAAGTGTTACCGAAAGGCATCTCCTTTATGCTGTTGCAAAAAAACTCACAACCCAGTTTGGCAGAGGTGAAAAACTTCTTGATTTCATGGAGAAATCTCTTAATATCTCAGTAAAAGGTAAAACCAGAGAGCTTCTTCTTGACAAATCAAATGAAATTTATGAATACGACCTTTTAAATATTTTAAAAGGAAATATGGTTGAACAATTTTATATTCCTGCCACAAAAGAAGCACTTCCAATAGCCGAGGTTGCAGCATTTACAAAAAAACACGGAATAATTCTTGCATATGCATACCTTGGAGATGTTACAGAATCAGTTACCGGCGATAAGAAAGCACAAAAATTCGAAGATGAATTCCTTGATGATGTGTTTAATACAATTCGTGAGACTGGCTTTAATTCAATAACATATATGCCTTCTAGAAATACACCTGCACAACTCGAAAGACTTCGTGCTAATTGTGACAAGAACGGGTTTTTCCAAATAAGTGGTGAAGATATAAATCAACCACGACAGAAATTCGTCTGTGAAGCAATGCGTAAACCTGAGTTTGCAAACCTTATTGATGCCGCATGGGCGCTTATTGGCCATGAATGGAGTGCAACTATTGATCTTTCAGAAGGGATGTTCTCTGACAAAACAGTGTCAAAGATGCCTTCGTTATACAAGAGAATTGCGTTTTTTAAAGATTATGCAAAGATGAGATTTTCATAATAATTTTATAAGAAATTTATATGATTTCCAAATATTATTATAGGAAATTTGTAAGAATATTATATGAACTTTAAAAAATTGTTATAAGATTATTATAGGAAATTTATAAGAACATCATAAGAATTTCATAGGGATCTTATAATAATTTTAGATAAAGAAATAATATTTTTTTAAAATTGCTTGAAATAATTTACTTGTTCAATCATAATAAGGTATAAATCATTATACATTCCATATCATAGTCAAATCTGTTGCTCGTTATTGTTAACTCGTTATCTGAGATTTTAATATACATAAAAACCAATAAAACCATAAAAACCATAAAAGCCTGATGCTTTGTTAATTTTAGAAACAAATAATTTGATTATATTAAAAACCAATACTTTGATCACATTAAAAAGTAAAATTTTGCAAAAATTAAAAGGGAGGATTTCAAAATGCATTCAAAAGAAAATGTCAATTTGGCTTACGAAGCCGCTAAAACCCTTTATTCTCAATATGGTGTAGACGTCGAGGCTGTGCTTGAGAAGATGAAATCAATTGAAGTTTCACTTCACTGCTGGCAGGGAGATGATATTCAAGGACTTGAAGCCGGCTCTGGTGGAACATCCGGTGGTATTATGGTAACAGGAAACTACCCTGGTAAATCAAGAGATGGTGTGGAGCTTCGTGCTGATTTAGATAAAACAATGAGCCTTCTACCAGGAAAGCAAAGAGTTAATGTTCATGCATGTTATGCAGAACTTGAAGGTGAAAAAGTTGATCGTAATAAATACGAGACAAAGCATTTCCAAAAGTGGATTGACTGGGCAGTTTCAAGAAAAATCGGTCTTGATTTCAACCCTTCTTGTTTTGGACACCCAATGGCTGCTGATAATCTTACACTTTCAAATCCTAAAGATGAAATTCGTCGTTTCTGGATTGATCATGTAAAAGCAAGCCGTCGTATAGCTGCCGATATGGGACGCGCCTGTGGATCTGCCTGTGTCACAAACATATGGATTCCAGACGGCATGAAGGATCTTACTGCAAACAAAACTCTTTACAGAAAGCTCCTCAAAGATTCACTTGATGAGATTCTTGAAGAAACCATATCTCCGGATGTTTATCTTGAAGGCCTTGAATCTAAACTTTTTGGAATTGGATCAGAAAGTTTTGTTGTTGGTTCACATGAATTTTACATGAGCTATCTTGGCTATGCAAAAACTAAAGGAAATGAAGACCTTATGTTAACACTTGATATGGGGCATTTCCACCCAACCGAAACAATTGCTGACAAAATCAGTGCTTTGTTGCTATTCAATAAAGACATCCTCGTTCATGTAAGCCGCGGAGTTCGTTGGGATTCTGACCACGTTGTAATTTCAAATGATGATGTTCAGGAAGTTATCCGCGAAATCAAACGCGCTGATGCTTTCGAGCGTGTCCATCTTGCACTTGACTTCTTTGATGCATCTATAAACCGTATATCTGCATGGGTTATCGGAGCTAGAGCAACACAGAAAGCAATTCTTGGCGCACTACTTGAACCAACAGATTTAATTCAAACAGCAGAAATCGAGAGCCGTTTTGGTGATCGTCTTGCTATGATGGACGACTTCCGTTCGCTTCCTGTTGGCGCTGTATGGAATAAATATTGCCTTGACATGGGTGTCCCTGCCGGAACTGACTGGTTAAATGATGTTCATGAGTACGAAGAAAATGTATTGTCAAAGAGATAAAAATTGTATAATATATTAAGTTAAAACCAATTAGAAAAGCGAGAATTATGTATTAAAGGTTGTGTACTGCGTTAATATTGCTTCCAAAACTTACCATCTCAAAAATACTAATCAAATCATTTTATAAAAATTGAAATTGTATTTTAACTAGTAAATCGAATAAATATTTGCAAATTTGACTTCTGTTACTTAAAAATGGGAAGAGTTGAATAATAATAGTAATAATAAAAAAAAATAATAGATTAGCAAATCAGAATTAATTGAATGAAAGGAAAGTGAAAATGAGCTTTTTTGAAAAAAACAAGGAAACCCTTAAAAATTATGTGCGTCTTTCCGTAGAACCTGGGAAACGCATTGATTATGTGCAAGGCGGCGGTGGAAATACATCCTGCAAATTCGATGATAAATTGATGGCTATCAAAGCATCAGGATTTCGTTTAAGTCAGGTCAAAGAAAATGATGCATATGCGGTGCTTGCCTATGCGTCGATAGTGGAATTTTACAAAAACACAGATCCTTCAACTCTTTTGGACGTAGAAAAAGCAGGATCAGATGTAGCAAAAAATTCAATTCAGAAAATCGAAGGTTTACCAGAATTGAGACCTTCTGTTGAGGCAGGATTTCATTCACTTTTATCAAAATATGTTCTCCATACTCATCCTGTATACGCAAACTTTGTAACATGCTGCGTAACTGGCCGTGAAATCGCCGCAAAAGTTCTTGCGAACGCAAATTACAGTTTCGGATATGTTCCATACATCAATCCAGGCGCAAACTTAACTTTTACAATTGCAGCAGAACAAGCACGTGTATTAAGTGAGACAGGCAAGTTGCCTAAAGCAATTTTCATGCAAAATCATGGACTTATTGCGACAAGTGACGACCTTGAGGAATGCCTTAAAATTCACGAGGAAGTAAACAAGCTTGTTGCTTCTGAGTTCAAAATCACCGAAAAGGACTTTCCTGTTATATCTGTTGAAGAAATTGAAAATACAGAAGGATCACAGGCAGAAAACCTATTTATTTCAAACACTGCGTGGCTTAAAAAACAGATTGTAAATCCGATATATGACATGGATTATTTCTGTGTAAATGCACTTTATCCAGACCAGATGGTTTTCCTTAACGGCAATATTACAATAGTTGATACCGAATTACCTCAAGATGGACAGGATTGGGCAAAGAATAAATGTACAATTTACCGCAAGACCGGAGACATAGTTTATAATTGCCTCAGAGGCGAAGCATCGACCATCGAAGAAACCCTTACTGCTGTTATTTTCATAACCTCGACAATTGAAAAATCAGGACGCAAGGTTTGTACTATGAGCGAAGCTGGTAAAGATTTTATTGCTAACTGGGAAGGCGAAAAGTACAGAAAGTCCATCGCCGAAAAAACCAAATAGAAAGAGGATTCTCGTATGGAATTTAATAATGTGAGCGTAGTTAAGAAAGCAAATGTGTATTTTGATGGAAAAGTTACAAGCAGGACAGTAAAATTTGCAGATGGCAGCAAGAAAACTTTAGGATTCATGTTAGCTGGTGAGTACGAATTTAATACTTCAACTGAAGAATTGATGGAAGTTTTAGGCGGGGACATGGATATTATGATTAAAGGCGAATCCGTTTATACTAATTTTAATGAAGGTCAAAGCTTTATTGTTCCTGAAAATTCGAGTTTCAAAATTATTGTAGCAAAATTTGCAGATTATTGCTGCTCTTATAAGTGATTGCGTTAACCTTCTAATATGAGTTGCTCATATAAGTAAAATTGCTCTTAAAAGTAAATTTGCTAACCTTGACTAATGCTAGATTTCATTGTATGATATTAACCAAGTTAAGAAAATTTTCGTGTTGAACGGGAAGAGTACATTTTCTCATCCGTTAGAGAGTAGGGTTCATCGGCTGAAAGACCCTTCGAATATGAGTTAGTGGAATGTCGTCCGGGAGCGAAAACGTATATTTGCATCACGAAACGATGCTAGAGTGTCTTTTGATAAATTTGATGATTGCGTTTTTAATATTGGGCGAATCGTCAGTGATTATTCAGGAGAAAAACTGGTGGTACCACGGAAGAGATTCTTTTTGAAGCTTTCGTCCAGTCTATGGGCGGAAGCTTTTTTGCGCGTTCACCATGACATTGCAATGACAACAGGACTAAATCTAGAAAGCACTTGATGATGAGAAGCTATAGTCAAACGAAAAGAGCATCAGTAAAGATGGAATTTGAAATAAACACAGAAACAGTTAAAAATACAAACATTATTATAGGCAGATGGAAAATTGAATAATGACCGAAAAAGAGCAGAGTAAGAATTAGCAAAGTTAAATAAAAGCAATATGAATAGAAAGTCAAATAAAATTTGAGAAAGGAAAATGATTTATTCATCGAAAATATTTTTGGATAAATCAAGGTAACAAAATGAGTATGATTGCAGAAATTATTTTGAAAGTTTTAGGCGGTATTTTAGCAATTGCAGGACTCGTCATCATTTACGGGGCTGCCAAAATTGTTGACAAAAAGAAACTTGACGAAAAAAAGGTGATTGACCCTGAAAGAGTCGCAATGCTTGATGAGGAACAAATCAAGAAATTTAAGAGGGATACAACAATCCTAGATGTTAAACTTAAGGGCCTTTTGTTTGCTATACCTGGCTTTGTAATTTTATTGATTATGTTTCGAGTACAGTAAAAAAATAAATTTATCTTGGAGGCAATATGAGTAGAATTGATTTGATACCAAAGGCTTTTGAGCCACAGGAGGCCGAAGGCAGAATTTATAAAAAATGGATGGATAATAATTATTTCCATGCTATTCCAGACAGAAACAAGAAACCATACACAATTGTTATACCACCACCGAATATTACAGGACAACTCCATATGGGACATGCCCTTGATAATGCAATTCAAGATGTTCTGATCAGATGGAGAAGAATGCAGGGGTATTGCGCACTTTGGATGCCTGGTACTGACCACGCTTCAATAGCAACAGAGGCGAAAATTGTTGAGGCTATGGGCAAAGAAGGTATTACTAAAGATCAAATTGGGCGTGACGCTTTTCTTGAAAAAGCATGGGAATGGAAAAGTGTTTATGGTGGTAGAATTGTTGAGCAACTTAAGCGTCTTGGCAGTTCTTGTGACTGGGAACGTGAGCGTTTTACGATGGACGAAGGTTCTAATGACGCGGTAACTGAAGTTTTTCTCCGCCTACACAAAAAAGGTCTTATTTACCGTGGTGAGCGCATTATTAACTGGTGCCCTACTTGCTTAACTTCTATTTCTGATGCAGAAGTTGAATTTGAAGAGCAGGACGGGTCTTTTTGGTATATTCGCTATCCCCTCGAAAATGGTGAGGGTGAACTTGTGGTTGCAACTACCAGACCTGAGACAATGCTTGGAGATACGGCTGTTGCAGTTCATCCTGATGATGAGCGGTATAAGCATCTGATAGGTAAAAATGTAATTTTGCCACTTTTAAATAAACCAATTCCAATTATCGCTGATACCTATGTTGAAAGTGATTTTGGAACAGGTGTTGTTAAAATTACGCCTGCTCATGACCCAAATGACTTTGAAGTTGGTCTACGCCATAATCTTGAAGTGATTAATGTTATGTCTGATGATGCAAAAATGAATGAAAAGGCTGGCATTTATTCTGGGATGGATCGCTATGAAGCTCGTAAGAAAATTGTTAATGATCTTACAGAACAAGGCTTATTGTTGAAAACAGAGCCGCATAAACACAATGTTGGACAATGCTACAGATGCTCTACCACCGTTGAACCAAGAGTTTCATTCCAGTGGTTTGTTAAAATGCAGCCTCTCGCTGATCCTGCAATTGATGCGGTAAGAAATAAAAGCGTTGAGTTTATTCCTGAGCGCTTTGATAAAACATATTTCAACTGGATGGAAAACATCCGTGATTGGTGTATTTCAAGACAACTTTGGTGGGGACACCGCATTCCTGCTTATTATTGTCAAGGTTGTGGAGAAATAGTTGTTGGAAGAGAAGCACCGGATGTATGTCCTTCATGCGGTGGTACTAAATTTAAACAAGATCCTGACACTTTGGATACATGGTTTAGCTCAGCATTATGGCCATTTTCAACACTTGGTTGGCCAAATAAAACTGAGGAACTTGAGTATTTTTATCCAACAAGTGTACTAGTTACGGGATATGATATTATTTTCTTTTGGGTTGCCAGAATGATATTTTCTGGTATAGAACAAATGGGAACGTCACCATTTAAACATGTTTTCATTCATGGATTAGTTCGTGACGAAAAGGGACGAAAAATGTCTAAATCCCTTGGAAATGGTGTTGACCCTCTCGAAATAATTGATGAAGCGGGTGCAGACGCTTTAAGATATTCACTAATAAACGGAAATTCTCCAGGAAATGATCAGAGATTTTTGCCTATTAAAGTTGAAGCTGGAAGAAATTTCTCAAATAAAATTTGGAATGCATTCAGATTCGTTGTAATGAATTTTGAAGACGATCTTGAATTTTCTAAAGTTTCTAAAGACAATTTAGCGATGGAAGACCGCTGGATTCTATCGAGAATGAATACCATAATTGAAGAAGTTACAGCAAATCTTGAGAAGTTTGAACTAGGTGTTGCTCTTTCAAAATTATATAGTTTTATTTGGGAAGAGTTCTGTGACTGGTACATCGAAATGGCGAAAGCAAGACTTTTTGACAAGACATCGAAATGTCGTCTTGAAACCCAATTTACACTTAATTATGTACTTTGTAACTCTATGAAATTACTGCATCCATACATGCCTTTCCTTACCGAAGAAGTATATAGCAACCTAATACATAGCGATGAATCAATAATGGTAAGTAGCTGGCCAACGGTCAACACGGAATATGATTATCCAGCAGACGTTTCTAAAATGGATGTTCTTATGGATGCAATACGAGGAATTAGAAACACACGCGTTAATATGAATGTGCCGCCTTCAAGAAAAGCAGGAATTGTCGTTGTGTCATCTGATGAGAAAATCCTTGATATGTTTGCAACGAGTGAAGTGTTTTTAGGAAGACTTGCTAGCGTAAGTGATGTCACCACGAAATTTGATAAGGCAGGGATTCCAGACACTGCAGTTGCGATGGTTTTTAATGGTGGCGAAATCTTCATTCCTTTAGCAGACTTAATTGATCTTGACAAAGAAATTGAACGACTCTCTAAGGAACTTGAAAATCTTGATAAAGAAATTGAACGTGTATCTTCAAAACTTTCTAACGAGGAATTTGTATCACGTGCTCCAGAAAAAATAATTAATGTTGAAAAAGAAAAAAGAAACAAATATCTAGACATGAGACAAAGTGTTCAAGGCAGAATTGAAGATTTGAAAAACGCGAAATAGCACTTTAGCTACACCTATCCCTCCTACAATAAAATCCAGCTTCGAAACATGTTAAGCATAATGTGTTAGGGGCTGGATTTTTCATTATCTTTTTATTTGTTTTAAGTGCATTCTGCATAAATGTTTTACTTCAAATAATTCCTGTCAAAACATCATTATTCCAAATGATTTTCGTCAAAATGATTTTGATTAAAATGCTTTTTTATAAAATTATTAAGCACGAATATTTATCTAAATGGCTATCGTGTTAACTCAGTAAAGGTTGAAAAACTTTATTGAATCATACTAAAATTAGGCAATTACAAATCGAACTGTTTAAAAATTAATGGAAGCCACTTTCCTTGATAGTATTTGTAAGAAACAATAAAGTCCTACTGAGTAAACGCTATAGTCTTATTTATCTATTATAAATAATTTTCTCGTCTCAAATTGTTCCGTATAAAATATTTTTATTCCGAAAATCTGTCTGATTTTGCTGCTAATGTTACAGAATTATTACAGTTTTTTAGATTTGTCCAAAAAACCGACCTTTACGGTAAAAATAACGTAAAGTGACTGAAATAATTCGCATTAAACTATTGCATTATAGATTTCAAAGGTTTAAAATACTTAATAAGTGGTGAATTGTGGAGTGAAAATAAATTGATGTGGTGCATAGTGGTGGGAAAATTACAAAAATCACGAAAAACGTAAAAAGGGAGTTGAACTGATGGGAAGATATCTGCACACGATAGATTCAAAAGGACGCATGTTTATCCCTGCTAAAATCAGAGATGATCTTGGCAAGCGCGTTTATATAACAAAGAGTCTTGATGCAGCATGTCTTTCGGGATACACACCAGATCAATTTGGATTTATCAGAGAACAATTATCTCAACTTTCAGGAACTGACCCAGTTGTTAGGAAAATTAGAAGAGAAATTCTTGGTGAAGCAATTTTGTGTGATATGGATAGCCAAGGAAGAGTAAGCGTTTCAGAAGAACTGTGGAACGAAATCAATGTTAAAAGCAACGGTGACGTTTATATTATTTATCTTTTTGACAAATTCGAGATTTGGTCGAAGGCCGCATATGATTTAGAGAGAGAGGCAACAGGTTCTAAGCTCTCAGAGGACCTGAGCAAATATGACATCAAAGGGATTTGAGTTTAACCACATGCCAGTACTCTTTGACGAATGCATGGTGGCTTTAAACATTAAAGAAAACGGAATATATGTTGACTGTACTACCGGTGGCGGTGGACATTCACTTGGGATTTTGAAGAAACTTGGAGAAGGTGGACTTCTAATTTGTTTTGATAAGGATGAACATGCTTTGTTGGCCGCAAAAGGAAAATTATCTTCGTTTGAAACGAAGGCCGAGTACAGATTTATTAAAAGCGATTTTTCAATGATTCGTGAAAGTCTTTTGCAAGAGGAAATCGAAAAGGTTGATGGAGTACTTGCAGATTTTGGTGTTTCATCTTATCAGTTAGATGAAAATGTTAGAGGATTTGGGTATATGCAGGACGGTCCTCTTGACATGAGAATGGATCTTTCATCTTCACTAACTGCAACTGATGTTGTTAACAAATATTCTGCGGCGCAACTTGAAAAAATCCTTTTCGAATATGGTGAAGAGCGATATAGCAGAAGAATCGTTGCTGGGATTTTAAAAGAAAGAGCTATAAACAGAATAACTACAACTAAACAACTATCTGACATTATACGTAATGCAATGCCAGCGCAAGGAAAAAAGGAACAACAACATCCGGCAAAAAGAACTTTTCAGGCAATAAGAATTGAAGTGAATCATGAACTTGATTCAATCACATCCCTAGTAGAGGTAATGCCCGAAATTTTAAAGCCGGAAGGAAGATTTGCAGCAATTTCTTTTCACTCACTTGAAGACAGAATTGTCAAAGACGCTTTTAAAAAATTTGAAAATCCATGTACCTGCCCTAAAAATTTCCCGGTTTGTGCATGTAACAAGAAGCCTTCAATAAAAATCATTACGAGAAAACCAATTATATCAGGCGATGAAGAGCTTTTGATAAATCCACGGGCAAGAAGTGCAAAGCTAAGAGTAATGGAGAAATTGTAAATTTATATTATTTAAAGAAGAATTAATTAAGATAAAAGCAGAAAAGCATTTAGAGAATAATAAAGAAAAGTTTCAAAATTAGTGTAAGACCAATTAGTAAGAGGACATAAACAAGTGAACAAATAAAAAATCATAGAGACAGGAGGACAAATAAATGGGACCACAAGGAAATCTTGCTTACAAATTACC
Organism: Saccharofermentanales bacterium; assembly: GCA_038326615.1. Classification (GTDB taxonomy): domain Bacteria; phylum Bacillota; class Clostridia; order Saccharofermentanales; family UBA5734; genus JBBQKF01. The sequence goes on along the minus strand of JBBQKF010000001.1, from coordinate 36,861 downwards.
AGAATTCTCATATAAAGATAATAGAAAAAAAGTACAAACTCGCGAATATAGGAAAAGATATAAAGCTGACCCTAAACGAGTTACTTTTAATCATGTTAGCGAAGAAACACGGATTGCTGAAAGGTTCCATCATCAAATGGCAAGACAGAGAATCGGCGCAATATTTGCAGTTATTATTGTTGTAGCATTTGTTGCTGTAACATTTGCCGGCATATTATATAGGTCTTCTCAAATTCTTGAAATGAATTATGCAAACGTTAAGTTAGAAAGAGAAATAAAAAATATTGTGAAAGATAATAATCAATTAATGGAAACAATGTCTAAGAAAACTGATTTAAACCTAATTCGTTCACTCGCAATCAAACGTCTTAGTATGCAAGACCCAGCACAAAAGCAGGTAGTACATGTAATGATCCCTGTTAGTGATCGCATAATAATTGATAAAGAAAATCAGAATATTAATGGTGACTCAACACAACTAGTGAATGCATTTAATAATATTGAAGGGTTTTTTAAAACAATACGTTGAAGATTATTCCATTATTCTTTATAATGTTAATGTAAAGGTGGTAGGTGGAATTGCAAAATCATAATTACAATAAATCCGGAACTGGAACAGAAAGTCAGCGTCTTTCGTATTCTGGTGGAACTTCTGATAAAGTTAACAGTAAAAAGAGAAAGAAAATTAAAAAGAGCAAATCAAGTAAGGCAATATGGGTTGCAACAACGATATTGCTTCTTTTTTCTGCTTACCTTGTGAACGTTCTTTTTAATTTACAAGTCCTTGAATATGACTCACACGCTTTGGCAGCTACTGCCAGCCATTATAAGAAAATAGTCGAAACGCCAATGAGAGGTTCAATATATGACAGAAATGGCCGTGAACTTGCTTTAAGTACTGTTGTCGAAAACATAGGCATCACCCCTTCTGATGTGAAGTCAAGAAATAATACTAAAATATCTGAAGAAGACATTGCTAAAGGCATTGCAGGAGCTCTAAGCCTTGATGTCGCAGAAGTACTTAACAAAATCAAACAAAAGGATAAGACATGGATAATTTTGAAGAAGAGAGTAGAAAAAGTAGAATCTGATAAACTCAAGAAATTTAGAAAAGATAACGAAATAGGTGGTATTTCAATTGACCCTATAGACAAAAGATATTATCCTCAAGGTAAGATTGCTGCTAATGTTATAGGGTTTAATAGTCCTGATGGTATGGGGCAGCTAGGACTTGAATATCAATATAATGGTCAGATGACAGGAGAACCAGGATACACATATGCTCAGACTGATAATTACGGTCAGGCGATGCTGCCATTTGCTGTTCCTATAAGTCTTAGAGCAAGAAACGGATATAATGTAATATCAACAATAGATATTGAAATCCAAAAAATCATTGAAAATGAACTTAAAAACAGTATTGAAATATATAATGTTGCTGAGGGTGGCGTTGCAATTGTTATGGATCCATATACTGGTAGCGTTCTTGGAATGACAAGTTCGCCAGGATTTGACTTAAGCAATCCAACTGCTGCTCCACCAGGCCAAGATATCAAAACATGGGACCCTACAAAGCTCGAAAATATTAAATATCTTTCAAAAAACGTATGGCGTAACCGTGCAATTTCTGATACATATGAGCCAGGTTCAACTTTCAAGGCTCTGACAGCTGCTATGGCTATGGAAGAAGGTAAATATCTTGAAAGCGAAATGCTTAGTGATGCCCCAATAAAGATTGCAGACCGTATTATTGGATGTAGCCAGAAAGGTGGACATGGTATTGAAACAGCAGAAAGAGGATTCTGGAATTCATGTAATCCGATTTTTGTACAACTAGCAAATCGTCTTGGCATTCTCAAATATTATAGTTATGTGCGCGGATTCGGATTTGCAGATCTTACAGGAATTGATTTGCCAGGTGAAGGCAAAGGGCTTTTTCATGCAGCACCAACCCAACTTGATATGTCTTGTTTAGCCTTTGGTGAACAATCAACCGTAACTCCGCTTTCTATGATAACATCTTACAATGTTTTTGCAAACGGTGGATCACTTATGCGTCCGCAGGTTGTAAGAAGTTTAACTGATTCGGACGGCAATGTAGTTAAAGAAATATCACCGGAGACTGTTAGAAGAGTTGTTTCTGAGGAAACTGCAACCAGAATAAGAACTTTGCTCAAAGGAGTTGTTCTTTATGGTACTGGTAGTAAGGGATACGTCGAAGGATATAGTGTTGGAGGTAAAACCAGTACGTCAACACGTGGGAAAATGGTTGGTGACGAAATAATTGATAAGAAAAATGATATTTCTTTTCTTTCAATGGCGCCAGTCGAACAACCTGTTATTACTATATTGGTTGTATTGTTTGCGCCTCAAGAAAAAAATGCAAGATCAAGTCTTGCTGCATTAACTTCTGCGAAAATGACAAGTAAGATTCTTGAATATATGAGTATTCCTCGCGTTTACACGTCAAATGATGTTTCGGTTTTAACAAAGAAGAATCCAGTTCCCAATCTTCAGGGACTGACATTTAAGGAAGCCCGAGTTAAGCTGCAGGCTGCGGGACTTAATATTGATGATCCGTCAGGTGTAATGGGAGATGAGACCAAAGTTCTCTTTCAAAACCCGGTTAAGGATTTTCCATTAAATAAAGGTGGAACAATTGCAGTTTATTCATCAGCAAGCGCGACCCAGCCACTTGCGACTGTTCCGGATATTAAAGGCAAAAATGTAAATGAATGCATCAGAGCAATGACAGAATCAGGAATTAATATTATAATTGACGGAGATTGCTTAGGTACTGCAATTTCGCAGAGCATTCTTCCGGGAACAAAAGTTGTACAAAGAAGCATGATGAGTGTTGTGTTCTCAACGCAAGAACAGGAAAACGATGATGTTTTTGAGGCGGTAACACCAACAATTGCAGTAACTCCAAAACCAAAAAGCTAACACAATCGATGAATAGCAATTTGTTAATAACCGATAACCGATAACCGATAACCGATAACCGATAACCGATAACTGATAACTGATAACCGATAACCGATAACCGATAACCGATAACCGATAACTGATAACCGATAACTGATAACCGATAACTGATAACTGATAACTGATAACTGCTAATTGATAATGGAAATTAGATTACTATTAAAAGAAATTGAAGAATTAAAAGCTTATAATTGATAATAATCAAAAGTTTTTACGGAGGTAAAATGAAACTTAAAGAATTAATTGAAGGCTTGGAATATAAAATACGATCATGTGATTATGATTTACAAGATACAGATATAGAAAATATTGCATACGACTCTCGGAAAGTTCGAAATGGATCTTTGTTTATTTGTATAAATGGGTTTGTTAGTGATGGCCACGAATATATAGAGCAGGCTATTGCAGCTGGCGCTGTTGCGGTCATGATTCAAAATGATGTCGAATTAACAGGTGCTATTAAAATTAAAGTGCCTGACACAAGAATAGGTTTGGCTCATGTGAGCACAGCTTTTTTTGAACATCCTTCACGCAAGTTGCATCTAGTTGGAATAACTGGAACAAAAGGCAAAACCACTGTAACGTTCATGGTAAAAGCAATCCTTGAAGCAGAAGGTAAGAAAACAGGGCTTATCGGAACTATAACTAATATGATAGGTGATGAAATAGTTTATACATCTAGAACCACGCCTGAGTCTTTCGAACTTCAATCGCTGCTTGATGATTGCGTAAGGGCTGGTATTGAAGATTGCATAATGGAAGTATCTTCGCAAGGGCTTTCACTATCTAGAGTTTATGGTTGTGAATATGAAATTGGCGCTTATATGAATTTATACAATGATCATATAGGTCCTGGTGAACACGCAAATATAGAAGAATATTGGCAAGCAAAATCGTTATTATTTGATATTTCTAAAAATGCTGTCATAAACATTGATGCAGATTATTCAAATCAGATGATTCAAAGGGCTATGGCAAGACCGGATACGAAAATTTATACTTTTGGATTGTCTTTAGGAGCGATGATAAGAGGCTCTAATATTGAGACTATAGTAGACAACGACAGAATTGGTACACAATTCATGATTGAAAGTCCATGGTATAATGGCAGTGTTTTTGTTGGCATGCCTGGTAAATTTAATGTATACAATGCGCTTTGTGCAATTGCTTGTGGAGGTATTTTAGGGGTTTCTTTTAAAAGCGTTCTTGCAGGGCTCTATAATATTAAAGTTAAAGGAAGAGTAGAACCAGTCAAGACAAATAGGAATTTTCAGGTTATAGTTGATTACGCTCATAATGCCGCAAGTCTTGAAAGCTTGCTAGTAACATTAAGAGAATACGTGAAAGGAAAGATTTATTGCGTATTTGGTTGTGGTGGGGACAGAGCTAAATCGAGAAGATTTGAGATGGGAGAAGCTTCGGGAAGGCTAGCTGATATAACGGTTATAACATCTGATAATCCAAGAACTGAACCGCCTCTGTCGATTCTTGCAGACATTGAAACAGGGATAAATAAAACTAAAGGTGAATATATAAAAATACCTGACAGAACGGATGCTATTAAATATGCAATTTCAAATGCTAAAGATGGGGACATGGTTATAATTGCGGGCAAGGGTCACGAGAATTACCAGATTTTCGCGGACAAGACAATACATTATGATGATGTTGAGGTTGCAACACAGATTTTGAAAGAATTAATCTGAGTTACACAATTTTTAAAAGGATTATTTTAAAAAGTACAAGTACACTATCAAATGGTAAACCTTGCATTAAAAGCTATACCCAGAGCTATGTAACACCAAATTATTGTTTTGTTACAAAGCACTAGTCAATAAAATTATAGAAAAAACATAATGCTAACAAAACAAACAATTGTGATACTTGGGACTAAAAAATTAATTAGACAAAATACTTGTAACGAAAAGCAAATAGATTTATTGAATCCTAATATAGGAAGGATGATTAGTTCGAGAAATTAAAGACGGATTAATCCAGGTAATATGAAATGAATTTGAAAAATATTGCTTCAATAGTAAATGGAGAGTTGATTAGAAAATCAACTACAAAAAATAGCATTTCGTGTGTTTCAACCGATACTAGAGAAATCTCTCCAAATTGCCTTTTTATAGCTTTGTGTGGCAAAAAATTCGATGGACATGATTATATAAATGTTGCTATCGGAAAAGGTGCAAATTCAATCTGTGTAAGCGATGTCACGAAAATGACAGAAGGTGATTACAATGCAATATTGGTCTCCGATACACTAAAAGCATACCAAATGATTGCTAAAGCAAAGCGAATTGAAGAAGACTTTAAAGTTATTGGAATTACAGGTAGTGTGGGGAAAACATCAACACGGGAAATGGTTTTTGCTGCGATATCATCTAGCATTAATACATATCAGACTAAAGAAAATTTTAACAATGAAATCGGATTGCCAAAGACTTTACTTGAAGCTACTGCTGGTACAGAAGTTTGTATTACGGAATTAGGAATGCGAGGTAAGGGTGAAATCCTTGAACTGACAATGATTGCCCAACCTGATATTGCTGTTATAACTAATATTGGTATTGCTCATATTGAAAGATTAGGAAGTCAAGATGAAATTTTTCATGCAAAAATTGAAATTGCAGAGGGCCTAAAGCCTGGCGGATTGCTAATTCTAAATGGGAATGATCCATATCTTTCTATGTATTGTGAAAGAATGACCGGAAAAATCAGAACAACTCTTGTGATTACAGATGAATCTGTCCCTGCTAATGCTGATCTTGTGATAAAGGCTTTTAATATTATTTTGTCTGAATCCTCCGTAATATTTAGTGTAGAAATAAAAGCAATAAGTGGAATACCCATTATTATTGATAATGTAATGATTCCTGTTCCTGGAATTCATAATGTTACAAATGCTTTGACTGGAATCGGTGCTGGCATTGAGCTTGGACTTAATCTTAATGACATCATCAAAGGCCTTATGTCTTATAAGAATGTAGGGAACCGCCAAAAAGTTCTTCATTATAATGGAATGACGATTATTGATGACTCATATAATGCGGGACTTGAATCCATGAAGGCTGCAATATCGATGTTATCTAATATTGCTGGCACAAAAAGAAAAATTGCTGCACTAGGAGGAATGCTTGAGCTAGGCAAATTTTCGGAATTTGCTCATGAAAAAGTGGGAGAAGAGTGTGTATTACAGGGGATTGATATTGTTTTTACGTGTGGAGAACAAACAATTCCTATAGAAACTGGGATTATAAAAGAGAATGAACATTTACAATCACAACCAATATCAAATCCTAAATCAATTATTTATAAACATTTTGAAACAAGAGATGAGCTCATTTCGGAATTGGTTAATGAAATAGGCAATGATGATGTTATACTAATAAAAGGTTCGCGGGGATTTGGGATGGAAAAGGTCACAGAAGCAATAATGCAAGAAAAAGTATAATTAGATAAAGAATATTGAAGATTAATATTTTAAAGGAGCAATAAATAATGATAGCGATGGAGTTGGGTTTAGGTAGAATGATTGCATTGATGAGTCTACCATCAATGCTTGCGGTTTTAATTATGACAGTGATAATTGGATTAATTCTTGTCCCTGTCTTGCGAAAGTTTGCAGTTGGTCAGCAAGTAAGAGAAGATGGACCCAAAACACACCTTGCCAAATCAGGTACACCAACATTTGGCGGAATTATGTTTCTTATTCCTCTGTTGCTTATAGGATTTGTTTTTCCTGCAATGCCAGTTTTTAAATTTTTACTGGCAGAAAAGGCGATAGCACCTATACTTGGTATGGCACTTTTTACATTTTGTATTGGAATTGTTGGATTTATTGATGATTTCATTAAAGTCAGAATTAGAAAGAGTGGTTTGTCGGCTATAGCAAAATCGATTCTGTTGCTTGTTGTAATTGTTGGCTTTACCGCTTATTATTTATATTATTCTGGTGTGAAACCTTATATATTGTTTCCTTTTACCGATATGTCTTTGGGTGGAAGTCCTATTGAAATCACTGGAATTGGCAAATTAATTTATGGGCTATTTGTTGTTATTGTTTTGTATGCTACAACCAACTCTGTAAATATAACTGACGGTGTTGATGGCCTTGCTGCAAGTGTTACAGCGATTGTTGCAGTAACGCTTGGTGTAATGGGGGCAGCCCTCAATTCAGAATACTCAAGATCTGCATCATTTTTTGCATTTGCTGTTGCCGCAGGATGTATTGGTTTTTTCTTTTTCAATAAGCATCCCGCAAAACTTTTTATGGGCGACACAGGGTCACAGGCATTAGGCGCTGCTGTTGGTGCTATTGCTGTTGTCATGGGAATTCCATGGATTCTAATACCAGTAGGGATAATATATGTTCTTGAATCCTTATCAGTTGTAATACAGGTAACCCATTACAAGCGCACAAAGAAAAGAGTTTTCAGGATGGCTCCCTTGCATCATCACTTTGAGCTTGGTGGCTGGAGTGAATGGAAGGTAATCGGAGTATTTTGCTTAATTACTATAATCGGATGCATTATTGGATTGGTTATGATTTTATAAAAAATTGGTGATGATAATAAGATTTTAAAATCAAAAAAAACAAATTGATAAAAACTCTGTTCTGTTTTTTAAATAAGCGAATCAAATCTATTAGTTGTAAAATGAAGCGAGTGTAAAAAATGAAAAGAAACTATATTCCAAGCAAAGTAAAAGAGAATATAGAACGTGAGAATTATCTTGATGAAAATGGCAATCCTGTTAAGTACAAAATACCTAAAAGGATGGACGGTGGAATCATTATAATTGTCTTCCTTATGGTGTGTTTTGGTATGGTTATGCTTTTTAGTGCAAGTATGACTGAAGGTTTCGCATCAGAGGGCAATCCACTTTTCTATATTCAAAAGCAGATCGGGTTTACCTTGCTTGGGATAGCTGCTGCTTTTGTTATTGCCGCTTTTATTCCTATCAGATTATTTGATAACATCGCAATTGTAACAATTGGCTATGTTTTAACGACTGTTCTTCTTTTAGCAATATTTATACCGCGTAATCCAATTCTTTGTGGAATATCTCTTAATGGTGCAAAAAGATGGATAAGAGTTTTAGGGTTTGTTTTTCAACCAACTGAAGCAGCTAAAATATCTCTTGTTCTTTGTTTTGCAGGATATACTTCATGGGTTAAAAGGCAACGGGCAGCGGGTAAACATTTAGCACAAAAGGCGCATTTGCAGTCATGGAAAGATGGTTTTTACGATATTGTTATTCCTGTATTAGCAATTGGTTTTTGGCTTGTTCTGATATTGCTACAGCCACATATATCATGTCTCGTTATTCTTTCAATACTGACATTTTTTCTTTTCATAAGTGCAAAAATACCATTGAGATCATGGGTAACTGGGTTCATTTTTATAATTGCGATTATACTCCTTCTTGTATTAATTATTATGGTTATATTTCCATTGCTTCCAGAAAAATTGCAGCACTATGTAGATTTTAATTATGTTTTTGATCGAATTGCTATTTTCGGCAATTCAACAACTGTTGATAAAGACGACATGCTTCAAACTACCCAGTCGCTAAATGCAATTGGCTCAGGGGGGATATATGGTGTAGGAATCGGGAATAGTATACAGAAATGGGGCTATTTACCGATGCAATATAACGACTATATATTTTCGATTATTGCTGAAGAATTAGGGCTGATTGGGGGCTTCTTTGTTATTTTGCTTTTTGCGATTTATTTAATTTTAGGAGTAAGGGTTGCGGCTAAGGCTTCGTCAATTCATAGTTCACTTATTGCGTTTGGGTTTTCGATACTTATTACTTTACAAGCATTTTTAAATATTGGTGTTGCAACTAAAGCGATACCGCCAACAGGAATTACTCTACCGTTTTTTAGTTATGGAGGGACCTCTGCAATATTCTTCATGCTTGCTGTTGGATTTTTATTATGTGTATCAAAATCCGGAGTTAAAACAAGAAAAGTATAGGTATTGAAAACTTAATCCTGAAACATTAAGAATAATCGATTTATTAGATTTATATAACACTATTTATAAGAAATGCAGGAGGTCAAATGAAAGCCAAAACATATGTTATTGCAGCTGGAGGAACTAGCGGTCATATAAATCCTGCAATTGCGATTGCTGATGAAATCAGGAGAAATGAGCCTGACTCTCGCATAATTTTTTGCGGAACAGAAAATGGAATTGAAAATACCTTAATACCCCAAAGTGGATATGAACTTTTTCACATTGAGGCCATTGGATTTCCAAAAAGAATTTCGAAAAAATTATTTATGGCAATTTATTCATTTTTCAAAGGAAGAAGTCAAAGCAAAATATTGCTTAATAGGGAAAAGTCTGATGTCGTTATAGGAACTGGCGGATATGTGTGTGGACCTATTGTTTCAATGGCTTCAAGTTTAGGAATTCCTACATTATTACACGAACAAAATGCTTTTCCAGGAAAGGCAAATCGATTTCTTTCAAGACATGCAGATGTTGTCTGCGTAAGTTTTCCAGATACCGAAGAAAAATTTAAAAAAGCAAAAAAAACAGTCCTGACAGGCAATCCTGTCAGGGAAGTGTTTTATAATCTCACAAAGGCGCAAGCCCGCAAAATACTTGAAATTGGTGAGAGTGAGAAAATAGTTTTTGCAACCGGTGGAAGCCTCGGAGCAAAGACTATAAATACAGTGGTTTTTGATCTTGTCAAAACCTATCCTAAACCTGACTATCGATTTATTCTTTCATGTGGTAAGCTTAACTACCCTGTGCTTTCCAAAGCTGTTGAAGGATATAAGGATATGATAAATTTGAAGGAATACCTTTTTGACCAGCATCTTTATCTTGCAGCCGCTGACATAGTTTTGTGCCGGGCAGGTGCTCTTACTTGCAGTGAAATTGCAATGCTTGCGAAAGCATCTATTATGGTTCCATATCCTTATGCTGCTGGTGACCATCAAACATATAATGCGAAAGCGTTTTCAGATATTGGCGCTTCAATTTTAATAAAAGACAGTGAAATGGATGCAAAAAGCTTATATAGTCATTTAAATAGGCTTTTTGAAAATCCCAAGCAGATTGTCTCAATGGAGAAACTTTCGGGTTCATTAGCTTTGCCTGATGCTACTAAATTGATTTACAGTGAAATTGCAATTCTTTCATCTAAGAAGAAAACCTGATGAGTAGATATAAATTGACAAAAAGGGAGAAAAAAGCGAACCGCGTAGGAACTTTCGCATTTGGGGGATTTCTAACTTTAATTTTGATTCTTGTTCTTGTCCTACCACAATTTTATGTATCTACTATCGATATCACTGGGAGTCGGGTTGTAACCAGAGGTCAGATAATCTCAATTGGAAACTTAAAGACTGGATTTCATCTCTTTAATGGTGTTAATGGATCAATAAAGCAATTATTTCAATTGAGACATGCTAAATCAGAGCAATTACTAAAAGAAAACTTGACTTATATAAGAAATGTTGAGATAGAATCCGTTTTTCCATCTATGATTAAAGTGAATATTGATGAACGGATTGAAGTTGCATATGTTGCAATTAATGATGGCTGTGTTATTATTGATTCAGAGGGGATTGTCCTTGAAGTACTTAATAAATCAGATTCAAGAGGTATTCCTGTAATTGAAGGTGTTGTTGCTAATCAGATACAATGCGGGCATAAAGCATCGGTTGATTTACCGGATTCATTAAACGAGTCAATTGTTTTATTAAATGATATAATAAATGCTGACAAAGATACCCGTGTTGATGTAAAATTATTACCAGAGATAAAGACGATAAGACCTATTCAGGATAAATTGTTATTCTTGACTTTGCTACTTCCGGGAACAAATGAAGAGCTAATAGTAAAAGTCAAAAATTCTAATGAAAATGCTGACAAAATGGTCTGGCTACGATTTGCATTAAAACAAGGCAAACTTGGTGGAAAAGGGAAGGGGATACTTGATTTGTCCTCTACACAAAAAGTATTTATACCGGAAAGATAATTTTTAGGTATCCGATAAGTAAACAGGAGGGTTATTATGCTGGCGTTATTGGGATTAATTATAGGACTTGTAATTGGATTGTTTTTGAACGTGGATATTCCACAAGCGTATTCAATTTATGTTGGAGTAGGAATTCTTGCATGCTTCGATTCTATTATTGGGGCACTTGCAGCTAATATGCAAGGGAAATTCAACATAAAACTATTTATTTCAGGCCTTATAGGAAATTCTTTAATTGCTGTATCTTTAGCTGCTCTTGGAGATCAACTTGGAATTTCACTTTATTTGGCAGCTGTTTTTGCATTTGGTAACAGGATTTTCATTAATTTTTCGATAATTCGAAGACTCTGGCTTTTCAAAATTGAAGCATCAAGAAAAGAAAAAAATAGAACTGGTGAAGAAATACAGGAATAGAATCACAAGATGTTGTAAAAAAGTAATAAAATAATTTAGAAATGCACAATCGATTGTTGTATCACTTTAAAAAGTAGTGTAAAATGATAATAACTATAGTAATCGATTATGATTTTCGATTGAAGGAGGGTAAATTCATGGCTGATTATAATTTAATGGGTTTTGGAATGGATAATGATAATTTTGCTACAATAAAAGTCATCGGAATCGGTGGTGGTGGGTGTAATGCAGTTAACCGTATGATTGAAGGCGATGTTAAAGGTATTGAATTTATAACAATTAATACAGACAACCAATCCTTACAAAGAACTAAAGCTACAAACCGGTTGCAAATTGGAGAGAAAATAACAAGAGGCCTTGGAGCCGGTGCAAACCCCGAAATAGGCGAAAAAGCTGCTAGTGAATCGAAAGACGAAATAGGACAACTTATTCGCGGGACCGATATGTTATTTATTACTGCAGGAATGGGTGGTGGAACAGGAACCGGCGGTGCTCCAATAATTGCACAGATTGCAAAGGAACTTGGAATTCTGACAGTTGGGGTTGTTACACGTCCTTTTAAATTTGAAGGTTCAAAAAGAATGATGAACGCTGAAAAAGGGATTCGGGAACTAGAGAAATTCGTTGATTCTTTAATTGTAGTTCCAAATGATAAACTTTTAGATGTTGCTGGGGATGATACAACTTTAGATGAAGCATTCTATATGGCTGACCAGGTTCTTTCATATGGTGTTTCTGGTATTTCTGATTTAGTTGCTATTCCTGGACTTATAAACCTTGACCTTGCGGACGTAAGAAGAGTAATGACTGCCGCGGGTGTTTGTCACATGGGAATTGGCCGTGCTTCTGGTGAAGGCCGTGCATCTATTGCAATTAAACAAGCTATCAATAGCCCATTACTTGATACTACAATTGACGGGGCAAGAGGTGTGATTATTAACTTTACTGGTGGTAAGGACATGAAACTTCGTGAAGTAGATGAAGCCGCATCAGTTATTCGTGATGCAGTTTCGCCTGATGCTGATATTATTTTCGGAGCTGTAATTGATCCTGAGTTATCAGACGAAATTATGATCACTGTTATTGCAAGCGGGTTTGACAGAGCAACTACACCAGCTGGTTATCGGAATATTTTAAATAACAGAACAAATTCCGATAAGACAAAAGCAGAAGAAATTCCAATATTTGATATGCCATTAAAAGAAAAAGACATACCTGATTTTCTTACATCATTGACTGAAGATGATGTTTCTATTAATGATTCACAGACTAATTCATCATCACAAAAAACCACATCTGGATTTCTTAAAATAGGACAGGATGCTGATTTGGATGCTTGCATTGAAAATTTAGCTTCTATGAGTGTAGAAAATGAGGAAATCGAAATAAGTTCTGGTGATTCATACAAGAGAACTCATACAACAAGAGTCGATTACCAAGAACAGACACCTCAAACTCCTACGAATTTTGTAAGACCAGAGAAAGTTAATTATACTGAACCGCCCAAAGTTCCTGTTCATGAAAAAAAGAACAGGATTTTACCTTGGTTTTTACAAGATAATGACAAATAGTTATAGCATTTATATAAGCTTTCATTTGAAGGAGAATACAACATGAAGTGCCCTTTTTGCGGACATGACGAAGATAAAGTTATTGACTCAAGACCTTCAGATGAAGGCGCTGCAATCAGACGCAGACGTGAGTGCATTTCATGCAATGCTCGTTTTACTACGTACGAAAAAGTAGAAAATTTACCTTTAGTCGTTATAAAAAAAGAGGGCACTCGTCAACCATTTGACAGGGATAAGCTTATATCAGGAATAATGAAGGCCTGTGAGAAGCGTCCTGTAACTACGGCCCAGATTGAGGCGCTAGTTAACTCAATAGAAACACAATCACAAAATTCACTTAAAAGAGAGATAATGTCACAAGAGATTGGCGAAATGGTTATGGAAAGACTAAAACTGATAGATGAAGTAGCATATGTGCGTTTTGCATCAGTATACAGACAGTTTAAAGATGTAAATTCTTTTTTGGAAGAACTCAATGAAATGCTCAACAGAAAACAAAAAGAATGAAGTTGAGAGATTGTCTGCAGCGGTAACGAAATTTTTATAAAAGGAGGATGAGGTACTGATGAAACGAATACTTGTAGTTGATGAAGATCAGAATACATGTGAGCAGCTAAGAATTTATTTTGACAAAGAAGAGTTTACAATTTCTGGATGCCTTTTAGGAGATAAAGCAATTGACATGTTTTTGCAGTTAAAACCTGATCTGGTAATTCAAGAACTACTCTTATCGGGTCAAGATGGTTTTGATGTGTGTCGTGAGATAAGAAAAATCAGTGATACTCCAATAATAATGTTATCTTCCCGTGGTGACACACTTGATAAAGTTGTTGCACTTGAATTAGGAGCTGACGACTATGTTTTAAAACCATTTGATCCCAAGGAACTTCTCGCCAGAGTCAACGCAGTTATTAGAAGATGCGAGAACTGTAAAGATAAGACAAACGGAACAAATGAATTTGGAACCAAGAATGAAATAATTGAATACCCGGGGATGCGTGTTGATAAAGCCCGCTATGTGGTTGTTGCAGACAATAATCGGATAGAAATGCCTCCTAAGGAATTAGAATTGCTATTTTTTCTTGCCACACACCCAAACAGAGTTTTTACAAGGGAGCAATTACTTGGACATGTTTGGGGATATGATTTTTATGGGGAATCTAGGACCGTTGATGTCCATATTAAACGCATTCGTGAAAAACTTGATGAAATTAGCACAAGGTATAACTGGAGACTTAAGACTGTGTGGGGCGTAGGTTATAAATTTGAGATAGTATAAGATATGGATTAAATTATTAAAGCATTTTAATTATTATTATTACATTGACAACAGATATTAATATTAAAAACTAGTAGCAAACAATAATACTTATTGACGTAGGTTTTTGTAATAGCAATGAATTTACTTTTATGGAGGGCTTTATGGAAGGTCATAACAGAAGCTGGGTTGGAACAGCATTAGTTGGGATGGTCGCAGGAGTTATTGGAACAATGTTGACGGCAGGACTTTTTATTTTTGTTTTTTTACCGGATGGCTTTAATGTTAATTCAAATACAAATTCAAAGGATGAATCATCAAATACGAAGACTGTCATTGAGATAAAGGGATATGAAGAAATAGTTGTTCCCATAGCAAAAAAGGTTCGTCCTTCAATCGTAGGGATTCGTGCCACAAATACTTCATCTAATGCTTTCGAAAGTTTAACCGCTGAAGCAACAGGCGTTATAATATCTTCTGATGGATATATTGTAACAAATCAGCATGTTATTGCAGATTTACTTGATGAACAGGGGAAAATATTAAAAGCAGCAAGTATTGAAGTATTTGTTGAAGAGAATAGTAAATCATTTAAAGCACAAATTATAGGGTTTGATAGCATCACGGATATTGCATTGCTAAAAATAAGTACTAAGGGTCTAAGTCCTGCGATATTTGGAGATTCTGACAAACTTGTTGTTGGTGATTTTGTTATTGCAATTGGAAGCCCAGGCGGATTAAAATATATGGGATCAGTTTCTCAGGGAATAATAAGTGGGATAAACCGTGAAGTTGAGTTTGATGATGGTACAGTAATGCAACTACTACAGACGGATGCAGCGGTAAATCCAGGGAATTCAGGTGGAGCCCTTGTTAACTCAAAGGGTGAAGTAATCGGAATAAATAATGCTGGACTTGAAAAAAGCACATTTGAGGGAATAAACTTTGCGATTCCATCAAATATCGTAATGACAATATCAGATGATCTTAAGAAGAGTGGATTTGTTAACGGAAGAACATGGCTAGGGATACTTGCATATGGACAAAATGAATATAGTGGTTTGCAGGAATTATATGGCTTTCCAAATGGAATCCTTATTCGTTCGGTCGATCCAAAAGGACCCGCATCATTAGCAGGAATAGAAAAAAGCGATATAATTATTGAAGCCGACAATACTGTTATGAATAGCACTGCCGATTTAAGACGGATTCTTAATACGAAAAAACCAGGGGATAAAATTCAAATTTTAATTTACAGACTATTAACAGACGAAAAAATCGAGAAAAGTGTTATTCTTTTGGAGAAAACCCCATGACCGGACCAATTAAAGCAACAAAGACAGCTAACCCAATCAAAAAAGCTAGCCTAGTTAATCCGGAAAAATTAATAAAACCAGCAAAACCAACCAAACCAACCAAACCAACCAAACCAACCAAATCTCATAACACAAATACATCAAATATGGCAGATAAATCAGACGAATCTAGACTAGTGAAACTTAGAACAAAATTACTTGAAATATCAAAAAAAGATAGAGCAACTAGTATAGTAAATAAACTTGGTGAAATGTACCCAGATGCTGATTGTACTTTAAATTATCGTGAACCCTGGAAACTATTGATATCAGGCATTTTAGCTGCCCAATGCACTGACGCAAGAGTCAATATTGTCTGTAAGAGTCTTTTTAATGAATTCGAATCGATAAATTTACTTGCGGATGCTCCAGTTAATTTAATCGAAGAACGGATCAGAAGCTGTGGATTTTATCATGTAAAAGCAAAGTCAATTAAAGGGAGTCTTACGAAAATATTAGAGAATTTTAGAGGAAATGTCCCGAGAGATATGAATTCACTTTTGACATTGCCTGGAGTTGGCCGTAAAATTGCCAACCTTATACTTGGTGATTGCTATAAAATCAATGCAATTGTTGTAGACACTCATTGTGGAAGAATTTCCAGGCATCTTGGACTTACAGATTCTATGGATCCCAATAAAATAGAAAAGGATTTAATGGACTGTCTTCCCGAAAAAGAATGGATTGCATTCGGTCACAGAATTGTAACTCATGGAAGGGCAATATGCACTGCTAGAAATCCAAAATGTACGAAGTGCGAATTGCAACGAATTTGTATAAAGGGGCTAGAGAGCATTGAATGAAAAAAAATTGTTACTTACGGATCTTCCTGGTGTTGCAAAAAGACGTAAAGATCTTTTAGCAAAACTTGAAATATCTACCATAGAAGATCTTATTATGTTCTTCCCAAGAGATTATGAAGACTGGACAAATCCTAAATCAATTGCTGATCTTATAGACGGTGCTGTTGAGACTTTTGTTGCAACAGCTTCACAAAAGCCAAGCCTTCGCAGGAAGGGGAGAATGAGTATACTTAAAACCGTGCTCAGAGATTCTTCTAATGCAGCGATATCTTGTACTTGGTTTAACCAACCATACCTTGAAGAGAAAATTATGATAGGTCAACAATATCTATTTCATGGAAAAATTAAAAGAAATGGCATTTCATTTGAAATAGTTAATCCAACTTTCGAAATTTATTCATCAGAAGCAAAAGGGAAAATTAAACCACTATATCGTTTAACAAATGGACTGACACAAGGCGTAATGCGCCAGTTAATTCTTGATGCATCAACAAAATCGAATTTTCTGCCTCCTGACCCTTTATCAGATGAAATAAGAAAACAGTATAAACTTTGTACTGTTGAATTTGCATATGAGAAAATTCATAATCCAAATAGTATGGAGGAGTTTGCGATAGCAAGAAGAAGACTTGTTTTTGAGGAGTTATTTATGGTTCAGGCAGGCTTAAGACTGATAAAATCAACTATTGTAAGAAAAACAAAAGCTTTCATTATTAATCCTGATAACGTGAAGATGCAAAAATTTTATGATAATTTGCCATTTATTTTAACACCATCGCAAAATCAAGTAATTAAAGAAATTATAAGTGACCTTGCAAAAAAAATCCCAATGAATCGCCTGGTTCAAGGCGATGTAGGTTCTGGTAAAACTGTTATATCAGCAGCAGCGATTGCATGCTGTGTTTTTAATGGAGAACAAGCAACACTAATGGCGCCAACGTCTGTTCTCGCAAATCAACATTATAAAACAATAATGATGTTTTTTGCAAGAACCCAAACTAGAATAGAATTACTTACAGGATCAGTTACGGGTAAAAAGAAAATAGATATATTGAACCGTCTTAAAGATGGTGAAATAGACATTTTAATTGGGACACACGCCATTCTTGAAGAGTCGGTTGTATTTCATAATCTTGCGCTCGCGATTACCGATGAGCAACATAGATTTGGTGTTAAACAAAGAAGAATTTTAGGGAAGGGAAGTGAATTTGTACCTCACGTTCTTGTAATGTCTGCTACCCCAATTCCAAGAACACTCGGATTGATACTTTACGGGGATCTTGACATTTCAGTATTGAAGGGATTACCAGTTAACAGAAAGCCAATTGAAACATATACAGCAAAAAGCTCTGACGAGAAAAGAATTTATTCACTTATAGAAAAAGAAATTTCTGAAGGTCGTCAGATATATATTGTTTGCCCGATGATAGAATCTTCATTGGAGTCTGACCTAAATTCTGTAAATGAACTCTATACTACAATTTCAAATGAAATATTTCCAAAATTGAATGTTGGATTACTACACGGAGCGATGAATAATAAAACTAAAAATGAAGTGATGGAGAAATTCATGCGAAACGAAATAAATATTCTTGTAAGCACTACTGTAATAGAAGTTGGAGTAGACAATCCAAACGCATCAATAATGCTAATTAAAAACGCCGAAAGATTTGGTCTTGCACAACTTCACCAGCTTAGAGGAAGAATCGGAAGAGGTCCTTACCGATCAATTTGTATACTTGAAAGTGACACTGAAACTCAAACTTCGCACGAAAGACTAAGAATAATCTGTAAACACATTGATGGTTTTGAAATTGCAGAAAAAGATCTCGAATTGAGAGGAATAGGGGATTTTTTTGGAACTAGGCAGCATGGAATACCTGAAATGAAAATAGCAAATCTTTATCGAGATACTGATATACTTAAAGAAACTCAAGCGGCTCTTGAAATAATTTTCACTAAAGATCCACTTATTACTTTACCTGAAAACAGAAATCTGTTACCATCAATAAATAAACGTTTCGGAGAGCATTTCCTTAATGTAGGGATTTAACATAGGAGGACAAAATAATGCCAAGAGTTGTATCAGGTAAATCGGGGGGTATAATTCTCAAAACCCCAGCAGGTTTAGGTACAAGACCAACAGCAGATAGAGTTAAAGAAGCTGTTTTCAGTATAATTACTAATCGGACTGCAGACGCTAAATTTCTAGATTTATTTAGTGGGTCTGGTCAAATAGGAATTGAAGCTCTTAGTCGTGGTGCACGTAAAGCGGTTTTTGTAGAGCAGACTAAGGAATGTATAAAATGTATTTCGGATAACCTAGAAAAAACAAAACTTAACACTAATGCAATCGTTATTATGGCTGATATAAAATCTGGAATAATCAAAGCAAAACCATACGGTCCTTTTGATCTTGTTTATATGGATCCACCTTTTGATAATGCTATTAAATCTTTCAAGCAAAGTGTAATACTATTAAAAGAGCATGGATTGCTTGCAGAAAATTCACTTTTAATGCTTGAACACAGTGCAACGGATACTCCGGAAGATCTTGTAATGAATTTAAAACTAAAAAAAAGTTGTAAGTATGGAGCTATCATGGTATCATTTTATGATATAGAAGCTGAAAAGTAATTAAATAGAAATAAAAGGCAGGAAATTGATGAAAATATTTATATATCCGGGTACTTTTGACCCTTTCACAAATGGACATGTTGACATAGCACGCAGGGCGGTTTCAATCTGCGATAAACTTTATGTCGCAATTCTTACTAACAGCACCAAGAAGGTTGCTTTTACTGTAGAAGAACGGCTCGAAATGGCTAGATTATCTTTAGCGGGAATAGATAATGTAGAAGTTGAGTCATTTGACGGACTATTAGTAGATTATTTTAAAATAAAGAATGCTAGTGCAATAGTTCGTGGGTTAAGAAGTGAATCTGATTTTCGGTATGAAGCGGAATTGTGTGCGGCAAACAAATTGTTGTTTACGTCATTTGAAGCTGTTTTACTTCCGTGCAGAATGGATCTTGCGTTTACAAGTTCAACGATAGTCAAAGAAGTTGCACGATATGGTGGAGATGTATCAGGAATGGTTTCGAAAGATATAGCAAGTTTTATAAAGAATAAATTAAAAAGAACCTGAAATTAAGAAACCTGAAATTTATGGTAAATCATCTTTACCCAGAGGAGAAGGTTGTATGGTTAATAAAAATAATAATATAAACAATAATACAAACGCTAATGCGCCTGCAGAAGCTGATTTTTATGAGTTGATTGATCGTCTTGAAACCAGCGTTGATCAAGCACGGGCATTTCCTTTTACTGACAATTGCATAGTTGATCGTGAGGAATTGCTAATTCTTATTAGTATGATTCGTGAGAATCTTCCAAACGAAATAAAGCAGGCAAAGTGGCTTTTAGATCAGAACCGTCAACTTATTGCAGAGGCGCGAAAGGAAGCCGAAAGTATAATGCGGGAAGCTGAAACTCGTATGACAGCAATGATTGATGAGCACGAAATTACCAGAAAAGCCAAACTTTTAGCCGGACAGACGGTCGACAACGCTAATACATCAGCAACTCAAATCCGAAAAAAATCAATGGATTACGCAAAGAAAAAATTGGGTGATTTAGAAGAACAATTAACAGAAATGCTTGTCACAATCCAGAAACACAAGAAAGAATTGAACTAAAATTTCATTTTTGGGGTTTTCAAAACTTGTATTTGGTGTTATATTAGTTTTCAGTAAATAATGTAAAACTTTTTTATTAAATTATTTGCAAAGTATTTAAATTTTATAATAATTGAAATTATTATACAAGACTATAGCTTTTACTCAGGTATAACCAGATATTCTGGATTATATAAAGCAAGAATGCACTGTAACTACCAAATTGATATTGTAGAAATAGTGATTTCTCAGTTATTTCAATAGAATAATGGATTTATAATACTTACTGAGTAAACGCGATAATAATTTTATTATATTGGTATTAGAAATATTAAGATTATTAGATTCTTATTGGAATTATTGGAATTATAAAAAAGAAGAAAGAGGATTATATGGCTACTAAAGAATTTAAATTTGAAATTGTTGAAGAAATCGGAGTAATCAGTTCTAGCACATCCGGATGGAACCGTGAAGTTAATATTGTTAGCTGGAATGAAGGCAAACCAAAACTTGATATACGTGATTGGTCAGCAGATCATCTGAAAATGGGTAAAGGGATATCGATGACTAGTGAAGAAATTGCTTTGCTTAAGTCAATCCTTGAAGAATTTGACCTTGACAAAATTTAATTAAAATACTGATCAGAAATTTACTAGCAGTCAAACAAATTGACTGCCTTGTTTATTAACAATGAAATTTTTTAATATTTACCCAAGAGTGCTTGTCAAGAAAATTATTAGAAATAAAATCGGAGGAATAGATGACAACGGTTAAAATCCCAAGAAGTGTTTTGCTATCAGTTACTAAACCTGCTCAATATCTTGGCGGAGAGTGGAATAGCGTAATTAAAGATACAAGCATACCCCTTAACAGATTCGCATTTTGCTTTCCTGATACATATGAAATTGGGATGTCTCATCTTGGAATGAAAATTCTTTATCATATGCTAAATGAGAGGGAAGACACTTATTGTGAAAGATGTTTTGCTCCTTGGGCTGATATGCAAGAACAACTAAAGAAAGGATCGATTCCTCTTTTTTCAATTGAAACAAAAACACCTATATCGGAATTTGACATTGTTGGATTTACACTACAATACGAAATGTGTTATTCAAATGTTCTTATGATGCTCGACTTAGCTGGAATTCCCCTTTATTCAAAAGATCGTGGAGAAGATTCGCCGATTATTGTTGCAGGTGGTCCTTGTGCTTTCAATGCAGAACCAGTGGCTGATTTTTTCGATATAGTTTTTATTGGTGAAGGTGAAGAACAACTTAATCATTTTATGGACTTATATGGCAAGTATAAAAAAGAAGTAACCATGACGAAGAAGGATTTTCTCGTATTAGTTGCAAAAACTATTACTGGCGCGTATATTCCTGCTTTTTATGATGTTTTGTATAATGAAGATAATACTATCAAATCAATTGAGCCAAATATTTCTGATATTCCTGCAAGTATAAAAAAAGCAGTTGTGATGGATGTCGATAATGTATATTATCCAACTAAAGTAATTGTCCCTAATACAGAAGTTGTTCATGACCGCATATTTTTAGAAATATTTCGCGGGTGCACAAGAGGATGCAGATTTTGTCAGGCAGGCTTTATTACTCGACCAGTCCGTGAAAAATCTCCACAGACACTGCTAATACAAACCAAACTTGCTCAGGCACAGACCGGATATGATGAAGTTGGGATGCTGTCTTTATCAACAAGCGATTATACAGCCTTTAAAGATTTGGCAGAACCATTATTATGTGAACTCGAAAAAACTCATTCAAGTCTCTCACTTCCATCTTTGAGAGTTGATTCATTTACTCTTGATATTATGCAAAAAGCCCAGAAAACAAGGAAGAGTGGACTTACATTTGCTCCCGAAGCAGGAACAGACAGACTTAGAAATGTAATAAATAAAGGCATAACTGAAGATGATCTCATGAATTCAATGAAAATTGCTTTTGATGGGGGATGGAACAGTATAAAACTTTATTTTATGCTTGGGTTACCAACAGAAACAATGGAAGACGTTGAGGGGATTGCTACGGTTACTAAAAAAATCGAGAAAATGTACGCAATGCTTCCTAAAGATTTTAAAAGACGTCCACTTGAGCTTACAGTAAGTGCTGCAATGTTTATTCCTAAACCTTTTACGCCATTTCAGTGGGAAATGCAGGATACTATCGAGTCACTCAGCGAGAAGCAGCAGCATTTGCGTGGTCTATTAAGAAGCCGTAGTGTCAGATTTCAATGGCATGGCTCTAAGACATCCTTATGGGAGGCTGTCCTTGCAAGAGGGGACAGAAGGCTTTCTAACGTTATATATAAAGCATATAAGCGTGGATGTCAGTTTGATTCATGGGACGACCACTTTAATTATGATATATATATCGAATGTATGCAGGAAGATAATCTCTCAGCGGAGTTTTATGCTGGGCGTAAAAGATCAGAAAATGAAGTTTTCCCTTGGGATCATATTGATTGTGGTGTCTCAAAAGAATATCTTTTTAACGAAAATAGACTTGCAAAAGAAGAGTCCTTGACACCTCAATGCAGAACATCCTGTTCCTCATGTGGAGCCAACCAATTTGGAGGAGGTGTTTGTTTTGAATAACCCAACAAGAAAAGGCAGATCATTACCACTTTCTCCAAACATTAAATCAGGCGAAGGCGATGAATCAACTATTGTAAGAACTCGTTTCTCACGTGAAGGTGCAACATCGTTTGTTGCTCATCTTGATATGATGAGAATATTCGAAAGATCTCTTAAACGTGCTGGAATTCCATGTGAATATTCTCAAGGGTTTAATCCTAGACCGGTTATGGCATTTGCACTTCCACTCGGTGTGGGAGTTGAAACAATAGATGATTATGTAGATATAACAGTTCGAGGTAAAATAACCCCTGCTGATATGGTTCGAAGAATGCAAAACTCTTTTCCGCCAGGTATCAGCATTATGGGTGCAATAGCTGTAACTCCTACCAAAGAAAGCATGATGGCACAAGTTGCTGCAGCACAGTATCTCTTTCATGGAAATGAATTCGCAAAAGCAAAAGATCTGATAGAAAAATCAAAGACATTAATGGTAACAAAAACTTCTAAAGGAGTTCAAAAGATTGTTGATGTCAAACCACTTATTCTTTCAATAGAAGTAGTAGATTCTAATTCCTTAAAAATTCTTGTTAAAGCCGGAAGTAAAGAAAATCTTCGTCCTGACCTTCTGCTAGAATCGTTAGTTGATGCAAACTTTTTTACATCTGATGATGCAAAAAATATTAGAATTGTCAGAGTAGGTACATTTGTGTCTGCACCTGAAGGGAAATATACCCGTCCAATGTAAAATTTTATTAATATCAATGACTACAAAGTTTTTGATTTTTGTGCAGAATAGATTTATTTGTGTGATAATTTTGTAATAAATACATAACAGTATTTTCATAAAAAGCTCTTGACGAATTTTACCATTGTGTTAAAGTTATACTATATATTGCGGTCATAAATGCATTAATGCCCCAATATATAGGCAAATAGCCATTTTCGGCGTGTTTTGTGAAAATTCAGGCAGTTAAAAAGAGAGGAAAACAACGCAAATGATTACAAGAGTAAAAAAAAGAGATGGAAGAGAAGCTCCTTTTAATATCGAGAAAATATCTAATGCAATATATAAAGCATTAGAGGCAGCAAACGAAATTCCAACAGATGGAGTTGTAGTGAACCGCCGTGATTTAAGCATGGATCTAGCATCTAAGGCAGCCGAATATTTAGAAATGACAGCTACGCAGGTACCTGAAATCGAACAAATTCAGGATTTTGTCGAAAAAGTTCTTATGGATGCCGGCTATACTGAAACAGCTAAAAAATATATTTTGTATCGTGCAGAAAGAAACCGAATTCGTGAAATGAATACAAGGCTTATGCAAACATATCACGATATTACAACAAAGGACGCAAAAGAAAGCGATCTCAAGAGAGATAATGCAAATGTTGATGGCAATACTGCTATGGGAACAATGCTTAAATACGGATCCGAAGGCTCTAAGATGTATTATGAAATGTTCATGCTAAAGCCTGAACATAGCGAAGCGCATAAAGAAGGCTTAATCCATATTCACGATCTTGATTTCTATGCTCTTACATTGACATGTTGTCAGATAGATCTTATTAGACTATTTAAAGGTGGATTTTCCACAGGACATGGCAAACTTCGTGAACCTAAAGATATAAGAAGTTATTCAGCTCTTGCATGTATTGCAATACAATCAAATCAAAATGACCAGCATGGCGGGCAATCAATTCCTAATTTTGATTATGCAATGGCAAAAGGAGTTGTATGGACATACAAGAAACTTTATTCTGGTAATTTAAGTAAGGCTATTGAACTTATAGTCGGCATTTCGGATTCAATTACTGTTGCTAAAACTATAATCGAGAAAGTTCATCAGGATACTGGATTATTGCCAAGTGTTCAGCCTGATTTTTCATACTATGAAGCAGAGAAAGAACAACTTATGAAGGTTGGATTGACTGAAGAACAAATTAGCAGAGTTCAATCATTTGTTAGCCAACATACATGGGAAGAGACAGATAAAGCTTGCTATCAGGCAATGGAAGCTTTGATACATAATCTTAACTCAATGCATAGCAGAGCCGGTGCTCAGACCCCCTTCAGCTCCATTAACTATGGAATGGATACATCAGCAGAAGCAAGAATGATTATCCGCAATCTTCTTAAAGCTACTGAAGCAGGTCTTGGAAGTGGAGAAACACCTATTTTTCCAATACAAATATTCAAAGTAAAGAAGGGTGTTAATTTTAATCCAGAAGACCCAAATTATGATTTATTTAAGCTTGCCTGCAAAACCAGTGCCAAAAGATTATTTCCTAATTTTGCATTTCAAGATGCACCATATAACATTAAATATTACGACCCTAATCGTCCTGAGACTGAGATTGCATATATGGGATGTCGTACCAGAGTTGTTGCAAATGTCTATGACCCTACAAGAGAACAGACCTTTAGGAGAGGAAACCTCAGCTTTAGCACAATTAATCTTCCGAGGCTTGCCATTTTATCAAAAGGTGACAGAACACTTTTTTTTAAAAAGCTTGATAATACACTTAAACTTGTTGCTGATCAGTTACAGGAAAGACTTGAAGTTCAGTCGCGCAAGAAGGTTTACAATTTCCCATTTCTTATGGGGCAAGGATTATGGCTTGATTCCGAAAAATTAAAATGGGATGATGAAATCAGAGAAATAATTAAACATGGAACTCTTTCAATTGGATTTATTGGACTTGCTGAAACATTGATATTTCTTACTGGTAAACATCATGGACAATCAGAAGAATCACAAAAATTAGGACTTGAAATTGTAGCTTACCTTAGAGAATTTTGTGATGAAATGGGAAGACAAACAGGTCTCAATTTCTCACTGCTTGCAACTCCTGCAGAAGGTTTATCAGGAAGATTTGTAAAAATCGACAAAAAGATATTTGGCAAAATTCCTGGCGTTACAGACAAAGACTATTATACAAACAGCTTTCATGTTCCTGTTTATTATCAAATCAGTGCTTTTGACAAAATTAGGATTGAAGCACCATACCATAGTCTTACTAATGCCGGACATATAACATATGTTGAACTAGATGGTGATACAACACAGAATGTTGAAGCGTTCGAGAAAGTTGTCAGGTATATGGCTGAGCAGGGAGTAGGATATGGATCAATTAACCATCCGATAGACAGAGACCCTGTCTGTGGGTATAATGGCATCATAGGGGATACCTGTCCTGCATGTGGAAGGAAAGATGGTGAAGATGGTGTTGCTTTTGAAAGAATCAGAAGAATAACAGGATATCTTGTAGGAACTCTTGATCGATTCAATAATGCAAAAAGATCTGAAGTAGAAGACCGTGCAAAACATAAATTGTAAGAAAATTCATTGTGCTCACGGTTTAAAATTGCTTTTATATAATTGTACCTAATTTTTAATGCAAATAATTTTTAAGAAAAATTCAGAACAGACTTTATTAATATTATAAGTAGGTGATATTAGAATGATTCGTATTGCAGGCATCGTTAAAAATTCAATAACTGATGGACCTGGATTTAGATATACAATTTTCACTCAGGGCTGTCCTCATAATTGTTTTGGCTGCCATAATCCAGATAGCCACTCATTTATCGAAGGTGAAGATATGTCACCGGACAATATTATAAATGAGATAATGGCTGATCCTTTGCTTGATGGAGTTACATTCAGTGGTGGTGAACCATTTATGCAAGCAGAGGAAATGTCCCAAATAGCAACCGAAATTAGAAATAGAACAAAACTAAATATCATTTGTTTTACGGGATACACATGGGAAGAAATAATTGAGCAATCAGAAACAAGAATTGGATGGAAGGATCTTTTAGAATCAATTGATGTCCTGATTGATGGGAGATTTGAGATTACACAAAGATCAATGAACCTAAGATTTCGCGGATCCTCAAATCAAAGGGCAATAGATGTAAAGAAATCACTCGAAAGCAACAGCCTAGTTATCATAGAAATTTAAGGATGTTATAGCGTCTATAATAGCTTAATTGATCTACTAATTCTATTATAAATTGGGATAGATTAACTATAAATCCTTGTGTTAAAGGGTAACAAAATCTAGTCAATGACAATTGATAAACATTATTTTTGTAATGTAAAAAAATTTTTAGTTTGCCACAAAAAAGAATTCTTGCTCTGCAAAACGAATTTTGCAATTCTCGGGTAACAGATACTCTTCGTGTCTTTTAAGCTTTTTTTGATCCAAAAAAGTACCGTTTCTGGAATCTAAATCTTCTATAAAAAAAGAATTTTCTCTCCTTGTAATTCTTGCATGAATTCGCCCAACTGAAAGATGATTAATTTTGAAATCAGCCTTCGCGCCATCCCTTCCAACAATAAAATCATTCACAAGAATATATGCTTTAAGTCCTAGGCTTTCCTGCGGGGTTCCAGGAATTCCTGAGCATAACATTGCTATTCTGGATTTTTCAAAAGAATTTTCTATATGAATAGTTGCTTCCTCTTTCATATTAAATATTGAATTTGATAATTCATCTTTTGCCTGTTTATTCATTAGGTTTCTTCTTCTTTTGCCAGAGAGAGGAGAATTATCATTAAACAGCAGATTGAAATCTATGATGCAGCAACAGATAAGTACTGTAACAACCCAAACAATTGGAGTAAAATTATTTTTGAAGTGATCCTGATTCCATAAAATTTGAAATGCAATAAATATTAGAAGTACTTCCACTAATAATGCGATTACTATCGATTTCGAAGTGAATGTTTTAGTTTTTTCGCAGTCTAATTTAATGTTTTCTTTTTTAACTTTACTGCTGCCAGATGAAAAAGAGTCTTCTTTATCACCACTGCTATAATTTGAATCGCTGTTTACAAACTTGATATTATCTATATCAGATTTATCAAGCCTGTTATTATTATTATTATTATTATTATTATTATTATTATTATTATTATTATGACAATTGTTAATACTAATACAATTGTTAGTACTAATGCTACTATTATTAGAATTATCAGACCTATCGAATATATCAGATATTTCATTCCTGAAATTTTCTGATTCAAAATTATTATCTTTAGTGCATGAACCGTTGCACGATAAATCAGATCTCTCTCTTTGTTCAATTTGCTCAATTTGCTTCAATTTCTCACTATGTTTAATTTTCATAATTTTTTGAAATTTTCTAGTTTTCTTACTTTGAACGCTGGAATTATCGAACATTTCTTTCAAATCTGATATGCACTTCTCGATATTATCAACAGACCAAGTGTCAAATAACATTTGCTCTTCTTCAGAAAAGAAAAAACTTTGAGCCATATTGTTTTCTGCATTATCTTTTTTGCTCTTTTTTAAAAGAAATGATCCGTCTGTTTCATAACAAAAGGTGATGAATTCTTTAACTTCTGAGCATAAAACTTTGATTGGATCTTTACCAATATTTTGTGATAGTGGTAAATAAATCAAACTGTATCCGTTTGTATAGGGGCGCAAATGGTCTTTATCAAAGAAAATTGCTGAAAATGAGATTTCAAAACAATACGGATCCAAAAAATAATCACTGCATACTTTAATAACATCGCTTATGGAAATAAGAAATGAAATTAGTTCATTCCTAGTAAAACTTTTTAGAATAAAATATTCAGGATAATGAATTTTACCTGAAATATCAAATTCCAGGTATGTTAGATTCTGCCTGGATGAAACTCTGATAGGTAACAAAGGAAGCTGAACGTTTTTAGAAATGCAATCTATCTGATAATAAATAATATTCTGACAAGAATCAATTTTCTTAGATAGTGTATCGTTATCCATTATTATTCATCCCCTTTGTCGCTTGATGACAACACACTTTGATCACCAAAAACCGACGTTATTAAATCAGTTGCATATGCAGTTATTGCTGTTCTAAAAAGTAACGCGAGGCTAATAAGAACAGCAATTATCAATACAATTTCAACAGTGCCAAATCCTTTGCGATTTTTCTTTCTTATAAACCTTGCCTTGGCATTGCCAGAAGATTTTAGATTTATCATTGATTTACCTTCCTTTCAAATAAATATTTGTATATATTTCCTTTCAAAAACAAGTGTTTGAAATGAAAAATTCTTATGAGAGGAGTTTCATTGAAAAAACAGAAGGAACAATAGTAATAAGAATTACACAAACTAGTTGCATCATCATTGGAATAAGTAGCTTAACTGATGATTCTTCAAGTTCTTTACGGGCAGCAATTTTGCTTTGAGACCAGCATGCTGTGGTTTGTAATTTTAACAAGTTCAAGTTTTCTGGACTACCAGTTCTATCATATTGTGCAGATAACAAAAGTGCACATGAAACTTCTGCAATTGGACAACGATCCGCGAAAGCTTCAAGAGCTTCATATGAAGGTTTGCCGGAAGACATCGACCCTCTGAGATATGCAAGTTCTGACAAAAAAGGAGCGGACGAATTTTTAAAAGTATCAATACATAGTACTAATGCCTTTGATAAAACAATTCCATTTCCTAAAAGAGTAGATAATAATCCTACAAATGTTGGGAAGTCCTGCATCATTAGAATTTTATTTCTACTTATTTTGTTATTTGTATCAAAATCCTGTAAAAACAGTGTTCCAAAAGAAACGATAAGAAAATAGGAAACCGGGATTTCAATAAATATTCTCAAAATTAGATATCCTGCAAAAGACATTATAAATATTGATAATTTTATAAATAAATATTCCTCTATGACATTTGATTTTGATGGATTTAAATAGGTAAGTGTTCTTTTAAGTGGAAGAATATATGACTGCGGACATATCCTGGAAATCCTAGTTAAAACATTTAGAAATAATGAAATTGTCTTGATCCATTTACAAAATATTTCCGAAAAAAGGCTAGAAAATGATGATTTTGATGCACTTGAATTTCTGTTTACCTTCCTATATACAGACTGAGAAATTATATAATTTCCAAGACAAAACCCACAAATTGCAAATATAAAAGCAAAACCCATAAGGAAATTGCCAAGTGGATTACTAAATGCAGGTTTAAGATACGATTTTGAAGAGAGTTCTAAACTCCATAAAACTGCAAAAGGCATTGCAGACATAATTGTACTTTCAAGTCTTTTTTGAGATACATCAGAAGATATGTCCTTTGTTACAATTAATAATTCTGTAACCATAACAAGACTTTGTCTTAATACATTTAAAATTCTATTTCCAAGATGTCTTGTATTAGCAATTGTATAAAAAAGAGGTGCAGCCTCTGGACATGAAATTTGTTTTGCAATTGGTAAAATTGCTTCGTCAAATGGAATTCCAGCTGAAATTTGATCCTCAAATCCTTTTAGTGCTTTGCATATTACTGAATTACCTCCATATATATTGGTGAGATAAGCTCTCGATTCAAGAAATACTGATTCCAAAGCTTTTCCAGAGGAGACTTTTGTACATAAATTTTCCAGAAAACTTTTAAGCTGTTCTCTTGCATACAAAGTGTCTTTAGATATTAAGTGAAGTCTGACTGTCATATATGGTAGGAATGATAATGGGATTATAACAGCAATCCTTAAAAAAGTGTTCATAATGAACGGCAAAGAAAGTAAATATAGAATGAATACTATTATCAGATAGATTGCAAAATTTCTATGAAACTTCTTCAATTTCAAATTCCTCCTTATTATGATTTTTAATTTCAATTATTTTTTCGATGCATCTCCCACCATCGGGCAATCTTACTAAATGTACAATAATATTTACAGCTGATGCAATTAGAGTGTTAATTACATTTACAGGCAGTGAAGACTCCTTTTGAACCATCATGCAGAGACGTGATATCATATCTAAAGCGGAGTTGCTGTGTCCGGTGCTAAGGGAGCCTTGATGCCCCGTGTTCATAGCCCACAACATATCAACAGCTTCACTTCCTCGGACCTCTCCTACAATGATCCTGTCGGGTCTCATCCTTAAAGCACATCTGATAAGGTCTGAAATTGTAATTTCTCCAGTGCCATCAGGTGCAACAGCTCTTGCTTCTAGACGTACAAGATTCGGTGAATTTTGCAGCTTCAATTCTGACGAATCTTCAATTGTAACAATTCTTTCTTGGGATGGAATATAGCAGGACAAGACATTCAAAAATGTTGTTTTACCGGTTCCGGTACCGCCTGAAATAAAAATGTTTTTTTTAGATTTAACAGCCTCAATTAAATAAGATGCTTGTTTTTGAGTTAGAAAATTAATCTTTAGTAGCTCGTTCATATCCGGTTTGATGCCTGAAAATTTTCTAATAGTCAAGATTGGTCCATCTGGAGCAACAGGATATAAAACTGCATTGGCTCTTGATCCATCTTCAAGTCTTACATCAGCAATTGGTTCACTTTCACAAATATTTCTGTTTTCTTTTGCGAAAAACCTCATAATAACATCAGTTAATCGTTTTCGATTCTCAAATGTTTCACTAAATTTGAAAAGATTCCCGAACTTTTCGTAAAATATCAAATCAGGTCCGTTAACCATAATTTCGGTTACAGCTTCATCGTCCATTAATGGTTGAATCACATCAAACCCACGTATTCTTCTAAAAAGATATTCAACAATCTCGTGTTTTTCTTTAAGAGAAAACCTTGAACCGTTAAAAGTACTTAAGACTGATCGTGTAATTATTTTCCTGAATTCATAATCATCAACATCTGATGATCCTGTAAGGTTACCTGAAATTGCATCATTAATCTGTATAAAATCTAAATCTGACAATATCATGGATTTCTCCTTTCCTTTTCTCTTTTTTTCTATTCTCTTTTTCTACTTATCTTCTTATATCCAGATAAACCTTCCTGTTAATTTGATTTACTCTCCTTCCATCTTCCCACTTGCTAATAAATTATTTATTGCAGCTAAGAAGCCTTTCAGTAACTTTGCAGGATGACGGGAGGTTTGATAAAAGAAAATTAAGCTCCTTTATAAACAATTTAGTTCTTACCGGATCATTTTCTTGATTCAAAAGTATAAACTTGTCACAAAGGACCGCAATAGAATAAATATAAGAGAAGGGGACTGCATAACAGAAAATTATTACATAATAATTATTATTACTATGTTTTATCCATTTACGTATTATTTCAACAAATCGTCTGTAGTTATCTGGAGTACACTCATAAAAATCATCTGAACGTTCAATTGGATTGAACTGCATAGAGCCATCTGGCTTAAGTGAAAGGAATAGTCCAATTTCTTCAGCATTTAAATCATCGGCCATGACCCTTAAAAGAGCATCAGATAAATTAAATCCTGTTGTTTTTGATGGAAAATATTCACAAAAATATGGTGGACAGATATCAATAGTAATTACCTTGTAGCCCTCGGAAAGTTTTTCCTTGCGAAACTTTAACATTTCTTCCTGAGCAAGGCTTGGACAAGCTGTTCCTGATATACACGCAAGATTGTTTTCCTGTGTGTTTTTTAAAAGTTGCGGGTGCTCAGCAACAAAACCTAAGAGAAAAGATAGCATTGATTTTACTGATTCAAACTTAAAAAGACAGTTTGAAATTTCACTGTTATTGGGTTTCACATCGCAAAGCAAAATTGTAAATGAAATATTATCTGGCATTTGGTATTGCATTGGATTATATATCACTATTGTATCGTCCCAATCAATGTTCGAATTGGTTAGGTCGGTGTAATTGAGGGGGCACTCAATTTCATTGTCAGAGTTTGTTTCTGATAAATCAGATTTTAACTGAACAAACCTCTTAACATAAGCTTCATAATCATAAAAATTCAAGTAGTCTTTGTCTTGTTGTGAATTCAATTTCGCACATACAGACTTACAATATAAATCATCTTTGTCAAGAAACAGAACATTAATCATATATTCACATTTGATTCCTTTCACAAATCTTTTCTACGCGAAGTATTTAGTAAAATACAAGCAGAAAAAATCATTGATAATAATCAAAGTTTACAGTAAAAATTAGTATTCTGAAACTCACTAAAAAGCTACTTTTAACGACGAAAACCTACTATTTCAGACATTTTATGTATGGAGTATTAGTATTTAACAAATCATCATTAATAAAATCGATACCTTTAATTGAAATTCCGTTATTTATAAGCTTAAATATATAGTAAAAAAGATCGCTGCTTAAAATTTCTCCTGGCCAAATGAGCGGCACACCCGGCGGATATGGGATTAAAGCTTCAGCAATGATTTTGTCGCATGCTTCATTTAATGGAACACTAAAAAATTCGTCCTTCATTATCATTGCACAATAAGGATTGTAAATTCGTTTTGGAATATTATGAATATTTTCATTCCAACTCTTATAAGTATCTTCGCTACTTATTTCATTGCAATTTTCATTAACACTAGTTGTTTTGTTACAATTAGTGTCATTATAATAATGTTGTTTGTAAAAATCATTGAGTGCATTTGCAAGTAGAATAAAGTCTTTTTTTTCATTGTCAAATTTACATATCAAAATAACACGGTCAGTGTCATAAAATTCAATGATAATACCCTGTGAACTAAGAAATCTGACTATCTCACCAGCGGAAAAATTCATTTTAGAAGCGTTAATAACAATTCTGAAAGGGTCATACGAATATCCCGGTTTATAAACTCTTGAAAACGAGTTTTTCCACTGCGGTAGCAATAATGAATAAAAATATTCAATATGTCCAAATAATTTGATTGAATCGTCTTTTGCATATTCGGCAAGGTATGCTCGAGCATAATCAAGTGTTGCTGCAATTAAAAAGGAGGGGCTTGAGGTTGAAATAATTGATAAAGCATCTTTTATTGCGCTAGAAGTAATTCTGTTATTGCAAACGGCATCTTTGGAAATATGAATATAAGACCCCTGTGTAAGTGAAGGAACTGTTTTGTGTGCACTTTGAATAACAATGTCTGCACCTAATGATAATGCACTTGCAGGAAGCAATGAAGGGCAAAATGCAAAATGAGTCCCATGAGCTTCGTCAATAATAAGTAATTTCTCGGTTTCGTGAGTTATTTTTGAGATTTCATCCAGTGGCATGCAATTTCCATAATAATCAGGACGTGTTAAAAGTACTATTTTTGCGTCTATATTTTCAGCTATGACACTAATAAGGTCATTCTCGGATGAAAAAATCGGAATTAGATCAAACATAATGCATGCGTTCATAACAGATTTATGTACATTTCTGGTCATAATTATTTTTGTGCCGGGTTTTGTTGTTGCTAGAAGAGCTGCATGCAAAGAACTGGTTGAGCCGGTTGTTACGAAAAATGTTTCTTTGGCTCCAAATGCATCTGCAGCAAGCGTAAACGCATCTTTTGCTGCCCCTTTTGGGTCATGAAGATCATCTGTTGTATCAAGTTCGGTTGTATCTATGGCAAGTGCGTTTTTAGCAAGCCATGTGGGGAATGACTTTCCATTTGTATGACCTGGCATATGAAAAGACACTATCTCTTTCTCTAAGCAAGAAGACAGCATCTTAATTATTGGGGTATGATCAATTGGTATAATATGCATAATAATTATAAATCTAATTTTGCATTATGAATTTCAGCAATTTCGAGCCATATTTCTTTCTCGATTCGCTCATTGTCTTTTTTGATGTCTTCATATGTTTCTTCAATTTTTACAATGCGTTCATCCCATTTACGACTAGGGCGATTTATCTTCTGATCATTATTTCGTTGAGAATTAGATGAAGAAGGCTGTGTCTGTTGTGGTTGTTGTACAGGACGATTTCCCACATTAGGCTGTTGCTTGTTACTTCCCTGTGGATTTGAAAACCGATTTTGTGAAGAACCCCCTACAGATTGATTAGGATTGTTTCTTTGGTTGTTTTGGGCTGGCTGCTGTGGGGCAATTCTTGGTTTTGGGGGTTGATTGCTATTTGAATTTATTTGGGGAGTAGTATTCAAACCTCCTTGTTTATTAGGCGGTTGTTGATTTACCTGTTGTGACTGTGTATTAGCTTGTTCTGATTTTGGTGCAGCTTGAGAATTT
Source organism: Saccharofermentanales bacterium (assembly GCA_038326615.1). Taxonomy (GTDB): domain Bacteria; phylum Bacillota; class Clostridia; order Saccharofermentanales; family UBA5734; genus JBBQKF01. The sequence continues at coordinate 2,237 of JBBQKF010000001.1, read as the reverse complement.
GGTGGTGCTGTAGGTCCAAAATGCCTTTGCTTCCTTTTTTTATTGTAATTATAGTTATTGCGTTGTGGATTATTAGAATTTCCATCAGTGTTATTTTTAACTTGATTTTGTTGATTATTGTTATGAGGTCTTTCTGATTCCATTATTGCTCCTCCGAAAATTATTATACGCTTCATTGTAACTGATTTTACACATTCATACAACTATGTTTTTGGAATGTGCTTATATTATACGCCTTTTTTTACCAGGATTGCTATCGTATTATTGTCAATGCCACAATTGTTCATAAATATGGCACGATTTTACGCTTCAACTACTTATTTTTGCCAAATTTTTGATGTAGAATAATCATAAGTAAAATTTCTTTAATCGCAATAATATTTAGGAGGTATTGAAATGAATAACGATCAAATTTCATCTAAAGACTCAGAAGTAGAAACTAATTCAGATGTAGAAAGTAATTCAGAAGTAGAAAGTAATTCAGAAGTAGAATATAATTCAGAAATGGAAACTAATGCAGAAGCAGAATCTAATAATGAAACTATTAACAATGACAGGGAAGAAAATCAGACTGAGAATGAGAATGATGTTTCAACAAGCGAAGGGAATATGGAATCACATAATTTTGTTTCTCCAGAGCCCGCAGTTAATTCTTTTTCAGAAAACAATGTGTCAAAAGAAAAATCAGGTGAAATTATTATGAAAAGGGGTAGACTTCTGATATCGCTTTTTTGCATTGTTTTAGCTACAAGCATCATAACAAGTGCTGTTTCATTTTCAATTTGGGATTTTTACGGCGCCAAAAAGGATGACAATTCAAATTCATCAATAACAAGTTCGGAACTTATTTCGCAAGTAAGTAATAACACAAAAACAGATGTAATGAAAATATCAGACATCAATAAGAAAGTCGGACCTTCAGTTGTTTTTATTGGAACACAGCTTACCTCATCTGACATATTCGGACAACAGCAAGCACGTGAAGGTGCTGGATCAGGAATTGTGATGACTAAAGACGGATTTATTATGACAAATAATCACGTTATTGATGGCGCAAAGAAAATCACAGTAAAACTTTCTGATGGAAAAACATATGATGCAACGGTAGTAGGGGCTGATGCAAAAACCGATCTTGCAGTACTAAAAGTAAATGCAGATAACCTCACTCAAGCAGTTTTTGGTGATTCATCAAAAATGCAGGTTGGGGATCTTGCTATAGCGATTGGTAATCCTCTTGGAACGCTTGACGGAACACTTACAGTTGGTGTTATCAGTGCTCTTAACAGAACAGTTACTATAGATAATACAACGATGACATTAATTCAGACAGATGCAGCAGTTAACCCTGGAAACTCAGGTGGTGCACTTGTTAACCAATATGGAGAAGTAATTGGAATAGTTAATGCGAAAACAAGCGCAGTTGGTATTGAAGGACTTGGGTATGCAATTCCAATTAACGAAGCTAAAGCAATTGTTAATGATCTTACAAAAAATGGTTACGTAACAGGACGCATTAAGATGGGTATATCAACTAAAGATATTACATCCGACCTTTCATCATATTATAATTTACCTGTGGGCATTTATATTGTTACTGTAGAAAAAGGTAGTGCAGCAGATAAAGCAGGAATAAAAGAAAAAGATGTCATAATTGGAGTGGATGGAAAAGATGTTTTAACAAGTGAAGCTTTAAGTAAAATCAAAGACAGTCATAAAGTTGGTGATAGCGTTAAACTTCTTATCAACCGCAACGGCAAAGAAACAGTTGTAACACTTATATTTCAGCAGGATGTTCCAGTTAAATCCTGATATTCAAAACGGTAAATCCCTTTCTGGCAAATGGGTTTACATATAAATCTTTTTTTCATAGTACTCCGTGACCTACTCTCACCACATAAGAGGTGGGAGCTTCTTGAGAAGTACAAACTAATGTTCGCATTATTACCAAACTAACCCCGTCAGCCTGACGGTTCTTTATATTTGCATAGTATACAAAAAACCTTGAGTCTCTGCTAGTGACAAAGTATCCCGAGCACTTATTTTGTTTTAGGAATTCCACCGGGAATCCTCTCTATTTCAATGGAGATGAAAGGTGGCTTTTTCTTGGTAATATCGAAGTATGTTGTTACTATAAGCATATGCTATTTATTCATTATATATTGACTAATATGACGATATCTGGTATACTATATGTATGAATAAAATTTCTAAGAATAAATCAAATTTAATACATGCAA